>DASWYE010000055.1:0-58824 GCA_036405115.1 Telluria sp. | reverse complement strand
CTTGGCGTTCGACTCGGGCACCGTGCGCGGGCCGGCGCCATACAGCACCGCCGGGATGCCGGCGTCACCGTACAGGCGCGCGTCCGCATACAGCGGCGTGCCCTGGGCCGTGATCTCTTCGCCGATTACATCGCGGCCGTTCTGCTGGAGGCGCGCAACCAGCTTTTCCTGACCAGGCAAGGGACGCAGCGCGTGGGAGAGAAGCAGGCGGCGGATCTCGATCGAGATGCCGGGCAGGCCGTGCACGGCACCCTCAATCAGTTTGCGCACATGCGCTTCCACTTCCACCGGATCTTCTTCCGGGATCATGCGGCGATCCATTTTCATCACCACCTTCCCCGGGACGACGTTGGTATTGGTGCCGCCATCGATGCGGCCCACCAGCATGGTTGGCGAATCGATTCCCGGTACCTTCGACTTGATCTTCTTCAGTTCCGGCAGCTCGCCGTAGATCGCGTTGAGGATCCGGGTTGCGGCCTGCAGCGCATCGTGCCCGGTCTCCGGCATCGCGCCGTGGCCGGACTTGCCGTTGACCCTGATCTCGAGCTGCAGGCAGGCGTTATGCGCGGTGACGATGTTGTAACTGAAGCCTGCGGCGATCACGAAATCCGGGCGCGTGATCTTCTGCGAGAGGAGCCAGCCCGGGCCCAGCAGCCCGCCGAATTCCTCATCGTAGGTGAAGTGCAGCTCGAGGCCGCCGCGCAGCGGCACACCGAGCGCCTCCAGCGCACGCACCGCGAAGATGTAGGTCGCGAAGTCGCATTTGGAGACTGCAGCGGCACGGCCGTAGATATAGCCGTCCTCCACCACGCCGCCGTAAGGAGGCTTGGTCCACCCTTCACCTGGCGGCACCACGTCACCGTGCGCGTTGAGCGCGATGGTCGGGCCGCCTTCTTTATAGGGACGGCGGATCACCAGGTTGGTGATGCTCTCCATGCCGTAGTCGCGCACCTGCTGCTGCGACACCGCGTGTTTCTCCGCGTGCCAGCCGAACGCTTCGACCATGGCGGCGACAGCGTCCGCGTGGGGCGCGTTGTTCCCCGGCGGCGTATCGGTCGGAATGCGGATTACCTCCCGGAGGAATGCCACCTCCTCATCGAAGTGCGTGTCGATCCACTGCGCCAGCTGTTCCTTGTGTGTCATTCCTGTTTCGCTCCTGCTTCGTACCACGCGGCCAGCTGCGCGCGTTCAGCGTCGGTCATGTTGGTGAGGTTCGCCAGCGGCATCGCCTTGAGTTGTACTGTCTGTTGATAGATGCGTTGTGCGTTCTGCGCGATCTGCTCGGGCGTATGGAGCATCACGCCGGAAGGCGCCGCGGCGAAGCCGGGCTGGGTGGGCTGGTCCGAATGGCAGGACACGCAGCGCTGCGTGACGATCTGCCGGACTTGGGCGAACTGCGCAGCGTTGTCGCCGACCGCAGCGGTGGCCTGCGGCGGCGACGGCGCCAGCAGCACTGCCAGCGCGAGCAGCAGCGCCACGCCGGCCGCCGGATACCTCCACTCCACGCGGCCCTTGTGACGCAGGTTGAAGAAGTGACGGATCAGCACACCGGCCAGCATGATCGTGCCGAGGATCGCCCAGGCGTGCGGATGGCGATAGGTCATCGCGAAGTGATTGCTGATCATGATGAACAGCACCGGCAGCGTAAAGTAATTGTTATGCACGCTGCGCTGCTTGGCCTTGATGCCGTGGACCGGGTCCGGCTTCCGGCCGGCCATCATCGCATCGACCATCTTGCGCTGGCCGGGGATGATCAGCATGAGCACATTCCCGACCATCATCGTGCCGATCATCGCGCCGACGTGGATGAAGGCCGCGCGGCCGCTCAGGTAATGGGTGAGCACCCAGGCGCTGGCGAGCAGGAAGCCGAAGATCACCGCGCCGAACGCCAGGTCGTGCTTGCCGAGCGGCGAGCGGCACAGCAGGTCGTACACCACCCAGCCGACCAGCAGGCTGCCAAGGCCGATCGCGTTGGCCTGCAGGCTGGAGAGGTCCGCGACCGAGCGGTCCACCATCATCGCCTGTGCATTGAAGTAGTACACGATGAACAGCAGCGCGAAGCCGGACAGCCAGGTCGAATAGGCTTCCCACTTGAACCAGTGGAGCTCCTTCGGCAGCTGCGCGGGTGCGACCAGGTACTTCTGCGGGTTGTAGAAGCCGCCGCCGTGGACGGCCCACAGCTCGCCGGACACGCCCTTCTGCGCCAGGTCCGAACCGGGCGCCGGCGGTCGGATCGAATTATCGAGCCAGACGAAATAGAACGACGCGCCGATCCAGGCGATGCCCGTAATGATGTGGAGCCAGCGAAAAAGGAGGTTCAGCCACTCCAGGGCATAGGGGATCAGGTATTCCATCGGGGGCGGGCAGAGTTACGCGAATTGTCCGACGATAGCGCGAATGCCATTCGCACAACATGAAAAATCGCGTATATTCGACATACCGAATCTCATATATTCATCCGAATGGCCAGCCTGCCCCAGCACCTCGACCTGCACCTGATCCGCATCCTGTACCTGCTGCTGGTGGAGAAGAACGTCTCGCGCGTCGCGCTCAAGCTGAACCAGCCGCAGCCCTCGATTTCCGCCTCGCTGCGCAAGCTGCGCGAACTGACCGGCGACCCGCTGCTGGTGCGCGGCGCGCGCGGCATGGTGCCGACGCAGCACGGCGAAAGCCTGCTCAAGCCGGCCAAGCGCATCCTGGACGAGACCGAAGCGCTGTTCGTCAAGAAGACTCCGTTCGTGCCGGAGGAGGAAGAGCGCAGCTTCCACATCGCCGCGCCCGACTACCTGGACAGCCAGTTCCTGCCCAACGTCGTGGCCGCGCTGCGGCGTGGATCGCCGCGCAGCCGCATCGTCATCCACTCGCTGGGGCCGGGTGTCGACTACAACCGCATGCTGTCGGACGGCGAGCTGGACCTCGTCATCGCCAACTGGGACGAACCGCCGGCGCACCTGCACATCTCCAAACTGTTCGAAGACCCGATCGTATGCACCATGCGCGCCGACTGCCCGTACGCGCGGCGCACCAGGGCCGACGCCATGACGCTGGCCGACTACCTCTCGCTGCCGCACGTCGCCCCCTCGCAGATCCTGCCGGGCTACCACGGCGTGATCGACACCTTCCTCGAGCGCCAGGGACTGCGTCGCAACGTCGCCGTCGAATCGGCATATTTTGGCCTGATCCCCCACATGCTCACGCAAACCAACCTCGTGCTGACGACCGGGCGCCAGTTCATCCGCTCCTACGAAAAGACGCTGCCGCTAAAGACGTTTACGGTACCGGTGCGCTTCCCGCCGATGCGCTTCTACCAGCTGTGGCACGAGCGCGTGCATTCCGCGCCGGAGCACAAGTGGCTGCGCGACCAGGTCAGTGCCACCGCCGCTGCACTTACCCACCCGTAACACCCCCCTTGGGGTCAGGCACCCGCCCCTCCCGCAGGTGCCTGACCCCAAGGGGAATCGAGGCCTGACCCCACGGTTGATGCAGCGCAGGGTTCGGCCGGGTTTTTGACGGGATCGGGTATCGGAATCGGCTCTCGACGCGCTCCAGAGGCGGCAAAGTAGCGGGATACGCGCCGGTGACCTGACACCAGCTCAGCAGTGAAGGTGCCTGACCCCAAGGGGAAACGTGACCTGACCCCGTGGTTGATGTAGATCAGGTATATCGGGGGGCTTATATGGGGAGGACGAGGGAGATATATGATTCGTGCTATGACTACTTTGACCGAACTGAACCAACTTGATACGCCGGCGTTTGTGGCGCGCCTGAACGGGATTTATGAGCATTCGCCGTGGATTCCGGAGCGGGCGGCGCAGGCGCGGCCCTTCGCGACGCTGGCGTCGCTGAAGCTGGCGCTGCAGGAGGTGGTGGCACGCGCAACGCGGGAAGAGCAACTAGGGTTGCTGCGGGCGCATCCGGAACTGGCCGGGCGCGCGGCAATCGCGGGCGAGCTGACGCAGGAGTCGACCGGGGAGCAGGCGAAGTCGGGGCTGAACAGGTGCAGCCCGGAGGAGTTTGCGACGCTCCAGCGGCTTAACGGCGAGTACAACGCGAAGTTCGGGTTTGCGTTCATCCTGGCGGTCAAGGGGCCAACCGGCGATGGACTGACGCGCGAGCAGGTGATCGCGACTTTTACGCGGCGCCTGCGCAACCGGCCGCAGGACGAGATGGCCGAGTGCCTGCGCCAGGTGCACCGCATCGCCGAGATCCGGCTCAATGAGCTGCTCGGCGTGCAGCTGGAGTTCGGGCCGCGCATCATGCGCCAGCTGGAGGAGATCGGCGCCTGGAGCGATTCGGACGAGGGCCTCACCTGCGCGTACATGACGCCGGCGCATCGCCGCACCGCGCAGCGGATCGCGGAGTGGATGAGCGACGCGGGGATGGAGGTACACACGGACGATGTGGGCAATGTGGTGGGACGCTACGCGAGCGCGGATCCCGGTGCGAAGACGCTGATGACCGGATCGCACTACGATACGGTCCGCAACGGCGGCAAATACGATGGCCGGCTCGGTATCGCGCTGCCCATCGCGGTGGCGCGCCACCTGCACGAGCGCGGCGAACGCTTGCCCTTCCATTTTGAGGTGGTGGCATTCGCGGAAGAGGAAGGCGTGCGGTTCAAGAGCACTTTCCTGGGCAGTAATGCGGTCACCGGACGATTCGACATGACCTTGCTGGACCAGAACGATGCGGCCGGCGTGACGATGCGCGATGCGATCGCGTCAGCCGGCTTCGACCCTGCACGCATTCCGCAGATTGCGCGCCGCAAGGAGGACCTGTTGGCGTTCGTGGAGGTGCACATCGAGCAGGGACCGGTGCTGCTCGAGCAGGGACTGGCGTTGGGCGTGGTGACGGCAATCGCCGGCAGTTCGCGCTTCCTCGTTGAACTGGCGGGTGTAGCCAGCCACGCAGGCACGACGCCGATGCACATGCGTCGCGATGCGGCGGCCGCTGCGGCGGAGATCGTGCTGCTGGTCGAGCGCCGCTGCGCGGGGCAGCCATCGCTGGTCGGGACAGTGGGCCAGCTGGAAGTGCCCGGGGGTTCGGTCAACGTGATCCCGGGGCGGTGCGCGCTGTCGCTCGATATTCGCGCGGCCGACGATGCCGTTCGCGCGGCGGCAGTCACGGACATCCTTGAAGGAATCGCGGAGATTGGCGCGCGCCGCGGCGTCGAGGCGTCGGTGCAGCAGATCGTGGCGGCGGATGCTGCGCCTTGTGCACCGTGGCTGATGGACCAGCTGGGCGGGGCCGTAGTACGTGCGGGCCTGCCGCGCTACGATCTGCTGTCGGGCGCCGGACACGATGCGATGGCGATGGCGTCGATCACGGATGTGGCGATGCTGTTCACGCGCTGCGGCAATGGCGGCATCAGTCACAATCCCCTGGAGACGATGACGGCGGACGATGCGGATGTCGCGGCGCGGGTGATGCTTGATTTCCTGCGCAGCTTCAGGTCCCAGGCTTGATACCGATGACAAATGCACGGGGGACTTCGGTCATTCAGCATGGGTCCCCGCGTTCGGGGGAAAACGGGGACGACCCCAATCGCGTTCGAGGGGATGACGAGTTCGCTGACGGGTTAGCCGGGGACGACTGTTGCGCGTTCGAGCATGGCGTGCAGCAGGACGTTGCAGCCGGCTTCAAGGTGCTCCGGCTTGGCATCTTCGATCTCGTTGTGGCTGATGCCGTCCTTGCACGGGACGAAGATCATGCCCGCCGGCGCCACCCGCGCGGCATAGATGGCGTCATGCCCCGCGCCCGACACCACGTCCATGGTCGAATATCCCAGCTTTTCGGTCGCCTTGCGCACCGCGCCCACGCAGTCAGGGTGGAACGGACATGGCGGGTAGTACGAGACCCGCTCGATGTCGATCGATAGCCCGCTCTCGCCACGCGTCCTGTCGATAAACGCCAGCATGTCCTGGTGCATGCGGTTCAGCAGTTCGTCGTTCACGTTGCGCAGGTCGATGCTGAATTTGACCTGACCCGGTATGACGTTACGGCTGTTGGGGAAGACCTGCACCATGCCGACCGTGCCACGACCATACGGCGGATAGCGGTTCGCGATGGCGACCACTTCCTGCATGATCTTCGTGGCGACCTGCAGGGCGTCGCGGCGCAGGTGCATCGGTGTCGGTCCGGCGTGCGCTTCCATGCCGCCAACGGTGCAGTCGTACCACGACAGGCCCATCACCGCAGGCACTACGCCAATTACCTTGCCTTCGTCCTCCAGCACCGGTCCCTGTTCGATGTGCGTCTCGAAGTACGCACCGATCGGATGCTGGCCCGGCACTTCGTCGCCCAGGTAGCCGATGCGCTCCAGCTCCTCGCGCACGGTCTTGCCCTCGACGTCCTTCGCGGCGTACGCATGTTCCAGCGTGAACGCGCCGCAAAACACACCCGATCCCATCATCACCGGCACGAAGCGCGATCCCTCCTCGTTGGTCCAGAACGCGACCTCGATCGGCGCCTCGGTCCTGATCCCGAGGTCGTTCAGCGTGCGCACGACCTCGATCCCGGCCAGCACGCCGTAATTGCCATCAAACTTGCCGCCGGTCGGCTGTGTGTCGATATGACTGCCGGTCATCACCGGTGGCAGCGACGGGTTGCTGCCTTCGCGGCGCATGAACACGTTGCCGATCTGGTCCACCGTCACGCTCATCCCGGCCTCGCGCGCCCAGGCGGTGACCAGGTCCCTGCCCTGCCGGTCCAGGTCCGTCAGCGTCAGGCGCTTGACGCCGCCCTTGGGCGTGGCGCCGATCTGCGCCAGCTCCATCAGCGATGACCACAGCCGCTCGCCGTTGATGCGTAGTTCGTTCATGCTCTCCTCCCCGCTGCAAACCCGGTTGATGTGCGCCCTGCTCACGCCGCGACGGTTGGCCGGAATGCCGGGCGGTCGATGTGCCTCCCTGCTCCTTCCACCGCGCGCAGGTCGCCGTTGGCGAACACCAGGCGGCCCGCTGCGACCGTGTGCGTGTTGATGCCTTTTACAGTGCGCCCTTCGAACACGTTGAAGCCACCTTTTGCGAACTGCGTCTTCGCCGAGATGGTGCGCGAGGCCGACGGATCCCACACCACCAGGTCGGCGTCCGCACCCACCGCTACCACGCCTTTGCGCGGGTACATGTTGAAGATCTGGGCGGCGTTGGTCGAGGTCACACGCACGAATTCGGATGGTGTCAGGCGGCCGGTGTTGACGCCCGCGTCCCACACCACGGCCATGCGGTCTTCGACGCCGCCGCAGCCATTCGGGATTTTGGTGAAGTCCGCCGCACCGGCCGCCTTCTGCTCCGCGCAGAAGGTGCAGTGGTCGGTCGCGGTGGTGTGCAGGTTGCCACCTTGCAGGCCCTGCCACAGCGCCGCCTGGTGCTGCTTGCCCCGAAACGGTGGACTCATGACGAAGGCGCGCGCGTATTCCTGGTCCTCGCTCTGGTACACACTGTCGTCGATGACGAGGTGGCCGGCCAGCGCCTCGCCATACACGCGTTGGCCCCGGGCGCGCGCCCGCGTGATCGCATCCAGCGCTTCGGCGCAAGAAACGTGGACGATATACACGGGCGTCCCGAGCACGTTCGCGATTGCGATGGCACGGTTCGCGGCCTCCGCTTCCACTTCCGGAGGACGCGACATCGGGTGAGCGGCCGCGCCGGTGATCCCTTTCGCCAGGAGCTCCTTCTGCAGCTGGAACACCAGCTCGCCGTTCTCCGCATGCACGGTCGGGATCGCGCCCAGCTCCAGCGCGCGCCGGAACGATTTCACCAGCGTTTCGTCATCGGCCATGATCGCGTTCTTGTACGCCATGAAGTGCTTGAAGCTGTTCACGCCATGCTCGCGCACCAGCGTCCCCATGTCGGCGTGCACCGACTCGTCCCACCAGGTCACGGCGACGTGGAAGGTATAGTCGCCCGCCGCCTTCTTCGCCCAGCCGCGCCAGGTGCGGTACGCCTCCATCAGCGACTGCTTCGGATTGGGGATCACGAAGTCCATGATGGTGGTGGTGCCGCCCGCCAGCCCGGCCGCGGTTCCGGTAAAGAAGTCGTCCGCGGTCACGGTGCCCATGAACGGAAGCTGCATGTGGGTGTGCGTATCGATCCCGCCCGGCATGACGTACTGGCCCCCGGCATCGATCACTTGCGCGCCGGGCGGCGCCATCACCTCGGGACCGATCGCGACGATGCGGTCGCCCTCGCACAATACGTCGGCACGAAAGGCGCGGTCCGCGTTCACAACGGTGCCGCCCCGGATCAGGATGTTCATGCAGGACTCCTCAGGGCTGGGTCGCAGTGCGCATTTGCGGCACCGCTTTGTTCTTCATCATCACACCGTACACAACGCCGGACAGCACCAGGCCGACAAACCAGGCATAGGTGTAGATGGTCTTGAAGCTGCTGTCCACGCCGGGAAAGGCTTCAGGGAACGCGGCATTGAGGAATCCCGGCAGGTTGGGCAGCACGCCAATCGTGAATGCGACCACGGCCGCCATGTTCCAGCCATTGCGGTAGGCGTACTCGCCTTCGCCGCGGTACAGCTCTTCCACCCGGAGCTCGGTCCTGCGCACCAGGTAGTAGTCGACGATCAGGATGCCCGCGATCGGCCCGAGCAGCGCCGAATAGCCGATCAGCCAGGTGAACACGTAGCCATGCGAGGTCTCGAGGATCTTCCACGGCATCATGGCGAGCGCGATACCGGCCGTGATGTAGCCGCCGGTGCGGTACGAGATACGCCCCGGCGACAGCGCGGAGAAGTCGTACGCCGGCCCGACCAGGTTGGCGGCGAGGTTGACGCTGACGGTATCGACCAGCAGCACGATCAGTGCGACCAGCACGGCGATCCCGGTCATGCGGCTGGCGACATCCACCGGGTCCCACAAGGCCTTGCCATACAGGACCACGGTAGCGGAGGTGACGATCACCGCCATCGCCGCCAGCAACCCCATTGGCGCGGGCA
Source organism: Telluria sp. (assembly GCA_036405115.1). Classification (GTDB taxonomy): domain Bacteria; phylum Pseudomonadota; class Gammaproteobacteria; order Burkholderiales; family Burkholderiaceae_D; genus Telluria. Next base: position 49,878 of record DASWYE010000055.1, on the reverse strand, counting down.
GGCCGATGGTCTGGCCGACCACCTGGTCGCGCTGCGACTTGGCGAAGCGGGTGAAGTCGGGGATGTTGAGCGCCAGCGTGGCCCAGAATCCGACCATCGCAGTCAGCGACGGCCAGAACGTCTGCCAGAACAGCCCGGCCTTGGTGCCGCCCGGCGCGAACTGCGACGGCTGCGACCACAGTGTGCCGAAACCGCCCGCCTTGTCGTATACCCACCAGAGCAGCACAAAGCTGATCAAGATCTTGGCCGGCGCCGTATAGGTCTCCAGCTTGCGGATCGAGTCGATGCCGTGCACGACGAAGAAAAACTGGATCGCCCAGAAAGCCAGGAAGCACAGCAGCTGCGCGCCGTTGATACCCAGCCAGCCAAGCGGCTCGCCGCCGATCGGCGCCCCCGATATGACGCCCAGCAGCGTGTAGATCATGCTGCCGCCGAACCAGGTCTGGATGCCGTACCAGCCGCAGGCGACGATCGCGCGCAGCAGCGCCGGCAGCTTGGCGCCCGAGGTCCCGAACGACGCACGCGCCAGCACGGCATACGGTATGCCGTACTTGGTGCCGGCGTGGCCGATGGCCAGCATCGGCAGCAGGACGATGGCGTTCGCGATGAACACCGTCCACACGGCCTGCGGCGCCGACATGCCAGCCTCGATCAGGCTGGCCGACAGCGTGTAGGCCGGGATGCACATCACCATTCCGATCCAGAGCGCGGCGAAGTGGTACCACCGCCATGTCCTTTGCGCCTCCGTGGTCGGCGCGAGATCCTCATTCCACAACTGCGAGCTGCCAGACAAGTCATTATTCACGTGCTGTCTCCGTTCGGGGTGAAGGCTGTCAGAGTGTATCGGCGGCTTCGGCCCCGGTCAAACGTGATTCGCCGCGCGGGTTGCGCGGGTCCTGCAGCCAGTTCATATAAGGCTTGCCGGACTGCTGCGGCACCATGGTGATGCAGCCCTCTACCGGGCACGTGATCTCGCACAGGTTGCAGCCCACGCATTCGGCGTCGATCACGCTGTAGGTGCGCGCGCCGGCAGCATCCAGTTTGGCGATGGCCTGGTGCGAGGTATCCTCGCAGGCGATGTAGCACTTGCCGCACTTGATGCACTTGTCCTGGTCGATGTGCGCGATCACCTGGTAGTTCATGTCCAGGTATTTCCAGTCGGTGGTGTTGGGCACTGCCTTGCGCGCGAAGTCGGCGATGCTGCGGTAGCCCTGCGCGTCCATCCAGCGCGACAGGCCGTCCTTCATCTCCTCGACGATGCGGAAACCGTGCAGCATGGCGGCCGTGCACACCTGCACCGAGCCTGCGCCAAGCGCGATGAACTCGGCCGCGTCGCGCCAGTTGCCAATGCCGCCGATGCCGGAGATCGGCAGCCGCGCAGTCAGCGGATCGCGCGCGATCTCGGCCACCATGTTGAGCGCGATCGGCTTGACCGCGGAGCCGCAATAGCCGCCGTGCGTGCTGGCGTTACCCACCGCCGGGAACGCGACCATGCGGTCCAGGTCCAGGTGCGTGATCGAGTTGATTGTGTTGATCAGCGAGACCGCATCGGCGCCCCCGGCCATGGCGGCGCGCGCGGGCATGCGCACGTCGGTGATGTTGGGGGTGAGCTTGACGATCACCGGCAGGCGCGTGTGTGACTTGCACCAGCGCGTCACCATCTCCACGTATTCCGGCACCTGGCCCACGGCTGCACCCATGCCGCGCTCCGGCATCCCGTGCGGGCAGCCGAAATTCAGTTCGATGCCATCCGCACCGGTCGCCTCTATCAGTGGCAGGATGCCGGCCCACTGGTGTTCTTCGCACGGCAGCATCAGCGAGACGACCAGCGCGCGGTCAGGCCAGTCCTTCTTGACCTGCGTGATCTCGTCCAGGTTGATTTGCAGGCTGCGGTCGGTGATCAGCTCGATGTTATTAAAGCCGAGCACCTCGCGGTTCTTCCCGTAATGCGCGGAGTAGCGTGACGACACGTTGACTGCCGGCGGGTCCTCGCCCAGCGTTTTCCAGACCACCCCGCCCCACCCCGCCTCGAAGGCGCGCACCACGTTGTAGGCCTTGTCGGTTGGCGGCGCGGACGCCAGCCAGAACGGGTTGGGAGACTTGATGCCGCAAAAATCGATGCTCAGGTCAGCCATGTTATGCAGCCTCCAGTTTCGATTGGATGTCGTGGTGGATGGCGAGTGCAGCCAGCTTGCCCTGCTGCACCGCCTGCACCGTCAGGTCCTGTCCCGGTGCGATGCAGTCACCACCGGCATAGATGCCCGGCACGGAGGTCCGGAAGAAGGCGTCCACGTTGATCTTGTCGCCGCGGTTTTCGATCTGGCGCGCCATCGGGTCCGACAGGCTGGCGGTGTCCATCTTCTGCCCGATGGCCTTGAACACGGCGTCCGCCGCGATCTCGACGAATTCGCCGGTGCCGACGACCAGGTTGTCCGCCTGCCGGGTGCGCTCGAAGCGCATGCCGCGCACGCGGCCCGCCGCGTCCAGCAGCACTTCGCCGGGCGCGGCCCACACGAGCATGCGCACCTGGTTTGCCTTTGCGATTTCCTGCTCGTGCAGCGTGGCGCTCATGGATTCGAATCCGCGCCGGTACACCAGCGTGACCTCCTCCGACCCAAGTCGCCGCAATTGCACGGCAATGTCGATGGCGGTATTGCCGGCGCCGATCACGATGGCGCGGCGTGGCACCGGCAACGCGGACAGGTCGCCGGCCTGGCGCAGGGCCGCGATGTATTCCACCGCGGCGGCCAGGCCGGGAGCGTCCTCGCCCGTCAGGCCGAGCGCACGGCTCGCGGACAGGCCGATTCCGAGGAAGACCGCGTCGAACTGCGCGTGCAGGTCGGCCAGGTGCAGGTTGGCACCCAATACGCGGCCGTGCTGCACCTCGATGCCGCCAATGCCGAGTACAAAATCCACCTCACGCTGGGCGAAGTTATCGGTGAGCTTGTATTTGGCGATGCCATACTCATTCAGGCCACCGGACTTTTCCCTCGCCTCGTACACGACCACGTCGTAGCCCAGCATCGACAGGCGGTGCGCGCAGGACAGGCCGGCAGGACCGGCGCCCACCACAGCCACGCGCTTGCCGTTGGAAGGCGCGCGTGTGAACGGATGCTCCTTCAGCGCCGCATGATCGAGCGCGAAGCGCTGCAGCAGGCCGATCTTTACCGGCTGGCCTTCTGCGTCGTGGTTGCGCACGCAGGCGCTCTCGCACAGGATCTCGGTCGGGCATACGCGGGCACAGGCGCCGCCGAAGATGTTCTGCTTGAGGATGCCCACCGCGGCTCCGTCCACGTTACCGTCGTGGATGTTGCGGATGAAGCTTGCGACGTCGATCTCGGTCGGGCAGATGCGCATGCACGGCGCGTCGTAGCAGTACAGGCAGCGGGCGCTTTCGATGGCGGCCTGGCGCGCAGTCAGCGGCGGAGCGAGGTCGGTAAAGTTGAGGGCCAGGTCCGCGTGGGATGCGGTGGGAGTCGGCAGGTGCTTTAGCGAGTCGATCATTGCAAACCCTTCCTTGAGATGGGATTGGTGATGCATGCCGTCGCCCCCGGCAAAGGCTGGGGCCCATGCTAAGCTGCCGAAGCGCTTGCTCAGCATGGGTCCCCGCCTTCGCGGGGATGACGGGGTGTCGCTACTTCATGGTGGGGAACGCAAACTGCGCGCCGGCGCTGGCGGTGTTCGGCCAGCGCTGCATCACGGCCTTGTGCCGCGTGTAGAAGCGCACGCCCTCCGGACCGTAGGCGTGATGGTCGCCAAACAGGCTGCGCTTCCATCCGCCAAAACTGCTGAACGCCATCGGTACCGGCAATGGCACGTTCACGCCCACCATGCCCACCTGGATCTGGCGCACGAACTCGCGCGCCACGCCGCCATCGCGCGTGAAGATTGCCACGCCGTTGCCATACTCGTTCGCGTTGATCAGGTTGACCGCAGCGGCAGCATCCGGCGCCCGCACCACGCACAGGACCGGGCCGAAGATCTCTTCCTTGTAGATCGCCATGTCTGGCGTGACGTGGTCGAACAACGTGCCGCCGACGAAGAAGCCTTCCTCGCGACCCGGGACGCGGTAGCCGCGCCCGTCCACCACCAGCGTCGCGCCCTGCTCCACGCCATGCCCGATCAGCTTTTCGATGCGCTCTTTGGCGGCGCGCGTGATCACCGGACCCATCTCGGCCTCGCCGTCCATGCCGTCGCGGATCTTGAGCGCTTCGGTACGCCGCGCCAGCTGCGGAATCAGCTGGTCGGCGGCGTCGCCCACCGCCACCGCCACCGAAATTGCCATGCAGCGCTCGCCCGCGGAGCCGTAGGCAGCGCCGATCAGGGCGTCCACCGCCATTTCCATGTCCGCATCCGGCATCACCACCATGTGGTTCTTGGCGCCGCCCAGCGCCTGCACCCGCTTGCCGGAAGCGCTGCCGCGCGCGTAGATGTATTCAGCGATCGGCGTCGATCCTACGAAGCTGATCGCCTGCACGTCCGGATGGTCGAGTAGCGCATCCACCGCCAGCTTGTCGCCCTGGACCACATTGAACACGCCATCCGGCAGGCCGGCCTGCTTGAGCAGCTGCGCGTGCAGCAGCGATGCCGACGGATCGCGTTCGGAAGGCTTGAGCACGAAGGTATTTCCGCACGCGATCGCGATGGGGAACATCCACATCGGCACCATCACCGGGAAGTTGAATGGAGTGATGCCGGCCACCACGCCGAGCGGCTGGCGCATCGACCACGCATCGATTCCGCGCGCGATCTGGTCGGTGTACTCGCCCTTGAGCATCTGCGGGATGCCGACCGCGAACTCCACCATCTCGATGCCGCGTGCGACCTCGCCCTTGGCGTCGGACAGGGTCTTGCCGTGTTCGCGCGTGAGCATGGTGGCGAATTCGTCGACGTGCTGGTGGCACAGCTCCAGGTACTTGAAGAGCACGCGCGCACGCGCCAGCGGCGCCATGTTGGCCCAGGCCCGGAACGCGGCGGCGGCAGCGGCCACCGCGGCATCCACCTCCTCCTGCGTCGCCATCGCCACGCGCGCAACCGGCTCGCCCCGTGCCGGATTGAACACATCGCCGAAGCGTTCGCCGTGCGGCGTCGCCTTCGCACCGTTGATGAAATGGCTGATCGTATCGAGCTCGCGCATGGTCAATCCAGGTTCTTGAGGATGGTGGCGAGCTTGCCGAACAACTCGTCGATGTGTTTCTTCTCCAGCACCAGCGGCGGCGAGAGCGCGATGATGTCGCCGGTGACGCGGATCAGGAGCCCGTCCGCGAACGCCTTCTTGAAAGCGGCGAAGGCCCGTGCACCCGGCTTGCCGTCGATCGGCTGCAGCTCGATGCCTGCGATCAGTCCCAGCGTGCGGATGTCGATCACGTGTGGCAGTCCCTTGAGCGAATGCGCGGCATCGGCCCAGTAGCCGGCCAGGCGCTTCGCGTTCGCCAGCACGTCCTGCTCGCGGAACACCTCCAGCGTGGCCAGCGATGCCGCGCATGCGATCGGGTGGCCGGAATAGGTATAGCCGTGGAACAGTTCGATCCCCTGCGGCGCTTCCATGAACGCGTCATGGATGTGCTTTTTGGAGAATACCGCGCCCATCGGCACGACACCATTGGTCAGGCCCTTGGCGCAGGTGAGCATGTCAGGCTGCACGTCGAAATAATCGACCGCGAACGGCGTGGTCAGGCGCCCGAAGCCGGTGATCACTTCATCGAAGATCAGCAGGATGCCGTGCTTGGTGCACAGCTCGCGCAAGCGCTTGAGATAACCTTTCGGCGGGATCAGGACTCCGGTCGATCCGGCCACCGGCTCCACGATCACTGCGGCGATGGTGGATGCATCATGCAGCGCGACGATCCGCTCCAGTTCATCGGCGAGGTGGGCGCCGTATTCCGGCTCGTCACGGCAGAACGCATTCTCCGCCGGGCAGTGGGTGTGCGGCAGGTGGTCCACGCCCGGCAGCAGCGGTCCATATGGTTTGCGATTGGCGCCGATGCCACCGACGGAGATGCCGCCGAAGCCCACGCCGTGGTAGCCGCGCTCGCGTCCGATCAGGCGGGTGCGACTGCCCTCGCCGCGCGCGCGGTGGTAGGCCAGCGCAATCTTGAGCGCGGTATCGACGGCTTCGGAGCCGGAATTGGTATAGAAGACGTGGCCGAACTTGTGGCCCGTGTATTCCATCAGCTGTTCTGCAAGGTCGAACGCGGCCGGATGGCCCATCTGGAAGGTCGGCGCGAAGTCGAGCTGGCCGACCATCTCGCGCACGGCGCTGACGATCTTCGGCTGCGCGTGGCCGCAGGGCACGCACCAGAGGCCGGCGGTGCCGTCCAGCACCTTGTTGCCGTCCACATCCGTGTAGTACATCCCTTCGGCCGAGACGAGCAGACGGGGATTGGTCTTGAAATCGCGGTTATTGGTAAATGGCATCCAGAAGGAGGCCATCGACGCTGGTCTGGATTCGTTCATGCACTTCTCCAATAGACAGCTAAACAATAAGAAATATGTCCCGCATGATATTCCGCGGTATTACTATGGCACATCTTCCGGTTTTAGACGGAATGCCAACCGTACAGGTTGCAAAAAGAGCACATTTTGACGCGGCGCACAGGAGCGAGGCGGGGAATCAAAAAAACGTTCTCCCGTCCGGCACGCACCAGCTACCACTCATCCCCGCCGCCCTGCAGTTCGTCGGTCCGCTATGGAGATGGGCAGCAAGTCCGCGGTACATTGCTTCCATCGGCACAGTGCCGAATGGAGAAAGAAATGAAAGACATCACCCCAAAAAGCTTTACCCAATCGATCAACGATTTCTTCAAATCGCTGGAAGAGACCGTGCGCCAGGTGGCACGCGCGATCGCCGGCATGTCCTGGCCGGCCCTGCTGGCCGTGGCGCTCGGTGTGGCGCTGGTCCTGACCCTGCTCCCGCTCGCCATCTTCGTCTTCCTGGTCTTCCTGCTGATTAAAGTGATGGTGGCGGCGTTCGCCAAACCGCGCCACCTCCCTCCACCACAGGCACCGGAAGGGCAGTAAATGAGCATCAGCAAAAAAGGCGGAGTGCAGGACGTGAAGGATTTCCTGCACGAGGCCATGACCGAACTGTCGGTGCTGTGGTGGCGCTTCTTCGACTGGCTGGCCATCGCGGAGTGGCGCCAGCTCTACATCACCTGGTTCCTCGTGTTTGCGTTCGGCGTGATGGTGCAGATGGTCGAGCCGGCGATGATGTTCATCCTGATCACGGCCGGCCTCAAGGTGGTTGCCGGGGGCAAGCGCCGTGCCGAGCTGGTGGCCAAGGACGCCGTCGAGAAGGCCGATGTGGCCAACCTTGAACGGCGCCTGGTGGAAGCACAGATGGCCACCCTGCAGGCGCAGGTCGAGCCGCACTTCCTGTTCAACACGCTCGCGCTGATCGGACAGCTGATCGAAACGGATCCGCAGCAGGCTGCCCGCATTCATCAGCACCTGATCGAATACCTGCGTGCGACGCTGCCGCAGATGCGCGCAGCCGGCGGAGGCACGCTGGGCAAGCAGGTGGAGCTGTCGCGCGCCTACCTCGCCATCATGCAGGCGCGGATGAAGGAGCGGCTGGCGGTCACCTTCGACGTACCCGCGCACCTGGAGACCGCACCGTTCCCTCCAATGATGCTGCTGACGCTGATCGAAAACGCGATCAAGCACGGCCTGGAACCTAAGATCGAAGGCGGCCACATTGAAGTGACCGCCCGCGTGGTCGACCGCCAGCTGTGGGTCGATGTACAGGATAATGGCGTTGGCTTCAACCTGCACTCGGACGAGGGAGTTGGCCTGGCCAACATCCGCGAGCGCCTGAAGCTGTTGTTCGGCGACGCCGCGCAACTGGTGATCGAAGCCCCGCTCGCGGGCGGTGCCTACGCGTCGATCCGCGTACCGTTCGGACCAATGGAGAAACGTGCATGACCACAGCCCTGATCGTCGACGATGAAGCCCCGATGCGCGACCAGCTGCGCGCGCGCCTTGCCGAAGTGTGGCCGGACCTGCAGATCGTGGACGAAGCGGCCAACGGCATCGAGGCAATCACGCTGGCGCACGAGCACAAACCGGACATCATTTTCCTGGACATCCGCATGCCGGGCCAGAACGGCATCGAGTGCGCACGCCAGCTGTACCACCCGTCGCACATCGTGTTCGTCACCGCCTACGACCAGTACGCGATCGACGCGTTCGAACAGGGCGCGATGGACTACCTGCTCAAGCCGGTGACGGCCGAGCGGCTGGCGATGACGCGCGAACGGCTGAAGCAGCGCCTCACGTCGGCGCCAAGCGACATCGGCGCACAACTGGGCGAACTCACCAGGCTGCTGCGCGACGGAGCCGCATCGGATCAGCCCAAACGGCCCTACCTCAAGTGGATCCAGGCGCAGGTCGGCAACAGCCTGCGCATGATCAGCACGCGCGAGATCCTGTTCTTCCAGGCCGACGAAAAATACACCTGCGTCCAGACCGCGAACGCGCAGCTCCTGATCCGCAAGACGCTCAAGGAACTGTCCGACGAACTGGATCCGGACGAATTCTGGCGCATCCACCGCTCCACGCTGGTGCGCGTCGATGCCATCGCCGAAGTGACGCGCGATTCGCGCGGACGCCAGATGCTCTCCGTGCGCGGCTATCCGCAGCAGCTGGAGGTGAGCCGCGGCCATTCCCACCTCTTCCAGCAGATGTGAAACCGATCTTCGCTAACATGAGCGGTGAGCGAAATGCTGCAAGGTGGTGCATCTCCGCTTGAGCGATTAGCATTGGAAGGGACATGAAGAAGACTTCGGCAATCACACACATCGTTGTGGCAAAAACCCTATTCGCTGTATCCCTTCTGTTGGCCGCTACGTGCGGAGCCAGGGCCGACTCTTGGCTAAGCAAACTGGGTGTCCAGGGCGATACCGCGTTTAGGGCAGGCCATTATGATCAGGCATATAAATACTGGAGCCAGGCGGCATTTGGCGGTGGCGCTGAGTATCATGAAAAGCTCGGAACACTCCTGCTAGGTCCACACGCCAAATCCCTCAAACCGGCGACGCGCAACCAGGAATCGGGGATTCGCCACATCTACATCGCAGCGGTGGCAGGGCGTGCGCCTTCGATGCGGATATTGGCGAACGCCTTGCGGCGAGGCGCGCACGGCGCACGCAAACTTCCCGCTGCAGCTGATTGCTGGACCCTCGCGTCAGACAGCAGGCAGGCGATCAACAAGTGCATCGAGAAAACCGAGTTTAACGAAGCGCTGTCACGCCCTTCCTGCGGGGATCTTGTTTTTGCCGTAACGGACGGACCGGCCCGTGCCCGGCTCTGCGTTGCCAATCGGACGCCAGCGCTTTTCATTTTCAGCCCTCCCCCGGGTGAACGCGACATGATGCGAGTCCGGGAATACGAGAAGCACGGAATCGAGTTGATGTTTGCCGGAGATGTCTACAGCGAAGAGCGGATTGCATACGTTACTGGCTTCAACAACGCGACCGTCGAAGCCATTGATGCAAGGGAGGGAACGGGATATTTGCAACGCTTGAGCGAGAAAATTGAACTCGCTATTGAAGCGCGGTACCCCACCGTAAAACAATAAGCTGTATGGTCAGCCCCGGGAACCTCGCTGGCTTTTACTCCATCATCAGTGATGTCGAGCGCTTGAACTGAGTGGGTGGCGTTTCGGATAGGCAACGACGACAAACCAACTTCTATAGCTGGGCTGGAATCGGCTAACATTAAGTCCATTCGAGTTTATGGAGTATGTGATGCCGCAAACGGCAAAGGACACCACGTCAACCGTCACCCCGTGCCTGCGCTACCGTGATGCGCCTCGCGCCATCGAGTGGCTGTGCGAGGTATTCGGCTTCGAAAAGCGGCTTGTGCTGCCGGGGCCTTATGGGGATGTGCTGCACGCGCAGCTCACCTTCGGCAACGGCATGATCATGCTGGCATCGGCCTCCGTGCAGGACCACTTCGGAAAGCTGATCACGATGCCGGACCAGATCGGCGGCATGCAAACCCAGACCACCTGCCTGACCGTTCGCGATGCAGACGCGGTATATCGGCGCGTCAAGCGTGCAAACGCGGAAATCGTGCTCGATATGGTGGACGCCGAACCGGGCATGCGCGGCTTTACCTGCCGCGATCTCGAAGGGCATGTGTGGAGCATCGGCGAATACGATCCTTGGCAAACAACTGAGTAAGGAGCTGGCATGGCGCGTCCCGTTCACTTTGAAATCCAGGCATCCGACCCGCAGAAGCTGATCGACTTCTATGCTCACATGTTCGGGTGGATGTTCAACAAGTGGGATGGCGCCGAGTACTGGCTGATCAATACGGGGCCGGACGACGAGCCGGGCATCCATGGTGGACTGCTGCCGCGGCGCGGGGATGTGCCGCAGGAGATGGCGGCGATGAATGCGTTTGTGGTGACGGTCGATGTGGAAAACATCGATGGGCTGCTGGAGCGGGCTACGACGAGCGGCGCGACGATTGCGGTGCCCAAGATGGCGGTGCCGGGCGTGGGCTGGCTCGCGTATGTGAAGGACCCGGACGGAAATGTATTCGGCATGATGCAGGCCGATACCCACGCCGCCTGAAGTACCACCGTCATCCCCGCGCACGCGGGGACCCCTACTGAAATCGCAGCAAGGTACTTTCACCTCACCCGATCGTGATCCTCAGCATGGGTCCCCGCGTGCGCGGGGATGACGGGTTAGCTTACTTTTTGAGGTCCCAACCGCCGAAGGCGTTAGGGAGCTGCTCGGCAGCAGTCGTCTCCAGCGTGTCGCCCTTCAGGTTCGCCAGCACGACCGGCAGGTCGTTGCCACCCAGTTCCAGGGTCACCTGGCGGCAGGCGCCGCATGGCGCGATCGGGCCGTCGGTCTCGCCGATCACCGCCAGAGCGGTGAAGTCGCCCGGCTTGTAGCCACTGGCGATCGCGGAGAAGAACGCGGTGCGCTCGGCGCAGTTGCACAGGCCGTAGCTCGCATTCTCCACGTTACAGCCGCGGAAGATGCGACCGTCCCTGCACTCCAGCGCCGCACCCACTTTGAAGTTCGAGTACGGCACGTAGGCCTGCTCACGCGCGGCGCGTGCTTCTTCAATCAGCTTGGTGAAGTTCATTGCGCGTTCCCTCAAGGGCGGATGGTTCGGTAGATGACCGGATTCGGCGCAGGCTTCGCGTCGCCCAGCGTGTATGCCGCCTGCACTTCGCGCACCGCTTGCGCGGCCGCTTCCTGCGTGCGTGCATGCACCATCGCCAGAGGCTGGCCGGCGCTGATGCTGTCGCCCAGTTCGACGAGGCCGGTCAGGCCGACCGCGAAGTCGATCGCATCGGACGGACGGCGACGGCCGCCTCCAAGGCTGACCACGGCGAGGCCGAGGCCACGCGTGTCGACCGACGAGACGAAGCCCGCGCGCGGCGCAGGCACGGCCACCACGACCGGCGCGCTCTCCAGGTACTTGTCGGTGGACTCGACCAGGTCGGCCGGGCCACCCAGTGCCGCGACCATCTTCGCGAAGCGGTCCAGGGCTTCGCCCGAATCGAGCGCGGCCTGCAGGCGTGCGCGCGCGGATGCGTCATCCTTCTCGATGCCCGAGATGACCAGCATTTCAGCGCACAGCGCCATCGTGACCTCGTGCAGGCGCGCAGGACGCGAGCGGCCGGTCAGGTAGTCGATCGCCAGGCGCACTTCCAGCGCGTTGCCGGCCACGGGGCCGAGCGACTCGTTCATCTCGGTCAGCAGCGCGGAGGTCTTCGTGCCCGCGCCATTGCCGACGGCGACGATGCTCTCGGCCAGTTCCACCGACTTTTCATAGGTTGGCATGAAGGCGCCAGAGCCGACCTTCACGTCCATCACCAGGGCATCCAGGCCCGCCGACAGCTTCTTCGACAGGATCGAGCCGGTGATCATGGCCACCGATTCCACCGTCGCGGTGACGTCGCGGATGCTGTAGAAGCGCTTGTCGGATGGCGCCAGTTGCGCGGTCTGGCCGATGATGGCCACGCCGACGTCCTTGACCACCTTGCGGAACAGCTCTGGATCGGGGACGGTGCAATAGCCCGGGATCGAATCGAACTTGTCGAGCGTGCCGCCGGTGTGGCCGAGGCCACGGCCGGAGATCATCGGCACGTAGCCGCCGCAGGCGGCGATCATCGGGCCGAGCATCAGGCTGACCACGTCGCCGACGCCGCCGGTGGAGTGCTTGTCCACCACCGGGCCGGGCAGGTTCAGCGAGCCCCATTCCATGACCTGGCCGGAGTCGCGCATCGCCAGCGTGAAGGCGACGCGTTCGTCCATGTTCATGTCCTTGAAATAGACGGCCATGGCGAACGCGGCGATCTGGCCTTCGCTCACGGAGTTATCGGTGATGCCGCGCACGAAGAACTGGATTTCCTCGGCACTCAGGGCGTAACCGTCGCGTTTTCTTCGGATGATTTCCTGGGGAAGAAAGGACATTTGCTGCTTTCGTAATCTATGCAAATAAGACGTCATCCCCGGCCGATGGCGGCCCCCTCCGCGGGGACCCATGCTGAATCGGCTAAAGAGGCTCAGTAGGGGTCCCCGCGTCCGCGGGGATGACGACGGCTATTAAACGCCGTAGGGGATCCAGACGTTTTTGACTTGCGTCGCGTGGTACAGGACGGCGCGGCCAGCCGACTGCTTGTCGCTGTACCAGTCGCGGCCACGGCCGCCGCTGGTCCAGGTGCGCTTGAGCGACGATGCCGACAGGCGCTCGACTTCGGCGCAGCCCTCGGCCGAGCCGTCGTGGCGCCACACAGCGTCCACGTCCGAGTGCGATGCCAGCGTCTTCGCCAGTTCGTCCGCGGAACCGGTGACGATGTTCAGGGCGCCGCCCGGCAGGTCGGACGTATCCAGCACCTGGTACAGGTCGGTCGCCGACAGCGGGAACGCTTCCGACGGCACCGCGACCACGCGGTTGCCCACTGCCAGCGCAGGCGCCACCAGCGAGATGAAGCCGAGCAGCGGCGCCTCGTTCGGGCACACGATGCCAACCACGCCCACTGGCTCGTTCAGCGCGACGGTGATGCCATGCATCGGCGGCTGGTGCGCCAGGCCGTCGTACTTGTCGGCCCACGCGGCCCAGGTGAACAGGCGGTCGATCGATGCCTGCACTTCCTTCTCCGGATTCTTTGCGCCGGTCATCGCGCCCAGGCGTGCCGCGAATTCGTCCGCGCGCGCCGCCAGGTTCTCGGCGATGTAGTACAGCACCTGCGCGCGGTTGTGCGCGCTGGCCTTGGACCAGCCGGACGCCTTGTGCGCAGCTTCCACCGCGTTGCGGATGTCCTTGCGGTTGCCTTCGCCGACGTCGGCCAGGAACTCGCCGTTAGCGCCGTTGATCGCGCGCGAGTAGGCGCCGTCAGGACGCGCCTGCTTGCCGCCAATGTACAGCTTGGCGGTGCGGTCAATCGCGAACGGGTTGCCGGATTCCGCTTCCTTGACCTTGCCCTTGACCGGGGCGACCGGCGCCGCAGGGCGCGCGTCTTCGGCCAGCGGGACCAGGTATTCCAGCATGCCTTCGCGGCCGCCTTCACGGCCATAGCCGGATTCGCGGTAGCCGCCGAAGCCGCAGGCCGCGTCGAACTGGTTGGCGGTATTGATCCACACCACCCCAGCCTTGATCTGCGGCGCCACGTCCAGCGCCAGGCTGATCGACTCGGACCACACGCATGCGGCCAGGCCGTACACGGTATTGTTCGCGAGCTGCACCGCTTCGGCCGGGGTGCGGAAGCTCATCGCCACCAGCACCGGGCCGAAGATTTCGGTCTGCGCCACGCTGGCCGAGGTGGATGCGCCCATGATCAGGGTCGGCGGATACCACGAGCCATCGGCCGGCAGCACGCATTCAGGTTGATAGATGGTGCAGCCTTCGGCGCGTGCACCTTCCACCAGGCCGTGGATGCGCTGGTGCTGGACCGGATCGACCAGCGCGCCGATGTCGGACGACTTGTCCAGCGGCGAACCGACGCGCAGGTTGTCCATGCGCGCGCGCAGCTTGGCGTAGAAGCGCTCTTCCACCGATTCCTGCACCAGCAGGCGCGAGCCGGCGCAGCACACCTGGCCCTGGTTGAACCAGATCGAATCGACCAGGCCTTCGACGGCTGCGTCGAGGTCCGCGTCTTCGAACACGATGAAGGGCGACTTGCCGCCCAGTTCCAGCGACAGCTTCTTGCCCGTGCCTGCCGTTTCGCGGCGGATGATGCGGCCCACGTCGGTGGAGCCGGTGAAGGCCAGCTTGTCGATGCCTGGGTGCTTGACGATCGCCTCGCCCACCGCGCCGTCGCCGGTCACGATGTTGACGACGCCCGCGGGCACGCCGGCCTGCTGGCAGATCTCCGCGAACAGCAGCGCGGTCAGCGGCGTGAACTCGGCCGGCTTGAAGACGATGGTGTTACCGGCCGCCATGGCAGGCGCGATCTTCCACGCCAGCATCAGCAGCGGGAAGTTCCACGGCACGATCTGGCCGACCACGCCGACCGCGCGGTAGTCCGCGAACTCTTCGGCCTGCAGCTGCGCCCAGCCTGCGTGGTGGTAGAAGTGGCGTGCGGCCAGCGGCAGGTCGGCATCGCGCATTTCGCGGATGGTCTTGCCGTTGTCGAGCGTCTCGAGCACCGCGAACAGGCGCGAGTGCTTTTGCAGCAGGCGAGCCAGCGCGTACAGGATGCGCGCGCGACCGTGGCCACCCAGCGCCACCCAGCCCGGCTGCGCGCGGCGCGCGGCTTCCACGGCGCGGTTCACGTCATCGGTGGTTGCCTGCGTGACCTGGGCGATCTCCTTGCCGTCGGCAGGATTGTTGGTGGCGAAGGTCTGGCCGGGGGCGGTCCACGCGTTGTCGATGAACAGGCCGAAGCGGCGCTCATGCTGGTCCAGCCACGCGTTGGTTTCCTTGGTGCTTTCCGGTGCCGGGCCGAAGTCCATAGTCTTCAGAATCTCGTTAATAGTTGGCATGGCGAAGTCGTTCCTTAAGGTTGCGCGTGGCGGTGCGCCGCCGAATAGTTACCAGTGACGTAGTGTTCGATCTGGCGTTCGATGTCGGTCAGCAGGCTCGATGCGCCGATGCGGAACAGGTGCGGCTCCAGCCACTCGTTGCCCAGTTCTTCCTTCATCAGGGTCAGGTACTGCAGCGCGGCCTTGGCGCTCGATACGCCGCCGGCCGGCTTGAAGCCGACCTGGAAACCGTAACGCTCGTGGAATTCGCGGATGGTGCGCACCATCGTCAGCGCGACCGGGATGGTGGCGTTGACGCCTTCCTTGCCGGTGGAGGTCTTGATGAAGTCGGCGCCCGCCATCATGCAGACCCACGATGCCTTGGCCACGTTCTCCAGCGTGACCAGGTCGCCGGTCGCGAGGATCGCCTTGACGTGCGCGTCGCCGCAGGCACGGCGGTAGTCGGCCATCTCGTTGTACAGCGCCTGCCAGTCGCCGGTCAGGACGTGCTTGCGGGTGATGACGATATCGATCTCTGTGGCGCCGGCGGCAACCGACAGTTCGATCTCGCGCATCTTGGTCTCATGGCTGGACAGGCCGGCCGGGAACGCGGTCGATACCGCGGCGATCGGCAGGCGGCCGTTCAGCACCTTGACGGCCGGTGCGATCATCTCGTGGTACACGCAGACGGCGCCGGTGGTCAGCGGCTGGTCCAGGCCCAGTGCCTGCAGCAGGTCCGGACGCAGCGGGCGCATGGCCTTCATGCACAGGCGCTCGACGCGGCCGGGGGTGTCGTCGCCGCCGAGGGTGGTCAGGTCGATGCACTGGATCGCCTTGATCAGCCACGCCGCCTGGTATTCCTTCTTGACGGTGCGGCGCGCGGCCAGGCTGGCGGCGCGGCGGTCTGCGGCATTGCGGTTGACCTTGATCTGGTTGACCCAGCCAAGATCGAGGCCTACTGCCTCGGTACGTTTGAAATCGATTGGGGAAGTCATAACAGGCTGGTTCCGTTGGAAAGTGGTTTGACGCCGAGGTGCTTGGCCAGCGTAGCGCCGATGTCGGAGAAGGTGTCGGAGATGCCGAGCGCGCGGCCCTGGAGGCCGGGGCCGAAGAAGATCATCGGGATGTGCTCGCGCGTGTGGTCGGAGCCCGGCCAGCTCGGATCGCATCCGTGGTCGGCCGTGATCACGCACAGGTCGCCCTCCTTCAGCTGCGCCATGAAGGCAGGCAGGCGCGCGTCCAGTTCGTGCAGCGCGTTCGAGTAGCCGGCGATGTCGCGGCGGTGGCCGAAGTGCATGTCGAAGTCGACGAAGTTGACGAAGGTGAGCGACTTGTCCGGCGCGCTACCCGCGACCTTGACCAGCTGGTCGAACAACGCCATGTTGTCGGCGCCCTTGATCAGCTGCGTGACGCCGCTGCCCGCAAAGATGTCACTGATCTTGCCGAGCGCGATCACCTCGCCGCCCGCGTCCTTGACGTGGTCGAGCAGGGTCGGCGCCGGCGGCGGCACCGCGTAGTCGTGGCGGTTCGAGGTGCGCTTGTAGTCGCCGTTCGAGCCCGTGAACGGGCGCGCGATCACGCGGCCGATGTTGTACGGCTTGACCAGCTCATACGCGATCTCGCACAGCGCATACAGCTTGTCGAGGCCAAAGTGCTCTTCGTGCGCGGCGATCTGCAGCACCGAGTCGGCGGAGGTGTACAGGATCGGCTTGCCGGTCGCGACGTGCTCGTCACCCAGCTTGTTGATGATCTCGGTGCCCGATGCGTGGCAGTTGCCGATGAAGCCCGGCACGCCGGACTGCGCCTGCATTGCGTCGGTCAGCTCGCGCGGGAACGACGGCGCCTCTTTCGGAAAGTAGCCCCAGTCGAACAGCACCGGCACGCCGGCGATCTCCCAGTGGCCGGACTGCGTGTCCTTGCCGGTGGACTGTTCGCGGGCCGCGCCGTAGGCGCCGGTGAAGCCGTCGCGCAGCGCAAAGCCTTCGGCCCACTCGTTGCTGGCCAGGTGGGCGGCGGCGGCGAGGCCGAGCTTTTCGAGGTTCGGCAAGTCCATCGGTTTGCCCGATTTGGCCGCCCAGCTGGCGATGTGGCCAAAGGTGTTGGCGCCGGTGTCCCCGTACTTGCCGGCGTCGGGCAGCGCGCCCAGGCCGAACGAGTCGAGGAGCAGGATGAATGCGCGGGACATGTGATGCCTCCTTGGTTTATACCTGGCGCGGGGTCTCGGCGAAGCGCGCGAGGAAGGCCAGGATCAGCTTGACCAGCGACTCGGCGCCGATTGCCGCGTACTTCAGCGTCTGCTCGTGCGACAGCGCGAACGGCGACATGCCTTCGGCCAGGTTGGTGATGACCGATACGCCGGTCACTTTCAGGCCGCAGTGGCGGGCCGAGATCACTTCCGGCACCACCGACATGCCGACCGTGTCGGCGCCCAGCGTCTTGTAGGCGCGGATTTCGGCGGCGGTCTCGAAGTTCGGGCCGGGCACGGCGATGAACACGCCTTCATGCAGCACGATACCGTTTTCGGAAGCGACCGCCTTGATCGAATTGCGGGTGTCGGCGTCATAGGCGTTGGCCATGCTGAAGAAGCGCGGGCCGAAACGCTCGTCGTTCGGGCCGATCATCGGGGTACCCGGCAGGAAGTTGATGTGGTCGGAGATCGCCACCAGCGAGCCGGCGTCCACTTCGGCGCGCAGCGAGCCGGCGGCATTGGTCACGAACAGCAGTTCGCAGCCGATCAGCTTGAGGGTGCGGATCGCGCTGGTCATCACGGTCGGGCCGTAGCCTTCGTAGAAGTGGCCGCGCCCCTTCATGCAGGCGACCTGCACGCCCGCCAGCGTGCCGAGCACCAGCTGGCCGGCGTGGCCGTGCACGGTGCTGATCGGGAAGCCTGGCAGTTCATCGAAGCCGATCGTGACGGCGTCAAGCATCTGCTCGGCGAGCACGCCCAGGCCCGAACCCAGGATCATGGCAACGCGGGGCTGGAAGCCCGGAGCGCGTGCCTTGATGATCTCGGCGGCTTCAAAGGGGGTATTGTTGGACATCTTGTTCCTCAGGTTTTCGTGATCTTGGAATGCGGGGACAGGCGAACGCGGCTGCTGCCGCGCTGAGCGTAACTCACCATTATAACTATGCCCCACCCCTCCTACGTAGGGCAAATACCTTTTTGGCAGCTGATTTATAGCCAAACACTATAAATGAGCGTATTGTTGCGCTTATCAAGCAATAACAGATGGGTAGTCAACTATTTGGTTGACTTTTGATACTGAAAGGCGACATGACGCTCGCAACAACCGGTCGCGTGCTGTGCATCGGGGCCGCCAACATTGACCGCAAACTGACCGCCAAAGGACCGCTGCGCATGGGGACCTCGAATCCCGCGCGCCAGCACGAGTCGTTTGGCGGGGTGGCGCGCAACGTGGCGGAGAACCTGGCGCATCTCGGCGCCGGGGTCGCCCTGCTCACTGCGGTCGGCCGGGATTCCGGCGGCCAGGCGCTGCTCGCCCATGCGCAGGTGGCGGGGATCGACACCGGCAGCGCGCTCGTCTTCGAGGGCCAGGCATCCGGTACCTACACCGCCGTCCTTGACCAGCGCGGCGACATGGTGCTCGCGCTGGCGGACATGGAGCTGTACGAACAGCTAACGCCGGAGCGCGTGGCGGCTGGGCTTTCCGGCCCGGCCGCGCTCACCGTCGCGGACCTGAACCTGCCATTGGAGACCGTCTCGGCCCTGGTAAGGACAGTGCAGCCGCTGGTCGTGGTGGCCGTGTCGGAACCGAAGATGGCGCGGCTGCCGGCTGACCTCAGCGGCCTGCGCCTGCTGATCCTGAACCGCGGCGAACTGCAAGCCAGGGTCGGCAGGCAAGTCGATAGCGACGCGGCGCTGCTGGACGCGTGCCGCGAGGTGCAGGCTCAAGGCGTGCGGGACATCATCGTCACCAGCGGCAGCGCGGGCGTGTCGTACACGACGCCCGGCGGCATTGAGCACCTGGACGTTGTGCCGGCCGAAGTGGTGGACGTGACCGGAGCCGGCGATGCATTCTCGGCGGCCGCGTGCTGGTCGCTGCTGAAGGACCCCGATGATCTGCGACTCGCATGCCGGCGCGGGATGTACCTCGCCGCCCGTACGGTCGCATCGCGCTCCACCGTCATCCCCGCGAACGCGGGGACCCATGCTGAGTTGGCGTTAGACGCTCGGTATGGGTTCCCGCGTTCGCGGGAATGACGGGATAGCTAACTGAAGAACATAAGGATTGATCATGCAACAGTACCTCCTCCTCTCGCCCGAAGTGGCAAGCGCACGCGCCGCCGGCAAACCGGTGGTCGCGCTCGAGTCGACCATCATTTCGCACGGCATGCCCTACCCGCAGAACGTGCAGACCGCGAAAGAGGTCGAGCAGGTCATCCGCGACAACGGCGCCGTGCCGGCCACCATCGCCCTCCTGGACGGCAAGGTCTGCATCGGCCTGTCCGACGCCCAGCTGGAACTGCTCGGCACCTCGCCGCACGCGATCAAGGTGAGCCGGCGCGACATGGCCTACGTGCTCTCCAAGCGCCTGGTCGGCGCCACCACCGTGGCCGCCACCATGATCTGCGCGCGCATGGCGGGGATCTCCGTGTTCGTCACGGGCGGCATCGGCGGCGTGCACCGCGGCGCGGAAACCAGCTTCGACATTTCGGCCGACCTGCAGGAACTGGCCAGGACCGACGTCGCCGTGGTGTGCGCGGGCGTCAAATCGATCCTCGACATCGGCCTTACGCTGGAATACCTGGAGACGCTGGGCGTGCCGGTTGCGAGCGTAGGCCAGCCGGGCTTCCCGGCGTTCTTCACCCGCGACAGCGGGTTCAAGGCCGACTTCCAGCTCGACACGGCGCTGGAGCAGGCCAGCTTCATCCACACCAAATGGCAGCTCGGCCTGCACGGCGGCGTGGTGGTGGCCAACCCGGTGCCGCAAGCATTCGCCATGCCGAAGGAAGAGATCGACCGCATCACCGAACAGGCGCTGCGCGAAGCGGGCGACCAGGGCGTCACCGGCAAGGCCGTGACGCCGTTCCTGCTGTCGCGCATCAAGGAACTGACAGAGGGCCGCAGCCTGGCCACCAACATCGCGCTGGTGAAGCACAACGCGACCGTCGGCGCGCAGCTCGCCGTCGCGCTGCACCAGATCCCCGGCAAGCAGCCCGTCTGACGCCATGTCGATCGACCTCAAACAACTGAAATACTTCCTCGCCGTCGCGGAGGAAAAGAGCTTCAGCCGCGCCGCCGAAAAGCTGCACATCTCGCAGCCGCCGCTGTCGCAGCAGATCATGAAGCTGGAAGCGGAACTGGGCGTGCGCCTGTTCGCGCGCACCACCCGCACCTTCGAGCTGACCGCGGCCGGCAAGGCGCTGATGACCGAAGCGGCCGATATCCTGGCCCGCATGCGCATGACCATCGACACCATCCGCCAGATCGACCGCGGCGAAGTGGGCCGCCTGCGCGTGGGGATTGTCGGCTCCGCGATGTGGGGCCCGATTCCGGGCATGCTGGAAGAATTCCAGACCAAGTTCCCGCAGGTGACGTGGACCCTGCACGAGTCCTCGCCGACTTCGCAATACGAAGCGCTGCGGGCCAAGCAGATCGATGTCGGCTTCTGGCGCGAGCCGAAACTGGACGAAGAAGAACTCAAGCGCGACAACCTGCGCCAGGAACTGTGCTTCCGCGAGAACGTATGCGTGGCGGTGAACTCGCGCCATCCGCTGGCCGAACGCAGCGGCATCGAGCTGATCGACATTGCCAACGAGCCGATGCTCACGCTCACGCTGGACAAGTCGGCGGCCGAGCCGCGCTACCTGCTCGACTGCTGCGTCAAGGCCGGCTTCCAGCCGAGCGTGTTCCAGGAAGCGACCGAGCCGCAGACGCTGCTGGCGATGGTGGGTGCGGGCCTGGGCGTGGCGCTGATGCCCGAGACCACCAGCCGGATCGGCTGGCCGGGCGTGACCTTCCTGCAGATCAAAACCAATCCGCCGTCGGCCAACCTGTACATCTGCTACGCCGCGCTGGATGACGCGCCGGTGGTGCGCGCCTTCCTCAACATCCTGCATCCGCAGGCGCCCCAGCTACCGGTGATGGGGTCTGTTGCCGCAGGCGACTGACCCCGGCCAACGTACGCTGGAAATGGAACGAGGAACCGAAACCGGTTCCTCGTTTTTTTGCAGAGTGCGAAATCAGCAGGGGTCCCCGCGTTTGCGGGGATGACGGAGGGAGAACCCCTCCGTCCATCACTCAGAAGAAGGCTTTGAACTGGATGCCGTAGGTGCGCGGTTCGTTCACGATGCCGGTCAGGTTGTTGAAGTCGATCGCGGCCGTCACCTGCACCTTGTTGGTGATGTTGCGGCCGTAGATCGCGGCTTCGTAGCGGCCGTCGTCCCACTTGTAGCCGAGACGTACGCCACCTTCCACCAGCGACTTGGCGCGATACTCGACGGCGTCGTACAGGAACATGTTGTAGTCGTCGCGGTATGCCCAGTCGGTGTAGGCGAACACTTCGCCGTTACCGATCTGGCGCGCCCAGCGCAGCGTGAAGTTGGCGGTCAGCTTCGGCGCGCGCGGCAGCTCGTTGTGGTTGATCGACACGGTGCCAGGGAATGGTCCCGCGCGGTCCAGCACCGTGCAGCCTGAGCCGCATGGGGACACGAACAGGCCAGGATCCTTGATCATGGTGTCGTTGTAGCTGGCGCCCAGCGTCATGCGCAGTTCCGGGGTCAGGATCGCCTGCAGGTCCAGCTCGATGCCCTGGCCGGTCGCGCGCTCGGCGTTGACCAGGCGGTTCTGGTTGACGCCGCCCGAACCTGCGGTCAGCTGCAGGTCCTTCACGTCGTAGCGGAATGCGGTGGCGGAGATGCGCGCACGGCGGTTGAACAGTTCCTGCTTGACGCCGAACTCGAATGAGCGCGCACGCTCCGCGTCCGCCACGGAGATGGTGTCGCCGAACAGGATGCGGCCCTGTACCGATGGCGCGCGGTAGCCGGTTGCCAGGCGCGCGTACAGGTTGGTGTCGGCGTCCATCTCATAAGTGCCGGACAGGTCCCAGCTGATGTTGTCCGACTCCTGGTTGGTCGCGTGGTGCAGGTTGTCGGCCGCACCGGTGAATGGGTTCACCGTGCGCGATGCATTGAATTCCTTCTTGTCGTCGGTGTAGCGCAGGCCGGCGCGCATCTTCAGCTTGTCGGTGACCTGGTAGTTCATGGAGCCGAACAGCGCCCACGAAGTCGAGTCCTGGAACTGCACTGCGTAGCCGAACGGCGCGCCGCCGTTGAAGGTGTCCTTGTTGAAGCTGTCCACCTGCAGGTCTTCGCTGAAGTAGTAGGCGCCGGCGATCCACTGCCACGGCCCCTTGTAGTTGGACTCGACGCGGAACTCCTGCGTGATCTGCTTGTGGTCCGGCATGCCGTCCGCGGTCTCGGAGTTGAACGGGATGAACGCAGGCTGGCCCGGATAGTCCGGTCCCATCGGCGGCGCGTAGGAGGCGCCAAAGCCGCCATCGACGTCTCCCCAGCTGAAGAACTTCGCGGTCTCGTAGCCGGTGATCGAGTGGAAGGCCAGGTTGCCCGACTGCCAGCGCAGGCGCATGCTGGCGCCGGTGTTCTTCAGCCACTGCTCGTTGTAGCCGTCGGTCGGGTACCAGTCGTAGCGGAAGCCGTCGACCAGGTCGTTGGTGCCCTTCTTGATGATGTTCGCGCGGAACAGGGTCGCGTTGCCGGTCATGTCGCGGTGCTTCAGCCCGAACAGCGCGCTGAAATCGCCGCTCTTGTATTGCAGCTGGATGCGCGCGGCGTTGTCGTGGTAGCCCTCGAGGTCGCGGATCGGCGCGTTCGGGCGGTCGTTGTGGACGCGGTCGTCGCGGTGCTGCGACATCAGCGAGAAGCGCATCGCCATGTTCTCGTTCAGCGGCACGTTCAGCGCGCCTTCCACGTTGATGGTGCGGTCCTTGCCGAAGCCCGCGCTGCCGTAGCCTTCGAACTTGTCGGACGGGCGCGCCGAATCGAACTTGATCACGCCAGCCGGGGAGTTACGGCCGAACAGCGTGCCCTGTGGCCCGCGCAGCACTTCCACCTGGTCCACGTCGAACACGGGGAAGCCCTTGAGCATCGGCGACTCGAGCACGATGTCGTCGTACACCAGGCCGACCGGCTGCGACGCGTTCAGGTCAAAGTCGGTATTGCCCAGGCCGCGAATGTAGAAACGCGGGAAAGAGCGGCCGTAGTCCGATTCCACGTTCAGCGACGGCGAACGCCCCGCCAGGAAGCGGATGTCCTGGCCGGCGGAGGTCAGTACGTCCAGCTTCTCGCCCTTGAGCGTGGTGATCGCCATCGGCACTTCGCGGATGTTTTCCGAGCGGCGGTTCGCCGTCACGATCACGGTTTCCAGTTCCTCCTGCGCAGCCGGCGCCGGAGCCGGAGCGGCCGCTGCCGCTGGCGCGGGTGCGGGTTGCGCCTCCTGGGCAAACGCCTGCAGCGGGAACGCGCTGGCGACGGCAAGTGCGATCAGCGATCGGGCCAGGTTCCGGGTGGTCGGTACGGTCATGCGCTCTCCTTATGGGTATTCAGCCGAACAAAATGAGGTCCAGGACGCCACAGGCATACGGCCTTTGCCTGCGCGTCCATACATGCAAACGATATTTATCCTAGCATGAAAGATTGCAAACAATTGCAGTTAAGACACCTTCGTATTTATTTTCAGAACAAATAAAACGCCAAGCAAAAACGTATTTGTCATCCGGAACAAGGCTGTTGCATAGTCGTCCACTTCCAATTTGTGCAGTTCCCGGCTGTTGCGCCATCGCGACACCCTGATTGATCACGTAACGGAAAGTAAAAATGAGCGAAGCATCAGCTACCCTGTCCCCACCCGCCGCACGCGCCACGCTGGTGCCGCAATGGTGGCTGGATGGCCTGTCGCGCGAACAGCTCGAGTCGGGCCGGCTGGCGCGCCTGATCGCGGACGGCCTGCAAGGCGTTTCGTCCAATTCCGCGGCGCTGCTCGACGAGATCGGCAACTGCCCGGCCTTCCATGCCGTGCTGCCCTCCCTGCGCGCCGCGCATCCAGGACCTCAGGACCGCCTCGACGCCCTGCTACTGCCCGATGTAAAGCGCGCATGCGACCTGTTCGCCGCCACGTGGGAAGGCAGCAGCGGCCGCGCGGGATTCGTCTGCATCGACCTTCCGCCATTCATCGCGCATGACGTGGCTGGCATCGTGGCAGCCGGCCGCCGCCTGCATGGCGCGGTCGCGCGGCCCAACGTGGTGATCAAGGTGCCCGCCACCCCGGCCGGCGTCCAGGCCATCGAACAACTGGTTTTCGAGGGAATTGGCGTCAACGCCACGCTGGCGTGCACGCCGCGCCGTGTCGCCGCCGTGCGCGCCGCCCACCGGCGCGGGCTGGCGCGCCGCCTGCAGGCCACCATGTCCGTGCAGCGGATCGCCTGTATCGCCAGCCTTCCCGCGCGGTCGCTGGATGATGCAGTCGACGCGCAGCTTGGAACGTCCGCGGCGCACTTGCGCGGCAAAGCCGGCGCCGCGTGCGCGCGCCTGGCCTGGCGCGACCTGGACAGCGACAGCGGTTTCGCGGTGTTTGCCGCCTTTGGTGCGGCGCCCCAGCAGCTCGCGCTTGCCGGCGCGTCCGATGGCGCGCCGCTGCCCGGCGTGGTGTTCATCGCCAGCGCGGACTGCTGCAGTCCGCTGCACGCCGCGGCAGTGGCACAACCGCATTTACAGGATGACATCGACGCGGCGCAGGCAACCGTCGCCCAGCTTGCCCGCCACGGAATCGACCTCGAAACAATTGGTAACGACGCGCTCGCCGCAGGACTGACAGAATTCGGGCAAACCCACCGCAATTTGCTGGCATTGATGGGCTAGGCGGGTACAATATCGTTATTCCAGGAGTCAATTCTTATGAAATTCAAGCATCTGAGCATCACCATCGCGGCCCTGTGCGCGGCCGGCACCGTTGCAGCGGCGACTCCGCCGAAGCTGGCAATCGTGTACGACGCGGGCGGCAAGTTCGACAAGTCGTTCAACGAATCGGCGTTTGAAGGCGCATCGCGCTTCAAAAAGGAAACCGGCATTTCGTTCATGGAAGTGCAGGCCTCGTCGGACACCCAGTCGGAGCAGGTGATGCGCGGACTGGCGCGCAAGAAGGTCGACCTGATCGCGGCGATCGGCTTCTCGCAGGCGCAGGCCGTGCAGAAGGTGTCGAAGGAATTCCCGAACGTGAAATTCGTGCTGATCGACGCCGTGGCCAAGAGCCCGAACGTCAACTCGATCATGTTCAAGGAAGAAGAAGGCTCCTACATCGTCGGCGTCGCCGCCGCGATGGCGTCCAAGTCCAAGAAGCTCGGCTTCGTGGGCGGCATGGACATTCCGCTGATCCGCGCGTTCGCGTGCGGCTACGCGCAGGGCGCGAAATCGGTGGTGCCGAAGATCGACGTCATCCAGAACATGGTGGGCACGACTGCCGCCGCCTGGAACGACCCGGCCAAGGGCGGCCAGCTGGCGCGCGCGCAATTCGACCGCGGCGCCGACGTGGTGTTCGCGGTTGCTGGCGGCTCGGGCCTGGGAGCACTCCAGAAGGCCAAGGAAAAAGGCAAGCTGGCGATCGGCGTCGACTCCAACCAGAACCACCTGCACCCGGGCACCATGCTGACCTCGATGGTCAAGCGCGTGGACGTGGCGGTGTACGACTCCTTCATGCAGGTGAAGAACGGCAGCTGGAAGCCGGGCGTCACTTACAAGGGCCTGAAGGAAGGCGGCGTGGATTGGGCGCTGGACAAGAACAACCGCGCCGTGGTCACCCCGGCAATCGAGAAGCGCGTCAATGAAGCCAAGGCCGGCATCATCAGCGGCAAGATCAAGGTCATCGACTACCGTGCCGCGAACAGCTGCCCGGTCTGATTTTTAAGCACTTTCCAAACGCGCCGCACGGGTTTGAATGCCCGGCGGCGCGTTTCAATTACAAGAAGATCTTCTTATGCAGCCAGCTGTTGAATTTCGCAAGATCAGCAAGGCCTTCGGGGCCGTGCAAGCGAATGCCGACGTCAGCTTTTCGATTGCCAAGGGCTCGATCCATGGCGTGATCGGCGAGAACGGCGCGGGCAAGTCAACCCTCATGAGCATCCTGTACGGCTACTACCATGCCGACAGCGGCGATGTGCTCATCGACGGCCAGCACCGCACCATCCGCAACAGCCATGAGGCGATCGAACTGGGGATCGGCATGGTGCACCAGCACTTCATGCTGGTCGAGAATTTCACGGTGCTGGACAACGTCATGCTGGGCAGCGAAGGCGGCTTCCAGCTGTCGAAGCAGCGCGGCGAAGTGGAACGCAAGCTGCGCGAGATCTGCGAGCGCTACAAGCTGCAGCTCGACCCGCTGGCAAAGATCGAGGACCTGTCGGTCGGCGCCCAGCAGCGCGTCGAGATCCTCAAGCAGATCTACCGCAGCGCCGACATCCTGATCCTCGACGAGCCGACCGCCGTGCTGACCGCGCAGGAGACCGCGTCGCTGTTCGACATCCTGCGCCTGTTCAAGGAGCAGGGCAAGACCATCATCCTCATCACGCACAAGCTGGGCGAGATCATGGAGATCACCGACGAGGTGACCGTGATGCGCGCCGGCCGCGTCGCCGGCGCGGTGCAGACGGCCAGCACCTCCAAGGAAGAACTGGCGAGCCTGATGGTCGGCCGCCCGATCCGGAACGAACTGCCGCGCGCGCCCTACAACCCGGGCGAAGTGCTGCTGGAAGTGGACCAGCTTGGCCTGGTCGATTCGCAGGGCGTCAAGCAGCTCGACGACATCTCGTTCTCGCTGCGCGCCGGCGAAATCGTCGCCATCGCGGGCGTCTCCGGCAACGGCCAGAGTGAGCTGATGCAGATCCTGTCGGGCATGCGCCTGCCGTCGGCGGGGCGCGCGAAATTCCTCGGCAAGGACCTGCCGTTCGCCGGCCGCCATGATCCGGACGGCCTGCCGAAGGTATTCCGCCAGCTGGGCATCGGCCACGTGCCGGAAGACCGCCTGCGCGACGGCGTGATCAAGGATTTCTCGGTCGAGCAGAACACCGTGTTCGGCTACCAGGACAAAGTGAAGAACCGCTGGGGCCTGTTCGACCTGAAGGCGATCAAGGCGCGCTGCGCCGGCCTGCTCAAGGCCTTCGACGTACGCCCGAACAATCCGGACCTGCGCATCGGCCTGCTCTCGGGCGGCAACCAGCAGAAGGTCGTGATCGCGCGCGAAGTCGCGGCCGGGCCGAAGCTGATGCTGGTCGGCCAGCCGACCCGCGGCGTGGACATCGGCACCATCGAGTCGATCCACACCCAGCTGCTCAAGATGCGCGACGACGGCGTCGGCATCCTGCTGGTATCGGTGGAACTGGAAGAAGTGCGCGCGCTGGCCGACCGCATCATCGTCATGTCCGGCGGCCGCATTACCGGCGAACTCAAAATTGAAGAATTCGATACCACCCGCATCGGCCTCCTGATGGGAGGCATGCACACATCATGAAAAAGACTGAGCTCCCACGCTGGGCCACGGCGTTTGCCCTGCCCCTCCTGAACCTGGTCTCGGCGCTGCTGGTGGCCGCGCTGGTCATCCACCTGCTGGGCGAGGACCCGGTCGAGTCGATGCAGATCCTGATCAACAGCGCGATCATCAATCCGGAAGGCCTGTCGTACACGCTGTTCTACGCCTCGACCTTCATCTTTACCGGCCTCGCGGTGTCGATCGCCATGAAGGCGGGCCTGTTCAACATTGGCGCCGAGGGCCAGATGTACATCGGCGGCCTGGGCCTGACGCTGGCCATGCTGTCGTTCGACGCCACCCTGCCCGCCTGGATCCTGATCCCGGTAGCGATGATCGGCGCCGCGCTGTTCGGCGCGCTATGGGCATGGCTGCCGGCCTGGCTGCAGGCGCGTCGAGGCAGCCACATCGTGGTCACCACGATCATGTTCAACTTCATCGCCGCGAGCCTGATGAACTTCTTCATCCTGAAGATGATCCCCGAAGGTGAACAGAATCCAGCCAGCCGCGTGTTCGCGGAGGCGGCCTTCATGCCGCGCCTGAATACGCTGTTCCCGGTGCTGGGCGACACTCCGCTGAACATCGGCTTCCTGCTGGCGATCGCCGCGCTGGCAATCTACGGCGTGATGGTGTGGCGTTCGTCCTGGGGCTATGAGCTGCGCGCCACGGGCCTGAACCAGGATGCGGCGCACTACGCGGGCGTGTCGATCAGCCGCATGATCATCGTCGCCATGCTGATCTCCGGCGCGCTGGCGGGCCTTGCAGCGGTCAACTCGATCCTCGGCTCGACCCATTACCTGAGCCTGAACTTCCCGGCCGGCGCCGGCTTCGTCGGCATCGCCATCGCGCTGATGGGGCGCCAGCACCCGGTCGGCATCTTCCTGTCCGCAGTGCTGTTCGGCGCGCTGATCCAGGGCGGCTTCGACCTGTCGCTGGAAAAACCGAATATCCCGCAGGAGACCTTCATCTTCATCCAGGGCCTGATCATCCTGTTCTGCGGCGCGATGGAAAACCTGTACGCGCCCGCGATCATGAAGGCGATCAACCTGCGCCGGAAAGGATAAGCCATGTTCGAAGACTTCCAGTTCTCCAGTATGGTCGTATCGACCATCCGCAATGCACCGGTGCTGCTGTTCGCGGCGATGGCCGGCCTGTTCGCCGAACGCAGCGGCGTGATCGACCTCGCCCTCGAAGGCAAGATGCTGGCCAGCGCGTTCGCATCGGCCGCCGTCGCCTACACCTTCCAGGATCCGTGGGCCGGCATCGCCGCCGGCATTGCCGTCTCGGCCGCGCTCGCGCTGCTGCAGGGTTTTGTGAGCATCACGCAAAAGGGCAACCAGCTGGTCGCCGGCATCGCGGTCAACATCGCCATGAGCGGCCTGACCTTCGTGGTGGCGCAGTACTTCTTCCAGCAGGGCGGCCGCACGCCGGACCTGGGCGAGTACCGCCTGTTCGACATCGTCCTGCCGGGCACCGAAGCGCTGCGCGACATCCCCTTCGTCGGCTGGTTCTACGGCAGCGTGCTGGGCGGGCACTCGGTGCTGACCTACCTCGCCTTCCTGCTGATCCCGGTGGTGCACTGGGTGATCTACCACTCGCGCTTCGGCCTGCGCCTGCGCGCCTGCGGAGAGAATCCACACGCGGCCGATGCTGCCGGCGTGTCGGTGGCGCGCACCCGCTACATGGCCATGCTGATCGCCGGCGTGCTGTGCTCGTTCTCGGGCGCCTACCTGTCGATCGTGCAGAGCGGCTTCTTCCTGCGCGACATGTCCGCAGGCGCAGGCTATCTTGCGCTGGCGGCCATGGTGTTCGGTAACTGGCGCCCTGCGTACACGGCGCTGGGCTGCGTGATGTTCGGCCTCTTCAGCGCGCTGCAGATCCAGATGGAAGGCGTGGATCTGCCGGTTGTCGGCCGCATCCCGGGGTCGCTGATCCAGATGATCCCGTACGTGGTCACGGTCGTGGTTCTGGCCGGCCTGATGGCCAAGTCGGTGGCGCCAAAGGCGATTGGCAAACCGTTCGTCAAATCCCGCTGACAGTCAGCCAGCGCAAAACGAAAGCGGCCCGCGGGCCGCTTTTTTTATCTGCGCCGCCGCGAACGGCGGAAGGATTACGCGGGTCCGAGCGCTTCGGTCGCTGCCGGCTTGGCAAGGGTTGCGCCAAGACCGACGCATACTGCGAGCACGACCAGGATCGGGACACCCATCAGTGCAAAACCGTAGGTGAGGTAGACCAGGGGACTCCAGACCACCAGCAAGGCCAGCAATGCGCCGAACCCGATGCTGAAGTAGTGCTGGCGCCCGATCATGCGGCCCTGGAGGTAGCCGGCCACGAACGCAATCACCGGCAGCGCGGCGAGGTGGGCGAACCCTGGCAGCAGGTCGCCGGCGAAGAAGTACAGGTACATTAACGATGCCGCGACGACGAAGCTGAGCGCGAATGCGGTGACGGTCTTCATAGGTGACTATCCTTTCTGTGGACGTGTTTACCGTGGGGACCGGACTCGAACCGGCATACCTTGCAGCATGACGGCGCTGCTGTCGCGCCGTGCGTTGATGAAAATGGCGATGGCGAACACCGCTTCGATCGCTGCACCCATGGCAGCCGAAATCGCCGGCGCTACGTTGTTCTGGCCCAGCAGATACCCGGCCAGCGCGAGCACCGCACCGAACACCCAGTAGATCCGCGCACCGTAAATCGTTGAAAAGGTCAGGTAGCGTCCGCCGATTATGAAAAGCATCGCGGGAAAGAACCATTCGATGCGCACCATCGATGCGGCGTACGCCAGCGCGAACGCCAGGATCATCCAGATGGTGGTCGCCAGCGCAAGCGCTCCGAGCGGATTGCCGGCCATGTGCTGGCCCGACCGTCCCATCAGCTTGTTCAGCACGACGGCGACCGGGTGGATGAACATGCCGCCCACGAACAGCGCCCAGATCGCCTGCTCGGGCGAAGCGCGGAAACATACGCCCGCCGCGACCGTCCACACCAGCGCCGAGGCCAGCACCCCCGGAGCGCCATCGTAGTAAGCCTGCCGCATGTCGCGCTGGGCGTCAGCCATGGACGAGGAAACCGGATCGAACTTTTTGTCAGACACGATATTGGCCCTTCAGGAATGTGGCGGGATAACCGGTCCAGCGGATGAGGCATTAACAAAGATCAAACCTTAAGCGAGTTTGTACAAAGAATCAATCCCTGCCTTAAATCATGGTATTTTCTTAATATTTGGCCTATTCGGAATAAGAAATGACGTACATGTTGCTGATCCACGAACCTGTCGGCCAGCGCGCCACCCGCTCGGACTCCGAAGGGCGCGCCCTGTACGACCGCATGCTGGCGTTCGGCGCGGAGCTGCATGCCGAAGGAGTGCTGCTGGGCGGTGAAGCGCTGGCTTCGCAGAATTCGGCGGCCCGCGTACGCGTCGAAGCGGGCAAGGCGCGCGTGCTGGATGGCCCTTTCGCCGAGGCGAAGGAGATGATTGGCGGCTTCTTCATGGTCGACGTGAAGTCGCGCGAGGAGGCGGTCGCCCTCGCCGCCCGCTGCCCTGCCGCGGAGTGGGCTACGGTCGAAGTGCGCGCGCTGGCACCCTGCTACGAAGACAGCTGAATATTTTGCGGCGCGTGTCGATTCCGGCCGCGCCGGTTCGTCGTAGAGATAGAACCCGGCCATGCGCAGCGCCGCTGCCATCGAAACCGCCGGCATCACCGCAAAGGAACCATCATGCATAGGCAAATCTACGTCAACCTGCCAGTCAAGGACATCGGCCGCACGAAGGAGTTCTTCTCCGCGCTCGGTTTCACTTTCAATCCGCAGTTCAGCAATGAACAGGCCATCTGCATGGTCATCTCGGAGAATATCTTCGCCATGCTGCTGGTCGAAGAGTTCTTCCAGACCTTTACCAGCAAGCCGATTTCGGATGCATTCAAATCCACCGAGGTCCTGACCTGCCTGTCGTGTGAAAGCCGCGCGCAGGTGGACGAGCTGGTCGCCAAGGCCATCGCCGCCGGCGGCCGTGCGCCGAACAAGGTGCAGGACTACGGATTCATGTACGGCCACGGCTTCGAAGACCTCGACGGCCACGTGTGGGAACTGTCGTACATGGACCCTGACGCCGCGCCACCTGCCGTCTGATGCATCCAGGGGTCGACCGGGTCATATCCAGCGTCTGGCGGCGCGAATCCGCCAGGATCGTGGCCAGCCTCGCGCGCCTGGTGCGCGATATCGGCCTGGCCGAGGAGCTGGCGCAGGATGCGCTGGTGTCTGCGCTGGAGCACTGGCCCGCGTCCGGCATCCCCGATAACCCGGGAGCGTGGCTGATGGCGACGGCAAAGAATGGCGCGTTCGACCGCCTGCGCCGCGACAAGCTGCTGCAGCAGAAGCTGCAGGAGATCGGTCTCGACCTGGAGGCGCAGCAAGCGCTGGTCGTCCCTGATTTCGTGGACGGCCTGGACGCCGCGCGCAATGACGTGATCGGCGACGATGTGCTGCGCCTGATGTTCACCGCCTGCCATCCGGTCCTGTCCACCGAGGCGCGCATCGCGCTGACGCTCAAGACGGTCGCGGGCCTGACCACGCAGGAGATTGCGCGCGCGTTCCTGGTGCCGGAACCGACGCTGGCGCAAAGGCTGGTGCGTGCCAAGCGCACGCTGCGCGAGGCGGCCGTACCGTTCGAACTGCCCCCACCCGAAGCGCTGCCGGAGCGGATCGATTCGGTGCTGCAAGCGGTCTACCTGATCTTCAACGAAGGCTACACCGCCACCTCGGGCACCGACTGGTTGCGCCCTGCCCTGTGCGACGAGGCGCTGCGGCTGGGCCGCCTCCTCGCCCGCCTGGCGCCGCGCCAGCCGGAAGTACATGGGCTGGTGGCACTCATGGAGCTGCAGGCATCGCGGACGAAAGCGCGCACCGACGGCGACGGTCGGCCCGTGCTGCTGCTGGACCAGGACCGCTCGCGCTGGGACATCCCGCTCATCGGCCGTGGCCTCGATTCGCTTGCGCTTGCCGAGAGCCTGGGCGGCCCGGGCGGCCCGGCCGGCCCCTACCGCTTGCAGGCGGCGATCGCTGCCTGCCATGCACGCGCACGGACCGCACAGCAAACCGACTGGGAGGCGATCATCGGCCTGTATGAAGAGCTGGCCCGGGTCGCACATTCGCCGGTAGTGGAACTGAACAGGGCGGTGGCGGTGGGCATGGCGCGCGGTCCGCTCGAGGCGCTCGCCATCGTCGATGAAATTAGCCGCGACCGCGCGCTGCAAGAGTATCAATGGCTGCCCGGCGTGCGCGGCGACCTGCTGGAAAAGCTCGGCCGCCACGATGAGGCGCGCAAGGAATTCGAGCGCGCAGCCGCACTGGCCGGCAATGCCCGCGAGCGCGACCTTATGCTGGAACGGGCCAACAAGAACCGCGCGGGGCTCTAGTTCCGACTCACTCCGGCGGCGCGCTCCACGGCACGCGCGTCACCGCCGCGCCGGAACGGAGCGTGTTGTGCACCTCGGCCACCGCGTCCGTTTCGCGGATCAGGCGTTGCACCTGTTCTTCGGAAGCGGGTGACTCGACCCTCGCTGCATAACGGATGTCGCGCGCGGCCAGGCCCCTACCATCGAATTCGGCGCTGGCGCGCACTTCCACCGAGGTCACCGACATGCCAAGCCGGGCGGCCTCGCGATACAGATCATTGCAGTAGCAGGTCGCGATCGCGAGCAACAGGAATTCGCCGCCATTGAACGATGAGCCCTGCCCGTTGCCTTTTGCGGCGACGCCCAGGCTGTGTGACGCGCCATCGGTGGACAAAGTCACATCATGCATTGCACCAGCGTTGCGCAGGACGGCCGAGATCAGCATGCTTGCTCTCCTTCTGGCTAAGGTGTCAGGTGGCTGGTCCGCACCGCAGGCTCGCCCCTCAATGCAGGGAGATAGCGCGGACTGGATTCGATATCGTTATGTCCGACTCCCGCGATCACCGTCATCGTCGCAACGCCTTGCGGAAAAGCTGCCCACAGCGCTCGCGCGTGCGCGGGCCGAATGATCCTGTCCTCGGCGGCGGCGATCAGGGTGGTGGGCGCAGATATGTGCTGCGCATGTTTTAGCGAGTCGTAGGTCTCCCGCATCAGCCAGCGGACTGGCAGGTACCGGTAGTGCGCGGCGGCGACATGCCGCATGCTGTCGAACGGGGTGACCAGCACCAGCCTTTCGACAGGCCGTGCGCTGGCAAGCTGGATCGCCACGCCGCTGCCCAGGCTGCGACCCGCCACGGCGACCGCGGCGTGCTTGCGCGTCACCTGGTCGTAAAGCGCCAACGCGTCCGATACAAGCGCCGCCTCCGAAGGCTCGCCGCTACTGTTGCCATAGCCGCGGTAATGCATCAGGTAGATGGCATGGTCGGGAAACGCTGCCGACAATCCGCCGAGGCTTCCATTGACGTCCTCGGCGTTTCCGCCGAAATAAAGCAATGCCCGCCTGCGCTCTTGACCGAACACAGTCACCGTCACGCGCGCGCCGTCGACAGGAAGCTCCATCGCTACTGCGCCGGCGGGCGTTGGTGTGGGCGGCACAGGAAAATACATCAGGGAGCGCTGCTGGAAGAACACCAGCGCACACAGGCCGGCATATGCAAGTACCGCGAGCGCCAGTATGCCGATAGCCGCTCTTGCCATGGTCGTTCAGTCAGCCGCTGCAGGCCGCTTCGAGCGCGCCATGATCCATGCGAGCGCAATGCCGCCCGAGTAGCCGGTGGACTTGAGGTGCAGTGGGCTGTCGCGGTTGGCGGAGCGGGAGTAGCTCTCTGCTCGCACGTAACCGTACAGGCGCAGGTCGCGCGTCAGCTTGTAGTTGGCGCTCGCGCCCAGGCGCAGCAGTATCAATCCACTGTCCGCGGCATAGGCGGGGCGTGTGGCCGTTGCGTACTGCGGCTCGACCTCGTAGAAATAGCGGTTGATCGAGCGGTCGCCGAACAAGGCGCTGAAGTTGGTGCCCATCGACAGGCGGCGGGTTTCGTCCTCGGTGCTCCAGGACAGGCGCGGCTCGGCGGTCCAGCCGCGCTGGCGCAGGCCGCCGCGCGCCTCGATCACGGTGCGCACCGGCAGTTCGAACAGGACTTTGGTGGTGGCGACATCGCCGACCTTGACCTTCAGGCGCGGACCGAATTCGCCCAGCGCACCGAGGTTCGGCATGCCCGCGCGCGCGTCGATGCTTCCCGAACGGGCCGGCAGCGACGCGGCGAAGCCCATGTCCAGCTCCATCCGTTCGGTGCGCAGGATGCGCGCCAGCAGGCCGGATTCATCGGAGCGGAACACCTTGCCGCGGTAGATCAGGTAGGGAAAAACGATGCCCCGGGTGGAGCGGTCTGAAGAAGCAGGATAGGCGGGCATGGAGACAGCCCCGCCGATGACGCCGGCCTCCCACAGCGGCAGCGTGGGGGCGGCGCTGGCCTGCGCCCCGACGACTGCGCACATCAGGATGCAAGTCGTCGGGTAGCGCATGTCGGTCTCCTTAAGGGAAAATTGCCTTCAGCACGGCAGCCAGGTTGTAGCCGCCCTTGATCAGTTGCGTGCGTGCCAGCGCGGAGCTTGGCACCGGATAGTCCTGCGGCACTTCCAGCGACCAGGTGTAGTAGGTTTCGCCCTTGCGGCTGACCTGCTGCTGGAACGGGCCCGGCACCACGTCAGCGTACGCCACCTTCGACTGGGCCAGCGCATCGTTGGCCCACTGGTACGGCCAGGTCACCGGTTCGCCGGTGTTGGCGGCAACAGTCGGCTTGCTGTCGATCGCATATTGCGCGAACTGGTCCGGCGTTTTGGTGCTGCTGCGGCGCATCGCGTAGTCGACCACGGTGGTGTCCCAGTACGAGTGGAACGGCTTGGTCAGCGCACGTGGCACGCCCTCTTTCACCGGACGCGGCTGGCCGGGGATGTGCGCCGCGTCCATCGCGGCGACCTTGCCTTCGTCCAGCAGGAAATTATTACCGCCGCGCGAATCGAAGATGTTGACCGTATCGATATCGTGGTGCGTTTTCGGGATCGTGAACTTGCCGTCCTTGCCGACGTAGGCCGCGCCCACGTGCAGCGGCTGGTGGATATCGCCGGTCATGTGCACCAGCAGCATCAGCGCCTGGCGCTTGGTGAACTTGTGCGGGTTCAGGGACGGATCCTGGTCGGCCTTGCCTTGCAGCACTGCGATGGCCTGCTTCAGGGTCTGGACGATGTCGTCCTCGAACGCGCCCGGCGCGCCGTCTTCATAGTGGCTGTGCTGGAACGGCACGTCGGTGTAGTGGTAGGTGCCGTGCTTCGGGTTGGCTTCCACGTAGCCGACCATCTCCGGGGTCTGCGGGCCGCAGTAGGTGCCCTTGACACAGTCGGCCCAGTTGGCGATCGACTCGAGCGATTCGCCCGGGAACAGGATCGCGGCCAGCTGCTTCTGCGCGTTGGTGCCCTTGAGCAGCTTGTCGGCGATGGCGCCCACCGCGCGGTGGCCGTCGTTGCCCCACGCGTGGGCATTGGTGGCGGCAAATGCGCTGGCCAACGCCAGCACGCATGCGAGTTTCTTCATTGCTTATTCCTTGGACTTGGGTGATTGGCCGCTTTTGTTCGGCTTCGGATAATCCTTGCTGACATCGATCGGGGCGGCGTACTGCGAGTTCCACACCTGGTCCTGCGATTGCAGAACGCGCTGCGCCATCTTTTCGTTGCGCAGCACCACTTCGAGATTGCGCGACTTGTCGAAATAGCCGCCGGCGAAGTTGCTCGTGCCGATCCACGCAGTCTTGCCGTCGATGACCATGGTCTTGCTGTGGATGACGCGCGCGAACGGGATGAAGCCTTCCGATGCTTGCGGCAGCGTGACGATCTTCACTTCCACGTTCGGCACCAGGGACAGGCTCTTGAGGTAGGCGATCGCGGGCTTCTCGGTATTCCAGTTCGACACCAGCAGCTTCACTTTGACGCCGCGGGTCGCCGCGGCACGGATCGCATTGTCGATCACGCCGTAGTACGGGCGTGTGCCGTTGGGACCGTAGCTGAGCGGCGCGTAGTCGAGCACCTGGATGCGGATCTCGTTCTTCGCTTCGGCCAGCAGTGCGGGCAGCGCGGCTTCGGAATCGGCGACGCCGGCCGGGTTCATGCCGTGCGGGCTGGCCAGCAGCTGCTTCTCTCCAATCGTGGCAGGCGCCAGGCTGGCCGGCGCCATCGGCGCGAGCTTCACGCCAGCGGCGAGCTGGCCCTGCGCGGTCCAGTCCTTCTCGAAGATGGCCAGCACCTGCGCCACCATGGCCGGATCGGTGATGCGCAGGCCGGTCTCGTGGATGTGCGTGAATGCGCGCCAGTCGAAGTTCTGGCTGCCGACGAAGGCGGCCTTGCGGTCCACCACCAGGTACTTTGCGTGGATGATGCCATTGCCGGTCAGCTGCGAGTAATCGAGCACGCGCAGTTCGAGGTTGGGAATCTTGCGCAGCTGCTCCAGTGTCTCCGGTTCGGAAATGCCGACGCCCTTCTTGTCGAGCAGGAAGCGGATCTTGACGCCACGCGCGCCCGCCGCGGCGAGGCTTTGCATCACCTTGTCGAACGGCGTGCCGGCGCGGCTGGCCGCATAGAACTGGCCGATCACGATTTCCTCGCGGGCGGTGTCGAACATCCCGGACCATACGGTAACCGGGTCGCGCAAGTCGCTGCTGGCGAGCGTAGTCTCGACCGGCGCGG
This sequence comes from Telluria sp., assembly GCA_036405115.1. Classification (GTDB taxonomy): domain Bacteria; phylum Pseudomonadota; class Gammaproteobacteria; order Burkholderiales; family Burkholderiaceae_D; genus Telluria. Next base: position 12,703 of record DASWYE010000055.1, on the reverse strand, counting down.
TCTGGACCAGCTCGTAGCCGGGAATCGCGAATTGCGCCTGCGCGCTTCCGGCCAGGAAGGCGAGCAGGCCAAGCAGGTAGCGGCGCATGCGGACTCCTTATTTCACGCGCACGATGCGCTTGGCCGGCGCGGCAAACGCGGCCGGCTGCGCCAGTTCGCCCTTGGCCAGGAAGCCAATGAACGCGTCGATGTCAACGACCTGCGTGTCGCGCTTGGGCACTTTGGTGAAAATCGGGAAGCCATCGCCACCTTCGGCGAGGAAGTTGTTGGCCGCCACGCGGTAGACCTTGTCCGCGACGATCGGCTGGCCATTCAGCAGCACGCTGCCCGGCACCACGCGCGCGCCGCGCGGACGCTCGCTGTCCCACTGGTAGCTGAAGTTCTTCGACACCTGCAGCATCGAATGGCGTGCGTCGACGCCTTCGCGCGCCCATTGCATCTCGAGCATCTCCACCAGCTGCTTGCCGGTCAGTTCCATCACCACCAGCGTGTTATTGAAGGGCAGGACCGCCTGTGCCTGGCCATAGGTCACGGTACCGTCGGCGGTCGATTCCAGGTCCTTGCGCACGCCGGCAGTGTTGATCAGGCCAATGTCGGCACCCTGCTGCCTGGTCGCGAACCAGACCGCATCGGCGACGATGCCGCCCAGCGGCGATTCGCCGGCCGGGTCGAGGCGGCGGTCGATGCTGCGCACCGCCATGCGTCCGACCGGCCGGGCCAGCGCTGCCTGGCTGCGCTGTTTGACGGTCGCGAGGTAATCGGCCACCGCCTGCACCTGCGGGAAATCACCGACCTTCACAACGACGTTGTTCGTTTCGACGTGTTGCAGTGCGCGGGTGGAAGGATCCACGGTCAGCTTGATCCGCGACAGCATGTGGCCCGCATACTCAGCCTGGGTGACGGTGCGGCCATCGACCTTGCACTGGTAGCCGCGGTGCGTGTGGCCACTGACCACAAGGCGCACGGCCGGGTCAAGCTTCTTGGTGATATCGACGATCGGGCCGGCCAGTTCGCTGCAGTCCTGCTTGTGGTACGGCTCCCTGGTGGTGCCGCCTTCGTGGATCAGCACGATGAACACAGTGGCGCCGGCGGCGCGCACTTCGGGCAGCACGCGGTTGATCGCGGTCGCCTCATCCTGGAATGCCAGTCCCTCGATGCCGGAGGCCAGCACCAGTTCGGGCGTTCCCTTCAATACGGCACCGATAAAACCGATCTTCACGCCGCGTACTTCCTCGATGCGCCACGCAGGCAGGAAGGGCTTGCCGGTGGCCTTGTCGATCACATTGGCGGCGAGGTACTGGAATCTGGCGCCGCTGAAGTCAGGCGCCAGCTTGCAGGCCTTGTCCGCGCGCGGGGTCTCGCAACCGCCATGCTGCTTGCGCAGCAGTTCGATGCGGCCGCTGTCGAATTCATGGTTGCCCACCGAGCTGAAATTCATGCCGAGCAGGTTCAGTGCATTGATGGTCGGCTCGTCATTCCACATCGACGACATGGCCGGCGTGCCGCCCACCAGGTCGCCGGCGCCGACCAGCACCAGGTTTGGGTCCTGCGCGCGCCAGGCATGCACCGCGGCGGCCACGGCGCTGATGCCGCCCGCCTGCACCGTCACCGGTTTTCCGTCCGGGCCGGCGTGGGTGAATTTGCTCGCCTCGAGGTTGCCGTGGAAGTCGTTCATGGCAACCAGGTTGATTTCAATCGGGGCCTGGGGCGCGCTCGCGCAACCGGCCAGCGCGATGCTGGCTGTGACGATGATGGAGAACTGCTTGAGGATTGGATTCATAGTTGCTTAGGATAACCGATGTAGCACGTCCGGCGCAGCATCCCGACCGCATAAAGTCGACTGGCGGGCGCACGGACTTGCCATAAAAAAAGCCGGTGTTGCCACCGGCTTTTTTCATGTTGCGCGAATGCTAATCAGCTTAGAACTCGTAGCGCAGGGTAGCCTGGATGGCCCACTGCGATTCGCCCTTGTTCTGCTTCAGCACCAGCTCTTCCACGGTGTTGTCGACAGCGTAGACGTACTTGTTGTCAGCAGTGATACCAGCGTAGTTCACGAAGCTGCGCGGGAAACCGCCACCCGAGCTGAAGCCCACTTCGTTGATACGGCCCCAACGCTTGTTGAGCATGTTGCCAACGTTCATGAAGTCGAGCACGAAGGTACCCTTGTGGCCGCTCATGAAGCCTGGTACTTCCTGGCTCAGGCGCAGGTCGAACGAGTTGGTCCAAGGCGAGTTCGACGAGTTACGCTCGGCTACGCCACCGGCGAATTTGCCCAGCTTGTTCTCGTTGATGAACTGCCAGAAGCGCTCTTCGTTGGTGTGCGAGGTTGCGGTGTCGCCGTAGAACACGACTTCACCCGAACCGAACGCGGACGGGATGAACATCAGGTCGTTGCCCGAGGTGCCGTCGCCGTTCATGTCGTTCTCGAACGTCCAGCTGTACGGCTTGCCCGAACGGCCTTCGTAGAACACGCCAACCGAGGACTTGTACTTGCCGAAGAATGCCTTCTGCCAGGTGACGGACGCGTTCAGGCGGTCCTTCACTGCATAGCCCGACTTGCCGACGGTGTCTTCGTTTGGATTGAAGACTGCACGGCCAGCCCAGTTCGAGTTCGCGGTCGACGAAGTCAGCGGCGACACTTCGGTGGCGTCGGTGAAGGTGTACGACATGCGCCAGCCGAAGCCCTTCGACATTGGACGCGACAGCGACATGGTGATGATGTTCGCTGCACCCTTGTCGGTGGTCTTGGCGTTCAGCACACGGTCGTACGCCAGGTTCGACAGCGCGCGGTTGGTGACGCGGGTGGCGCCAGTGCAGACACTGGTCTGGACATTGCCGAACTCGTTCCAGCATTCAGGGTTGTAACCTGCTGCGTTGTAGAACATCTGGCGGCCGTCCGGGCCGATACGGCTCGGGGTGCCCAGGTTCAGGTGCTCGTAGTAAATCGCTGCCTTGTTCTGGGTGCGCAGGTATTCGGTGCTGAAGGTCAGGCCGTACCATGGCAGTTCGGTGTCAAACGCGATGTTGGCTTTCCACACCGACGGCTGTTCGAACGACGGGTCGAGGATGTCGACGTTGGCTGCCGGGACCGCCGACGCGATGGTCGGTGGGCTGTCCGGATTGCCGGTGAAGAAGCCATCGGTAGTCGGGCAGGACGACGACGAGGTACCCGAGCAGCTGATGTTGCGGGTTGCCACGCCAGGGTTCGAGAACGGGTTCGACATCCACACCGACATCGCCGCGCCCTGGAACAGGCCGATGCCGCCACGCAGCTGGGAAGCGCGTTCCTGGTCGAAGCGGTAGTTGAAGCCGAAGCGCGGCTGCCACAGCTTGGTGCCGTCGATGGTATTGGTGTTGTCGAGGCCAAAGCCGCCGGTCTGGCGCGCCATGGTGGCCGGGTTGCCGGCCACGGTAGGCTGCGCCACAGCGTCGTTACGCTTCGGACGGCCGTTCACGGTCGAGTAGTCCAGGCGCAGGCCGGCGTTGATGGTCAGCTGCGAGGTCGCTTCCCAGGTGTCCTGGAAGAACACGCCGGTGTCGACCAGCGAGAACTGGGCGATCGCGTCGGACAGGGTGCCGCCTTCGACCGGGATCTGTGCGCGGTAGGTCTCTGGACGGCCGCGACGGAAGTTTTCCAGCACTGCCGCTTCAACTTGCGCGTTGGTCGCGGTGGAGCAGCGGAGCGATGCGCCACCGTTGAATTCGTACGAGTAGGTCGCGCTGGTATCGCGGCAGCCGAAGGTGTAGTCGCCGAACACGTTCTGCAGGTAGGCGTTGTATACCTCGTTCTTGTTGTAGTCGGCACCGAACTTCAGTTCGTGCTGGCCGAGCACCCAGGTCGCGCCGGCGTAGGCGTCGAGGGTGTCGGTGCCCAGCACGTTGTTCTGGCGAGCGTATTCGGTACCGAAGTTCAGGTAGCGGTTACCGGTCGACAGGCCGGCCGGTGCGTTGTCAGGCAGGGCACCAGCGAAACGCAGGGCCATTGCTGGCAGGCGGGCGTTGTTGTCTGGCACGGAGTCATACTTACGGCTGGACAGCTTTACTTCAGTCGAGAAGTCCGGGGTCCAGTCGCCGAACCATTCGCCGACCATCGTGTCGATCTTCTTGACGTCGCGGTAGAAGTGCGAGCTCAGCGCGATGCCGCTCTGGGAGATGCCACGGAACTGCGGCTCTTCCTGCTCGGTGCGCGAGAAGCGCACGTTGGCGCGGTGGTTGTCGTTGATGTTCCAGTCGAGCTTGACCAGGTAATCCTTGACCATCATTTCGGTGCCGGCAGGAACGCCTTCGCTACCGATGTCCATGCCGTACTCGTCGCGTGCGATCTGCTGCGCGCCGGCGATGGCCGACTGGGTGATGCCGACGTTGGTCAGCGGGCTGCCGATCGAACCGTAGGTCGGGGTCGAGCGCGAGGACGAGAACTCTTCGTAGTTACCGAAGATGAACACCTTGTCTTCCAGGATAGGGCCGCCGAGGGTGAAGCCCTTGGTGTCTTCCTTGAACGGTGCGACTTCGTAATATTCTTCAGTACGGGTATTGAAGCGGTCGCCGACCAGGCTGTCGTCGCGGAAGACGTAGTACAGCGAGCCCTTCCAGTTATTGGTACCGGACTTGGTGACGGCATTGATGTTGCCGCCGGTGTAGCCCTTCTGGGTCACGTCGTAGTTGGCGACGTTGATCTGCACCGACTGGATCGCTTCGATCGAGATTGGCTGCTTGGCGGTCGGGCTGCCGTTTGCTTCCAGGCCGAAGGTGTCGTTCACGGCCACGCCGTCGATGGTCAGGCTGTTGAAGCGCGAGTTCTGGCCGGCCACGGAGATCTCGCCGCGTTCCTTGTCGGTCTGCGACACGCGCGGGTCGGTACGCGCATAGTCCTGCAGGTTACGGTTGATCGATGCGTGCGCTTGCAGTTCGGTCGGGGTGATGCTGGTGCCCGCGCCCATGGTGCTGCGCGAGAAGACGTCCGAACGCTGGGCGCTGCCCGCGATCGTCACGGTCTGGATCGCAGCGCCACCCAAGGTAGCGTCCACAGAAGCGGTTTCAGCCAGCTGCAGGAAGACGTTTTCACGCTTTTCGGTGACGCCGTCTTTGGTGATGATGATCGTGTACGGACCACCGCTGCGCAGGCCGCGTGCGACGTAACGGCCATTCGGATCGGTGACGACGTTGCTGACGGAACCCGATTCGGTGTGGACGATGGAAACCGTCGCACCTGCCGCCGGCTTGCCGTCGGCTGCCGAAATGCGGCCGCCGATGGCCGAAGTGGTGTTCTGTGCGAACGACGGCGTTGCGGAGAGCGCGATGGACAACGCCAACGCCAGCTTGGTCAGCTGAATCCGTTTTTGACTGATCATTGTATAACCCCAAAAAAGACTTGTTATGGTGGGCGCCGGGAGACGCCCGCTTTACTGTGTTGCTACCGTGGCCACGCTAGAGCTGTGCGATTCTAGCTTTGCAATGTGTCAAGGCCATGACACGAGGGAATACCTGATTGTCAACTATGCATGAGCCTGCCATAGGAGACAAATACGATTTCCCTTCAGAATTTAGTCGGCGGGAATATAAATACGCGGATATATAGCGTTTTTATGGTCGAGACTGCCAGCCGAGATTATAAATGAGCACCTGTTTGCTGAAATCCTTTCATTGGCAAAAACAGCAAAGGTGGGGAAGAAGGCAAAATTGTGTCGCGCACAGGCCACAGCTTGCGCCAGCAAACATTTCCCGAAAGGAAAGACGGCCGCATTGCGCGGCCGTTTGTCATTACAACGTCGCCGGGACGACGAGGTTATTTCCGGGCAGCTAACGCTGCCATTTCCGCTTCAAACCTGGCGAAGCGCTGGTCCAGCTGGCGTGTCAGGCGGTCCTTGTCCGCCTTCGGCAGGAAGGCGTAGCGGATGCCATTGTACGAGGCCTTCTTCACTTCGGCGTAGCTCGGCTGGTAGCGGCTGGCGAACAGCACGTATTCTTTTGTGAGCGTGTGGCGGGTGACGCCGGTATCGTCGGTCGAAATCACGAACGGCACGCCGTAGCGGCGGTACAGCAGGATCGGATGGTCCTGGCCGCTGACACCGTTGATGAATTCGTTACTGGTCAGGTTGATCTCGACCGGAATGTCCTTCTCGCGCATCGCCTTCATGATCTCGGGCGCGCGCAGCTCGTGCGCCAGGTCGATGCCATGGCCGATGCGGTCGGCGCCGGCCACGTGAATGGCCTGGTCGATGTGGAAGCGCAGCCCTTCCGGCGGCACCATGCCCAGCGACAGCTCGCCGGCGTGCAGCGAAGTCTTCACTTCCGGATACTGCGCCTTCAGGAAGCGGAACATCTTCATGTGCAGGGCGTAGTCGCGCATCGACACCGCGGTGTTCTCGGCCCCGACGATATTCACGCCGACGATCAGGCCGCCGCTCTGGCGCGCCGACTTGAACGCGCCCAGCATCGACGAGAACACCTGCGACGGCTGCAGCAGGCGCAGCACGTAGGTCTGGTAGCGCATCGTGAAATTGGCGTCGTCGATGCCCGCGCTCGATGCCTTCACGTTGTTGACGAAATCGTTGACGCGGGCATTGAAGGCGGAGTCCTGCTCCAGCTTCGCGGCGAAGGCGCCGAGGTGGTCGCCCAGCATCTTGTCGTCGCCGGCCACGCCGGCCTGCAGCACCGCCGCGTCCCACGCCGTGTCCTGGATCAGCGGGGCCGATTTGAACTGGGTCTCGATGTAGGAGACGTTCTCCTCGACCGCGCGCTGCTTCAGCGTGCGCAGGCCTTCGTTGAAGTTCGAGTTCGACACCGGGCCGAAGTAGCCGAAGGTCTCGAAGAAGGCACGGTCCGGCGGCGGCTGGTTCGCGCCGTGGTTGTTGAAGTCCTTGGTGGACCAGCGCTGCAGCATCTCGCGGTAGCTGTAGTCGTCGCGGATCATCTCCTGGGTCGACAGGCACACGCGTTCCTTCGCCGGCAGTGCGCGCTGCGATTCGACCACCGCCTTGTCGGTCTCGATGCGGTAGGTCTGCTTGTTGACGCAGTAGCCCATCTTGTCGACCCACTCCAGGTACTGCTCGGCGTAGATCGATCCGGAGTAGTGGTGGTGAAGGTCGCCGCCCTTCGGCATGCGGGTGAAGAACATCGTCAGGCCGGCCAGGTTGGGCTGCGCCTTGACCAGCTCCGCGTAGTGGCGGGCGGTCGCGGCCTCGTTGGCTTTGGGAGAAGCCGCCAGCGCGCTGCTCGCAAACGCGGCCGCGACCATCAGGCCGATCAATGTCTTTTGCATGGCTTGTCTTTCAGTTCGTTGGTGTGCGCTCGTGGACCAGCGTACCGGCCGCGTAGGTCGCCGCGATTGCGCGGTCGTCACCCAGCAGCGCCAGCGCGAACAGCTGTTCCTCAAGCGAGTCGCAGTGCGCGCTGCGGCGTGCCAGCAGCGGCGTGCATTGCGGATCGAGCACCACGAAGTCGGCTTCCGCGCCGGGCGCGAAGCTGCCGACCGTGCCTTCGAGCTGCATGCTGCGTGCAGCGCCGAGCGTGGCCAGGTAGAACATGCGGATGGCTGGCAGGTAGCTGCCTTTCAGTCGCGCTACTTTATAGGCTTCATTCATCGTTTGCAACATCGAGAAGGACGTGCCCGCCCCCACGTCGGTCGCCAGCGCCAGCGGTACACGGTGCCGGGTCGCCATCTCGAAATCGAACAGGCCGCTGCCCAGGAACAGGTTGGAGGTCGGGCAGGTGACGGCGGTGGAGCCGGTCGCCGCGATAGCCGCAAAGTCGTCGTCGTCGAGCCAGATGCAGTGGCCGAACAGCGAGCGGGGGCGCATCAGGCCGAAGTGTTCGTAGACGCCCAGGTAGCTGCGCGCGTCCGGATACAGTTCGCGCACCCAGCGGCATTCGTCCGGGTTTTCCGAGACGTGGGTCTGGATGAAGGTGTCGGGATAAGCTGCGGCCAGCTCGCCGGCCAGGCGCAGCTGCGCCTCGGTGGAGGTGGGAGCGAAGCGCGGCGTGATCGCGTACATGCCGCGGCCCTTGTTGTGCCACTTGCCGATCAGTTCCTCGGTGTCGCGCGCGCCCTGCTCCGCGGTGTCGCACAGGAAGGCGGGGCAGTTGCGGTCCATGAGCACCTTGCCCGCCGCCATGCGCAGGTTGCGCTTCTGCGCAGCCTCGAAGAATGCATCGACCGATTCGCGGTGCACGGTGCAGTAGACAACAGCGGTGGTGGTCCCGCAGCGCAGCAGTTCGTCGAGGAAGAATTCGGCGACCTCGCTGCCGTGCGCGGGATCGTCGAACTTACGCTCGGTGGGGAAGGTGTAGCTTTCCAGCCATGGCAGCAGTCCGGGTGCGGGCGAGGCGATCATGTCGAGCTGCGGATAATGCACGTGCGCGTCGATGAAGCCGGGCGAGATGATCTTGCCGCGGTAGTCGCGCACCGTGACGCCGGGCGGCAGCGCATGGACGAGCGAGTCGTAGTCGCCGGCGGCGCGCACGCGGCCGTCCTCGACCACCAGCAGGCCATCCTGGTGCCACGTGTACGCCTCCTCGGTGTAGGCCGGATCGGCGCTGAAGTGCAGCAGGCTGGCCCGGTAAGCCTGCACGTTGTGTGCTCTTTGCATCTGAGGTAATTCCGTTGTTAAGTGCTGCCGGAGGCGACCAGCCTGACAGATGGCGCGCCGGCGATTGCGCCTGCCGCCTGCGCTTCCCATACCGACAGGAGTTGCGCGCAGACGGAGGCCGCGATCACGGCCGGCGCCTTTCCGGTGATACCGGGCACGCCGATCGGGCATGCCATGGCGCCGATTCGCCCTGCGTCGATGCCGCGTGCCAGCAGGCGGCGCTCGAACTGTACACGTTTTGTCCTGGAACCGATCAGGCCGAACCAGCCGACCACGGGACGCGACAGGATCGCCTCCGCCAGCCGCTGGTCCAGCGCGTGGCTGTGGGTCATGACGAGGTAACTCGCGCCCGCGGGCGCCTGCGCCACTACCGCCTCCGGAGTATCGGTCGCTTCGACCCTCACATTGGCCGGTACCGCGGCCGGGAACAGCTCCTCGCGCTCGTCCACCCATGTAATGGTACAGGGCAGCGGGGCCAGTGCCCTGACCAGCGCCGTGCCCACGTGTCCGGCGCCGAACAGCACCAGGTGCGCGCGAGGTGCTTCGACATGGTGCACCAGCCAGCGGCGCCCGTCCTGCTCCTGCAGCATATGCGTGCCGCGCGACGCGGCAAACACAGGCGCTGCCACGCTTCCGGCCAGGACCGCGCCACTGGCTTCGCATAGCGCCCAATCCGGTGCACCATCGAAGGCGCAGATGCGCCAGGTATCTACATTCGGCCGCGCGCCCAGGCCCTGCGACTGTTCGCTGGCAACCACATCGAATGCAAGGTGGACGACCCCGCCGCAGCACTGGCCCAGGCCCGGCCCGAGCGCGAAGCGCTCCATGTGGCGCTCGCGGCCATCGGCGAGCATTTCCCTCGCAATGTCGATCGCGCGCAGTTCGAGGTGACCGCCACCGATCGTGCCGGACAGGTGCGAGGCGCCGACCAGCATGGCAGCACCAGGCTCGCGCGGGACCGAACCCTCGGCCGCAGCCACCGTGACCGCGACAAACGGACCTGCCGCTGTCGCTTGCAGCCACTCGTCCATCACGCGGCTCCGCCCTCGACCGCGGCGATGGCGTCCAGGATGGCTTCGCAGGTCGCCGGCGCGTTCAGCGGTGGATTGACCTTGTGGCCGCCCACCGCGGACACCGCATCGCGGATTGCGAAGAACACCGAGAACGGCAGCAGCAGTGGCGGCTCCCCTACCGCCTTGGAACGGTGGATCGAATCGGTGGCGTTGGCGTTATCGAACAGGGCCACGCGGAAGTCGCGCGGGCAGTCAGAGATCGCCGGGATCTTGTAGGTGGATGGCGCGTGCGTCATCAGCTTGCCGTCGCCGTTCCACCACAGTTCTTCGGTGGTGAGCCAGCCCATGCCCTGGATGAAGGCGCCTTCGACCTGCCCGATATCGATGGCCGGGTTCAGCGAGCGGCCGGCATCGTAGAGGACGTCGGCGCGCAGCAGCTTCCATTCGCCGGTGAGCGTATCGACCACGACTTCCGCGACCGCGGCGCCGTAGGCGTAATAAGAGAACGGGTTGCCGTTCATCGTTTTCGGATTCCAGTGCAGCCCTGGTGTCGCATAGAAGCCGTCGGACCAGAGCTGGACACGGGCCAGGTAGGCCTTCTGGACCAGTTCCGGGAAGCCGATGGTGGTGCCGTTGGCATGTACCGCGTCGCCGGCGAAGCGCACGCCGGCAGCATCGCCGCCGTACATCGTCGCCGCGAATTCCGCGAGCCGCTGGCGGATCTTGCGCGCCGCATCCTGAGCAGCCTTGCCATTCAGGTCGGCACCGGTGGAGGCTGCGGTGGCCGAGGTATTCGCGACCTTGCTGGTATCGGTCGCGCTGATGCGCACATGCGACATGTCCACGCCAAGCTCGTGCGCCACACACTGCATCACTTTGGTGTTGATGCCCTGCCCCATCTCGGTGCCGCCGTGGTTGACCAGCACCGAGCCATCGACGTACACGTGCACCAGCGCGCCGGCCTGGTTCAGGTGTGTGACGTTGAATGCAATGCCGAACTTGACCGGAGTGAGCGCCAGCCCCTTCTTCAGCACGGGGCTGGTCCGGTTGAACTCGTCGATCGCCTGGCGGCGGGCGCGGTAGGCGCTGCCCTGCTCCAGTTGCGCGACCAGTTCGTGGATCACGTTGTCGCTCACCACCTGGCCATACGGCGTCACATTATTGGTGTCCCGTCCGTAGAAATTCTTGCGCCGTACGTCCAGCGGGTCCTTGCCGAGATTGCGCGCGATCTCGTCGATGATGTATTCGATCGCGATGGCGCCCTGCGGACCGCCGAAGCCGCGGAACGCGGTGTTCGACTGCGTATTGGTCTTGCCGCAGGCTGCGCGGATCTCGACGTCGGACAGGTAGTAGGTATTGTCGAAATGGCAGACGGCGCGCGTGGCCACCGGGCCGGACAGGTCGGCCGAATAGCCGGCGCGCGACACCATGTCCACTTTGGCGGCAAGGATGCGACCCTCACTGTCGTAGCCGACTTCGTATTCGTAGTGGAAGCAGTGGCGTTTGCCGGTGACGAGCATGTCGTCGTCCCGGTCCGCACGCAGCTTCACCGGGCGCTTCAGCTTGAAGGCTGCAATGGCGGAGGCCGCGCACCACAGCGCCGATTGCGATTCCTTGCCGCCGAATCCGCCGCCCATGCGCCGGCATTCGACCGTGACATGGTGCGAATGCAGGCCGAGCGCGTGCGCGACCACATGCTGCATCTCGCTCGGGTGCTGGGTCGAGCACTGGATCAGCATGCCGCTGTCTTCGCGCGGGATGGCGTAGGCGATCTGGCCTTCGAGGTAGAACTGCTCCTGCCCCCCCACGTGCAGCTCACCCCTGACCTTGTGCGGCGCACGCTCGAAGGCAGCCTGGCAATCGCCGCGCTCCAGCTTCATCGGCGGCAGCACGAACGACTGCGCAGCGCGCGCGGCCTGCGGCGTCAGGATCGCGGGCAGGTCTTCGTAATCCACCTTTGCGAGGCGGGCAGCGCGGCGCGCGTTGTCGTGGGTATCGGCCACCACGATGAACATCGGCTGGCCCACGTACTGCACCAGGCCATCCGCGAAGATCGGGTCGTCGTGGATGATCGGGCCGCAGTCGTTCAGGCCGGGGATGTCGGCGGCGGCGAACACGGCGACCACGCCACGGCTGGCGCGCACGGCATCCAGGTCGAGCGTACTGAAACGGGCATGCGGGCGGGGGGACAGGCCGAGCGCGGCATGCAGAGTGCCCTGCACTTCCGAAATATCGTCGGTGTAGGTGGCCTGGCCCAGCACGTGCAGGGACGCCGACTCATGCGGGCGGGCGACGCCGACGGCGGCCCATGCGCCGGCAAGTTCCGGGGCGGTCGGCTGGTTCACGCGGCCTCCCCTTCCGTGCGTGCGAAGGCATTCACGGCGCTTTCCGGCAGCGGCGCGTCGATTCGCGTCTCCAGCCAGAAGCGGCGCAGCAGGTTGCGCGCGGCGCGCAGCCGGTAGCCGGCGCTGGCGCGCATGTCGCTGAGCGGCTGGTAGTCCTGTTCAAGGGCCTGCATCGCCTCGCGCAGCGCATCCTCGGTCCAGCTGCGGCCGCGCAGCGCGGCTTCGGCAGCGGCCGCGCGTTTGGGCGTCGCGGCCATGCCGCCGAACGCGATGCGCACATCGCCGACGCGTTCGCCATCCAGCTCGACCGCGAATGCGGCGCACACGGCCGAGATGTCCTGGTCGAAGCGCTTGGCCAGCTTGTAGGTGCGGAAGACCACGCCGGCGCGCGGCAGCGGAACGCGCACCCCGCGCACGAATTCGCCGGGCTGCAGGTCCTTCTTCTGGTAGCCGAGGTAGAAATCTTCCAGCGCCAGCACACGCCGGCGGGCAGGGCCATGCAGCACGACCTGCGCGCCGAGCGCGATCAGCCACGGCATCGAGTCGCCGATCGGCGAGCCGTTGGCGATATTCCCGCCCAGCGTCCCTGCGTTGCGGATCGGAAGCGAGGCGAAGCGCTGCCACATCTCGCCCAGCTGCGGGTAATCCGCGCACACGGCCGCATAGGCTTCGTTCAGCGTCACGCCGGCGCCGATGTCGAGCATGCCGTCGGCTCGCGCGACCTGCTTCAGTTCGCCCACGCTGCCCAGATAGATGA
>DASWYE010000054.1:0-5932 GCA_036405115.1 Telluria sp. | reverse complement strand
ACATGCTGGACTGGAGCGGGAGAAGAGTCTCGAACTCTCGACCTCAACCTTGGCAAGGTTGCGCTCTACCAACTGAGCTACTCCCGCGTCGTCACAACAGGCAAGCATTATAGAGCTTATAAAACATCTGTCAAGGCAACGTGCCTGCTTTTTCCTTGATTAGTGGCCATGCTTTTTTCAGGTAGTAGAACATCGACCAGACGGTCAGCACGCCGGCGATCCAGATCAGCACTTCGCCCCACTCCTGCACGTCGATGCCGAACAGCGGATCATGGAACAGCAGCATCGGGATGGCGACCATTTGGGCGGCAGTCTTGATCTTACCGATCTGGTGTACGGCCACCGATTTGGATGCGCCCAGCTGCGCCATCCATTCGCGTAGCGCGGAGATGGTGATCTCGCGGCCGATGATGATGAAGGCGATGATGGCGTTTGCACGGTCCAGCTGCACCAGCACCAGCAGCGCGCCGGCCACCATCAGCTTGTCGGCCACCGGGTCGAGGAAGGCGCCGAAGGCGGAGGTCTCGTTCCAGCGGCGCGCGAGGTAGCCGTCCAGCCAGTCCGTTACGGCGGCGATGATGAAGACGGCGGTGGCGGCCAGGTTGCGGTCGCCCATTGGCAGCCAGTGGGCCGGGAGGTAGTAGACGCCGACAACCAGCGGGATCAGTGCTACGCGTAGCCAGGTGAGGAGAATCGGGATGTTGAAGGGCATGAAGCGGGGCTCGGGTCGTATAGTTTTTGTAGTCTCGTTCATGCAGGCGCTGGCCATCTTGCTTGACTCGGCATGGGTTCCCGATTTCGCGGGAATGACGGGGTGGCGGTATGCATGCAGTTGTTGCTAGTGTATCTCGCTTGCAGGAAATAGACTAGCGATGCACGGGTGAAAGGCTGGGGACAGTACTGCCGCCTTGGCGCGTAGGGACAGTCCGCTCCTTTTAAGCTCCGGCTAAAGAGCGGGGGACAGTCCCTTGCAGCGACAGTCCCCTTCCCCTTAATGCAGTTGGCGGTAGATTTCTTCGGCGAGGCTGGTGGAGATGCCTTCGACCTGCATCAGGTCTTCGACGCTGGCGTTGATGACGCCACGCAGGCCGCCAAAGCGCGCCAGCAGGCGCTGGCGGCGCTTGGCGCCGATGCCTTCGATCTCCTCCAGGCGCGAGGTCTGGCGCGTCTTCGCGCGCTTGGCGCGCATGCCGGTGATGGCGAAGCGGTGCGCCTCGTCGCGGATCAGCGCCACCAGCATCAGCGATGCTGATTCCTTGCCCAGTTCGAGCGGCGCGCGGCCGTCGGCGAAGATCAGCGTCTCCAGGCCGACCCGGCGCCCTTCCCCCTTGGCCACGCCGACGATGATGCCGATGTCGAGGCCAAGCTCGGTGAACACCTGGCGCGCAATCTCTACCTGGCCCTTGCCGCCATCTACCAGCACGATGTCGGGCATGACGCCGTCGCCGCCGGCCACCTTCTCGTAGCGGCGCGTCAGAACCTGGCGCATCGCGGCATAGTCGTCGCCCGGCGTGATGCCGTTAATGTTGAAGCGGCGGTATTCGGAATTTTGCATGGCGTGGTGGTGGAACACCACGCACGAGGCCTGCGTCGCCTCGCCCTGCGTGTGGCTGATGTCGAAGCATTCGATGCGCAGCTGGTCGAGGTCCTCGATTTCCAGCGACAGCGTCTCGGCAAGCGCGCGCGTGCGCGACTGCTGCGAGCCCTGCTCGGACAGCAGGCGCGCCAGCGAGATCTCGGCGCCCTTCTGCGCCAGCTCCAGCCACTGGCGGCGCTGGCCGCCCGGCTGGAACACGAGATTGATGCGGTGGCCGCACTGCTCGGCCAGCGCCGCCATCAGCGCCGGCTGGTCGAATTCGATATTGAGGATCAGGAAGTTCGGGATGAAGCTTTCGCTGTAGTGCTGCGCCAGGAAGGCGGCCAGCACTTCCTCCTCGATCGAGCCCTCGGCCACCGATTCCGCTTCGGCCACGTGGGTCGGGAAGTAGGCGCGGTCGCCCAGGTGTCGCCCGCCGCGTACCATCGCCAGGTTGACGCAGGCGCGTCCGCCCTGCACCACCACCGCGATGATGTCCAAGTCAGCGTCGTTGGTGCTCTCCATTGCCTGCTGGTGCAGGACCTTGGACAGCGACTGGATCTGGTTGCGCACCGCAGCCGCGCGCTCGAACTGAAGGTCGGCGGCGTAGGCGTGCATCTTGGCTTCCAGCTCTTCGAGCACTTCGGTCTGGCGCCCGCGCAGGAATTTGCCGGCGTTGGACACGTCCAGCGCATACGCTTCGTTCGTGATCAGGCCGACGCACGGCGCACTGCAGCGGCCGATCTGGTGCAGCAGGCATGGGCGCGTGCGGTTCGCGTACACGCTGTCCTCGCAGGTGCGGATCATGAAGACCTTCTGCAGGATCTGGATCGATTCCTTTACCGCCCACGCGCTCGGGAACGGGCCGAAGAACTGGTTCTTCTTGTCGATCGAGCCGCGGTAGTAGGCCATGCGCGGAAAGTCCTGGCCGGTCAGCTTCAGGTACGGGTAGGACTTGTCGTCGCGGAACAGGATGTTGTAGCGCGGCTTGAGCTGCTTGATCAGGTTGTTCTCAAGGATCAGCGCTTCGGCCTCGCTGTTCGTCACGGTGGTCTCCAGCCGCGCGATGCGGCTGACCATCATGGCGATGCGGGGGCTCGACAGGTTCTTCTGGAAGTAGCTCGATACGCGGTTCTTGAGGTTGCGCGCCTTCCCGACATACAGGACGTTGTCGTTTTCGTCGAAATAGCGGTACACGCCCGGCAGCTGCGGCAGCCTGGAGACGGTGGCCAGCACCTGCGCGCGCGGATCAGGTTTTGTTACTTCTTCTGTCATGCTTCCCGGGTGACGATGACGAACGAGACCCCGTAGTCTGCTTCGTCGGTGATCGATACTTGTGCGGAGAGTCTATTTTGCCGCATAAATTCATCCATCGCTCCGCTGCAGACGATTATTGGCTTACCGCTAACGTCATTCAGGATCTGTACCGAGCGCCAGGTCATCGGCATGCGCATGCCCAGGCCGACGGCCTTGGAAAACGCTTCCTTGGCGGAGAAGCGCGTGGCGAGGAAGCGCAGGCCGCGCAGCTCGTTCTTGGCGCGGCGCGCGCGGAATTTTTCCAATTCCTGCGGGCCCAGCACCTTTTCGGCAAAGCGCTCGTTGCGTGCGAGCGCGTCCACGACACGCGAGATCTGGACGATGTCGGTGCCGATCCCGTAAATCATGCCCACCCCCGTCGCCCAAGCGCATGCTGGGGCCCATACGCCGTTACCGAAGTCGCAATCGTCCGTCGCCCCAGCGATGGCTGGGGCCCATAGACCGTTACCGAAGTCGCAACCTTCCGTCGCCCCAGCGAAGGCTGGGGCCCATAGACCGTTACCGAAGTCGCAAGCTCAGTATGGGTCCCAGCTTTCGCTGGGATGACGGTTTTTCGGTTAGGGGTTAAAACCGCAATCATTTTGCGCCGAGCCTCGCGGCGACCATGATGGCCTTCATCTCGCGCACGGCGTTTTCCCAGCCGGCGAAGATCGAGTGCGCGACGATGGCGTGGCCGATGTTCAGCTCGTGGATGTCACGGATCGCGGCGATCGCCTGGACGTTGGTGTAGTGCAGGCCGTGGCCCGCGTTGACCTTCAGGCCGCGCGATACGCCCACCGCCACGCCTTCGCGGATGCGCGCCAGTTCGCGCACCTGCTCCTCGCCTTCCGCGTCCGCATAGCGGCCGGTGTGCAGTTCGATGACCGGTGCGCCGACATCGGCAGCGGCATTGATCTGCTGCGCATCGGCGTCAATGAACAGGCTGACGCGGATGCCTTCGCGCTGCAGCTGCTTCACCGCCGCTTCCACTTCCTTGTAGAAGCGCACCACATCGAGGCCGCCTTCGGTCGTCACTTCCGCGCGCCGCTCCGGCACCAGGCACACGTCCTGCGGCTTGATCGAGCACGCGAAGTCGAGCATCTCCGGCGTCACCGCCGCTTCCAGGTTCATGCGCGTGACCAGCTGGGGGCGCAGTGCGATCACATCGGCGTCCCTGATGTGGCGGCGGTCCTCGCGCAGGTGCAGCGTGATCACGTCGGCGCCGGCCTGCTCCGCCAGCAGCGCGGCGCGGATCGGGTCGGGATAGGCGGTACCGCGCGCATTGCGCAGCGTTGCCACGTGGTCGATGTTGACGCCCAGGTCGATAACCGGGCCGGCAGGCTGGAGGAAGCTCATGTTCTTATAGTTGCATCAGGTCGATCAGAATCTGGCGCGTGTTCAGCGGCGCGCCACCCAGGTGGTACGACAGCAAAAAGCGCATCAGCTGCTTGCTCTGCTGCTGCGTGGTGCTGTCGCTGTAATCTTCGTTTTCGATGTCGAGCAGGGTCTTGCCCGCAACGGCCGGCCAGGTATCGTCCGCGGTCGCCAGGCGCGGGCCGCGCTCGGGGTCCACCACGTACAACTCGTCCGGCTCCACGCGCCCACGGGTTACCACGTCGACCGACAGCTGCGCCGCCACGCCAGTTTCCTTCAGCAGGGCCATTTCGAACTTGCGCAGGACGACCTGCGCCGGTTCATTATGTCCAAGCTCGTTGAGGGCGGCCACATAACGGTCGAACAAGGCCGGATGCGCGTCGTCGCGCGCCAGCAGCTTGACCAGCAGTTCGTTGAGGTAGAAGCCGCACAGCAGCGCGGTCTTTTCCAGCGGGAGCATGCCGCCGACCCACTCGGCGCTGATCATGGTGCGCAGCTCGGACTTGCCGCTCCACGCGGTGGACAAGGGCTGGAAGGTCTGCAGCACCGCGCGCAGGGCGGAATGCGGGCGCTTGGCGCCTTTCGCCACCAGCGCCACGCGGCCGTACTCGCGCGTGAACACGTCCACGATCAGGCTGGTTTCCTTGTAGGGGTAGCTGTGCAGTACAAAGCCGGGCTGGCCCAGTACGCGGGTTTCGCGGCTGGATGACCGCGGGCGTTTCGTCGCGGCTGCTGCCTGCGGGGCTCCCGGATCCGCGACGAGTGTGGCCACGCTATTCGTATCCGTACGCCCGCAGACCCGCTTCGTTGTCGGCCCAGCCGGACTTCACCTTGACCCAGATCTCCAGGTACACGGGCCCGTCGAACAGCTTTTCCATGTCCAGGCGGGCTTGCGTCGACACTTCCTTCAGGCGCGCGCCCTTGTTACCGATGACCATGGACTTCTGCGTGTCGCGCTCGACCAGGATAGCGGCGAAGATGCGCCGCAGGTTGCCCTCCTGCTCGAACTTCTCGATCAGGACGGTGCTGGTGTAGGGCAGCTCGTCGCCGACCAGGCGGAACAGCTTCTCGCGCACGATCTCGGCAGCCAGGAACTTCTCGCTGCGGTCGGTGATATCGTCCTCGCCGAATACCGGCGGGTTCTCGGGCAGGAATTTCTTGATCTCGCCTTCCAGCGCATCGAGCTGGAAGCGCAGCTTGGCCGATACCGGCACGATCGCGGCAAAGTTGAACTTGCCAGCGACGTTCTGCGCGAACGGCATCAGCGTGGCCTTGTCCTTGGCGCGGTCCGACTTGTTGATGACCAGGATCACCGGCACATTGGTCGGCAGCAGGTCGATCACCTGCTGGTCCGCCGGGCCGAAGGTGCCCGCCTCGACGATGAACAGCACCACGTCGGCGGCGGTCAGCGTGTTGGTGACCGTCTTGTTGAGCGTCTTGTTCAGCGCGTTCGAATGACGGGTCTGGAAGCCCGGCGTGTCGACGTAGACGAACTGCGCGTCCTCGCGCGTCTGGATGCCGGTGATGCGGTGGCGCGTGGTCTGCGCCTTGCGCGAGGTGATCGACACCTTGGCGCCGATCAGCTGGTTCATCAGCGTGGATTTGCCCACGTTGGGGCGGCCGACGATGGCGATGTAGCCACAACGGAATGCTTCGGTTTGGGTTGTGGTGCTCATGCTAACTTCG
>DASWYE010000053.1:0-8574 GCA_036405115.1 Telluria sp. | reverse complement strand
TTCCAGGCCGATGTATTGTTCACCAAGCAGGCCTGCCGTCAGGATCTTGGCCGAGCTATCTTTAGGAAACTTATAGCCCGCATCCAGGGTCAACGTTACCAAAGCCTGATAAGTCTTGTCGTCAAATTGAATTGCGTCAACACGGCCGATCACCACGCCGGCGCTTTTCACGGCGCCTTGCGGCTTGAGGCCGCCGATGTTGTCGAACTTGGCCGTCACGGTATAGGTCTGGCGGAAGGACTTGATCGTGCTCATATTGCCGGCCTTGAGCGCCAGGAACATCAGCGCTACCGCGCCCAGCAGCACGAACAGGCCTACCCAGATATCCATTGATTTGCGATACATATTCTTGTTCTTCCGATTATTTGTTAAACATGAGCGCGGTGAGGACGAAATCAAGTCCCCACACCATCAGCGACGCGATGACGACCGTGCGCGTAGTCGCGCGCGAGACGTCTTCCGGCGTCGGCTGCGCCTGGTAACCCTGGAACAGGGCGGTAAATGTCACGGCAACGCCGAAGATGAAGCTCTTCAGCAGGCCGTTGCCAATCTCGTTGAAGATGTCGACGCCGGCCTGCATCTGCGACCAGAACGCGCCCTCGTCGACGCCAATCAGCTGCACGCCGATCAGATAGCCGCCGATGATGCCGACGGCGCTGAAAATCGTGGCCAGGATGGGCATCGCGATCATGCCGGCGATGAAACGCGGCGCCAGCACGCGCTGGACCGGATTAATCGCCATCATTTCCATGGCCGAGAGCTGCTCGCCGGCCTTCATCAGGCCGATCTGCGCGGTCAGCGAGGTGCCGGCGCGACCCGCGAACAGCAGCGCGGTCACCACCGGGCCGAGCTCGCGCAGCAGCGACAGCGCCACCACCTTGCCCAGCTGCTCCTCGGCGCCGTACTGGTTGAGCGTCAGGTAACCCTGCAGGCCGAGCACCATGCCGACGAACAGGCCGGACACCACGATGATCACCATCGAGTAGTTGCCGATGAAGTGTACCTGCTCGATGATCAGGCGCGGGCGGCGCAGCGCGCCAAACGAGTGCCCAAGCAGCACGAACAGCGAACGCGTGGCGAAGCCGACATGTTCAACCGTTTCGCGGACCTGTTTGCCGATCCAGGCGAGTGCTTTGCCGATCATGCCTGCGCTCCCAGGCCGAGGTCATCGGCCAGCGAGCGTCCCGGGTAATGGAAGGGCACCGGGCCGTCCGGCGCGGCATCGACGAACTGGCGCACGTAAGGATCCTGCGACCCGCGCAGGGCCTCGGGCGTGCCGTGCGCGACCACCTTCCCCGACGACATGAAGTACACATAGTCGGCGATCTCGAAGCACTCGTGCACGTCGTGCGACACCACGATCGAGGTGGAGCCAAGCGCGTCGTTCAGGCGGCGGATCAGGTTGGCGGTGACGCCCATCGAGATCGGGTCGAGGCCGGCGAACGGCTCGTCGTACATGATCAGTTCCGGATCGAGCGCGATGGCGCGTGCCACGGCGACGCGGCGCGCCATGCCGCCCGAGATCTCGGAAGGCTTGAGTTTGGCCGCGTTGCGCAGGCCGACCGCGTTCAGCTTCATCAGCACCAGGTCGCGGATCAATTCGTCCGGCAGATCGGTGTGCTCGCGCAGCGGGAACGCGACGTTATCGAATACGGTCAGGTCGGTGAACAGCGCGCCGAACTGGAACAGCATGCCCATCTTGCGGCGCAAGCGGTACACGCCTTCGGTATTCAGCTTGTTGATGACTTCACCGTTGACGCTGACGCTGCCGCGCTGCGGACGGATCTGGCCGCCGATCAGGCGCAGCACCGTGGTCTTGCCGCAGCCCGAACCGCCCATGACCGCGACGACTTTCCCGCGCGGGAAATCCATCTGGAGGTCCGACAGGATCGGACGCGGACCATAGGCAAAGTGCAAGTCACGTATTTCGACAAGATTGGGCACAGGCAGACTCTTATTGGGGGAAGCCGATATTGTAGTTCAGAAAAGATAACCTCTGCTGCGGCGAGCCAAAAACCGGCCGCCCGGGGGGCGATAATACAACACTACTGAACTTGAAGTCAGATAATTATTTTTTGTAAGTAATTGTTTTTGCTGGGGTTATGCATACGTAAAGCGCGCTTTTAGCAACAATGTTTAAACAAAGCTAAGGAAAATGTGCGATCGCAGCATTGAGGCCGCGCAGGAATGGGGATGACCGGCCAAATCGCGAAGAAAGCGCGCGCAGACGGACAGCACGGCAATCCGCGCTGCCGGTTCAGATCCAGCCGAAGCCGTTGGCCATCACACCGGCCAGCCCAAGTGCTACGGCGATGATTGCGCCAAACAGTATCCGGAAGTCGGCCGTTGCGGTGCGGCGCATCTCACGCATTTCACCCTGCAGCTCGCGCAGCTCATCGAGAATGCGCTCGCACGTCACTTCCAGCCGTGTCACACGGTCTGGTAGTCCGGCGTAGGGATCAGGTCGGCTGTTCATGAAGAGAATCGCTGGAATCAGAACAGTTTACGTCGCCTGGCAGAAGGGTCAAGCGACGCACTTCGACGCAGATCCCCGATCAGTTGGGGAGCAGGGTCGAGCCCATCAGAAACTGGTCAACGGCGCGGGCGCACTGGCGGCCCTCGCGGATCGCCCAGACCACCAGCGACTGGCCCCGGCGCATGTCCCCGGCGGCGAACACCTTCGGCACCGTAGTCTGGTAGGCGCCAAGTCCCTCTACCGCTGCGCGTGCATTGCCGCGCGTGTCCTTGTCGACGCCGAACGCGTCCAGCACCTGCTGGACGGGCGACACGAAGCCCATCGCCAGCAGGACCAGGTCGGCTTTCATTTCAAATTCAGAATCCGGCACCTCGGTCATCTTCCCGTTCTGCCACTCGACGCGGCAGGCGACCAGTTTTTCCACCTTGCCGTTCCTGCCTTCCAGGCGCTTGGTGGCGACGGCCCAATCGCGTTCGACGCCTTCCTCGTGCGAGGAGGAGGTGCGCAGCCTGGTCGGCCAGTATGGCCACACCAGCGGCTTGTTTTCAACCTCGGGCGGCATCGGCATCAGCTCGAACTGGGTCACCGAGGCCGCGCCCTGGCGGTTGGAGGTGCCGACGCAGTCCGAGCCCGTGTCGCCGCCGCCGATCACCACGACGTGCTTGCCGCTCGCCTTGATCTGTTCCTTTACCTTGTCGCCGGCGTTGACCTTGTTCTGCTGCGGCAGGAAGTCCATCGCGAAGTGCACGCCCTTGAGCTCGCGGCCCGGCACCGGCAGGTCGCGCGGCTGCTCGGCGCCGCCGGCCAGCACCACCGCGTCGAATTCCTGCGCCAGGTCCTCCGGGAAGATGGTGTCGCGGGCCCAGTTGTTGACGGTGGCCGGGAAGTCCTTGCCGATCAGGACACCGGTGCGGAAGGTCACGCCCTCGGCCTGCATCTGCTCGACGCGGCGGTCGATATGGTGCTTCTCCAGCTTGAAGTCCGGGATCCCGTAGCGCAGCAGGCCGCCGATGCGGTCCGATTTCTCGAACACGGTCACATCGTGTCCCGCGCGCGCCAGCTGCTGTGCCGCCGCGAGGCCGGCCGGCCCCGAGCCGACCACCGCCACCTTCTTCCCGGTCTTTTGCAGCGGAAGCTGCGGCACCACCCAGCCGTGCTCCCAGCCGGTGTCGATGATCTTGTGCTCGATCGACTTGATCCCGACCGGCTCCTGGTTGATGTTGAGCGTGCACGCCGCCTCGCACGGCGCGGGGCAGATGCGGCCGGTGAACTCCGGGAAGTTGTTGGTCGAGTGGAGATTGTCCAGCGCCACGCGGTACTGGCCGCGGTACACCAGGTCGTTCCAGTCCGGGATGATGTTATTGACCGGGCAGCCACTGCTACAGAACGGGATGCCGCAATCCATGCAGCGCGCGCCCTGCACCTTCGCCTGCTCGTCGGTCAGGTGCAGAACGAACTCCTTGTAGTTGCGGACCCGTTCCTGCGGCGCCAGGTGGCCTTCTTCCTGGCGCTCGAATTCCATGAAGCCTGTGATTTTGCCCACGTGATTGTCCTCGTCTGTTTCGGGTCAGGCCGCGATCTGCTCGGCGGCTTCTTCCATGCTGGAGTTGTGCATCTCCTCCAGCGCGCGTTTGTACTCGGTCGGCAGCACCTTCACGAACAGCTTGCGGCTGTTGGCCCAGTCGTCCAGAAGATTGCGCGCGCGCGTACTACCGGTGTACTTGAAGTGGCGTTCGACCAGGCGCCGCAGGATCACTTCGTCCGGCTCGCGCTCCCCGCCGCGCGACTGCGCGTGCATCGTGCCGCGGTCCTGCTGCCCGGTGGCGGCGCTGACGCGCTCCAGGTCCACCATCGCTGTATTGCACAAGCTTTGGAAATCTCCATCGGGGTCGTACACGTAGGCAACGCCACCTGACATGCCAGCGGCGAAATTGCGGCCCGTGCGTCCCAGCACGACCACCGTCCCGCCAGTCATGTACTCGCAACCATGGTCGCCGCACCCTTCCACCACCGCAGTCGCGCCGGAATTACGCACCGCGAAACGCTCGCCGGCCACGCCATTGAAGAAGGCTTCGCCGCTGATCGCGCCGTACAGCACGGTGTTCCCGACGATGATGTTGTCCACCGCACGGCCGCGGAACTCGGTGTTCGGCCGGACGATCACGCGCCCGCCCGACAGTCCCTTGCCGACATAATCGTTGCCCTCGCCGACCAGGTCGAGCGTGATGCCGGCCGCGAGGAAGGCCGCGGCGGACTGGCCGGCGGTGCCTTGCAGCTGGATGTGGATGGTGTCGTCCGGCAGCCCATCATGGCCATAGCGCTGCGCCACCTCGCCCGAGAGCATGGTCCCGACCGTGCGGTTGCGGTTCCTGACCGGCGAAATGAAGGACACGCGCTCGCCGCGTTCGAGCGCCGGCTTGGCCTGGGCGATCAGCTTGTGGTCCAGGGCCGTGTGCAGGCTGTGGTCCTGGTACTCGCAATGGAAGATCGCGCGCAGCGGATCGGTTGCCGGCTGATGAAAGATCGCCGAGAAATCGAGACCCCGGGCCTTCCAGTGGCGGACCGCCTTCGACTTGTCCAGCAGGTCCGAGCGCCCGATCAGCTGGTCGAAGGTCCTGATGCCCAGCTGCGCCATCAGCTGGCGCGCCTCCTCGGCCACGAAGAAGAAGTAGTTGACCACGTGCTCCGGCTTGCCGGTGAATTTCGCGCGCAGCACCGGGTCCTGCGTCGCGACGCCTACCGGGCAGGTGTTCAGGTGGCACTTGCGCATCATGATGCAGCCTTCCACCACCAGTGGCGCGGTCGCGAAGCCGACTTCGTCCGCGCCCAGCAGCGCCGCGATCACGACATCGCGGCCGGTGCGCATCTGGCCGTCGGCCTGCACGCGGATGCGGCCCCGCAGCCCGTTCAGCACCAGCGTCTGCTGCGTCTCCGCCAGCCCCAGTTCCCATGGCGTTCCCGCGTGCTTGATCGATGACAGAGGAGAGGCGCCCGTGCCGCCGTCGTGGCCGGCGACCACGAGGTGGTCCGCCTTGGCCTTCGCGACCCCGGCAGCGACCGTGCCGACGCCGACTTCCGACACCAGCTTTACCGAGATCGCGGCGCGCGGATTGACGTTCTTGAGGTCGTGGATCAGCTGCGCCAGGTCCTCGATCGAATAGATGTCGTGGTGCGGCGGCGGCGAGATCAGGCCCACGCCGGGCACGGAGAAGCGCAGGCTGGCGATGTATTCGGACACCTTGTGGCCGGGCAGCTGGCCGCCTTCACCGGGCTTGGCGCCCTGCGCCATCTTGATCTGGATCTGGTCGGCCGAGTTCAAGTACTCGGCGGTGACGCCGAAGCGGCCCGACGCCACCTGCTTGATCTTCGAGCGCATCGAATCGCCTTCCTGCAGCGTGATGTCGGCCACCACGCGAGACTCGCCCAGCACCGACGCCATCGTGTCGCCCTGTCTGATCTTGATGCCTTTGAATTCCTGTGCGTAGCGCGCCGGGTCTTCGCCGCCTTCGCCGGTATTCGACTTGCCGCCGATGCGGTTCATCGCGATCGCCAGCGTCGCATGGGCCTCGGTGCTGATCGAGCCGAGCGACATCGCGCCGGTGGCGAAGCGTTTCACGATTTCGCCGGCGGGCTCCACTTCGTCCAGCGGAATCGCTTTGGACGGATCGATCCTGAACTCGAACAGTCCGCGCAGCGTGAGGTGACGCGCGCTCTGGTCGTTGATCAGTTGCGCGTATTCCTTGTACGTGGAATAGCTGTTGGAGCGCGCCGCATGCTGCAGCTTGGCGATCGTATCGGGTGTCCACAGGTGGTCTTCGCCGCGCGTGCGCCAGGCGTACTCGCCGCCCGTATCGAGCGAATCGGCCAGCAGCGGATCGGCGCCAAAGGCCAGCGCGTGGAGCCGGATGGCCTCCTCCGCCACCTCGAACACCCCGATGCCTTCCACGTTCGATGCCGTGCCGCGGAAATACTTGTCCACCATGGTCTTCGACAGGCCGACCGCTTCGAATATTTGCGCGCCGCAGTAAGACATATAGGTGGAAATGCCCATTTTTGACATCACCTTCAGCAGGCCCTTGCCGATCGCCTTGGTGTAGTTATACGCGGCGGCATCGGGCGCCAGCTCGTGCGGCAACGCCTGCGCCAGTTCCGCCAGCGTCTCGAGCGCCAGGTAGGGGTGTACGGCTTCAGCGCCATAGCCGGCGAGCAGCGCGAAGTGGTGCGTCTCGCGCGCCGACCCGGTTTCGACCACCAGGCCGGTGGACGCGCGCAGGCCACGCGCCACCAGGTGCTGGTGGATCGCCGACGTGGCCAGCAGCGCCGGAATCGCCACCTGCGTCGCATCCATCGAACGGTCTGACACGATCAGGATGTTGTGGCCGGACTTGACCGCATCGACCGCCTCCGCGCACAGCGACGCCAGCGACGCCTCGATGCCTTCCTTGCCCCAGGCGACCGGATAGCAGATGTTCAGCTCATACGACTTGAACTTGCCGCCCGTGTGCGCCGAAATGCCGCGCAGGCGCGTCATGTCGTCGAAGCCCAGCACCGGCTGCGCCACTTCCAGGCGCATCGGCGGATTGACGTTGTTCGTATCGAGCAGGTTCGGCTTGGGGCCGATGAACGACACCAGCGACATCACCATGCTCTCGCGGATCGGGTCGATCGGCGGATTGGTCACCTGCGCGAACAGCTGCTTGAAGTAGTTGTACAGCGGCTTGAGCTTGTTCGACATGACCGCCAGCGGCGAATCGTTGCCCATCGATCCGGTCGCCTCCTCGCCAAGCACCGCCATTGGCGCCATCAGGAACTTGAGGTCCTCCTGCGTATAGCCGAAGGCCTGCTGGCGGTCCAGCAGCGATGGTGGCTGCTTCTCGCCCGGCGCATTCTTGTGGCGGTGGACGGCGAGCTGGCTCTCGGTCAGGCGGATCTCGCCCAGCTTGATGCGCACCGACTTGATCCAGGCCTTGTACGGCTTGGCGTTGGCGTAGGTGTCCTTGAGTTCCTTGTCATCGATGATGCGGCCCGCTTCCAGGTCGATCAGGAACATCTTGCCCGGCTGGAGGCGCCACTTCTGGATGATCTTCGACTCCGGGATCGGCAGCACGCCGGCCTCCGACGCCATCACCACCAGGTCGTCGTCGGTGACGATGTAGCGCGCGGGACGCAGCCCGTTGCGGTCCAGCGTGCCGCCGATGTGGCGCCCGTCCGTGAACGCCATCGCCGCCGGGCCGTCCCACGGCTCCATCATCGACGCGTAATACTCGTAGAAGGCCTTGCGGTTCTCGTCCATCAGCGTGTGGTTCTCCCACGCCTCCGGGATCATCATCATCATCGCCTGCGCCACCGGATAGCCGCTCATCACCAGCAGCTCGAGCGCATTGTCGAAACAGGCCGTATCGGACTGGCCCTCGTAAATCAGCGGGAACAGCTTGTGCAGGTCATCGCCCAGCACGGCCGACTTCATCACCCCCTCGCGCGCGCGGGTCCAGTTGAAATTGCCCTTGACCGTATTGATCTCGCCGTTGTGCGCGATCAGGCGGTACGGGTGCGCCAGTGGCCACTCCGGGAAGGTATTGGTGGAAAAGCGCTGGTGCACCAGCGCCAGCGCCGAAATGCAGCGCGGATCCTGCAGGTCCTTGTAGTACACCCCGACCTGGTCGGCCAGCAGCAGTCCCTTGTACACGATGGTCCGGGCCGACATCGACGGCACGAAGAACTCCTTGCCATGCAAGAGCTTGAGCGCCTGGATCGCGTGGCCGGACGACTTGCGGATCACGTACAGCTTGCGCTCCAGCGCATCGGTGACCATGATGTCCGGCCCGCGCCCGATGAAGATCTGGCGGATCACCGGCTCCTTGGCCCGCACCGCCGGCGACATCGGCATGGTCTCGTCGACCGGCACATTGCGCCAGCCCAGCACCACCTGGCCCTCGATGCGCACGGCGCGTTCGATCTCCTGCTCGCAGGCGATGCGCGAGGCGTGCTCCTTCGGCAGGAACACCATGCCCACGCCGTATTCGCCGGGCGGCGGCAGCTCCACGCCCTGGCGCGCCATCTCGGCGCGGAAGTACTGGTCCGGGATCTGGATCAGGATC
>DASWYE010000052.1:0-6339 GCA_036405115.1 Telluria sp. | reverse complement strand
CGATGCCATCGATGACGCCCGTGATCTCCGCGATGCGCGTGCCGGATGCCTCGATCGCTGCCATCTTCTCGACCACCTGGGCCACCGCGCGCATCGCCTCCTGCGCGACCGTTGACGCGGCGTGCGCCAGTGTGTTGGCCTGCGTGGTGCTGCTGTCGTTCTGCGCGACAGCCGCGGTCAGCGCTTCCATCGCGCCGGCGGTTTCGACCAGGGTGCCGGCCTGGCGCTCGGTGCGCGCCGACAGGTCGGCATTGCCGGCCGCGATTTCGCCGGACGCGCCATCCACCGCGCGCGCACCATCGAGCACGCGTTCGACCGTGGCCGAGACGCCTTCCGTCATCCGGTTCAGCGCGTCGAACAGCCGCCCCATTTCGTCGCTGCGGGAGTGCTCGATCGATGCGCGCAGGTCACCCTTGGCGACGCGCTCGGCCAGCGCTACTGCCTGTTTCAGCGGCCCGGTGATGCTGCGCGCCAGCAGCAGCGCCAGCATGCAGCCGGCCAGCAGCGCGATGGCGCCGAGGACGCCGACGATCCCGCGACTCGCGGTGGAGTCGCTGGCTGACGCCGCGGCCTGCCTGTTGGCCTGCGCGGCCTGGTAACCCACCAGCTCGCGCAGCGCGCCCAGGTAGGCATCGAGCGCCGGCTGCAGGCTTTCCCCTGCCAGCCGCTCCACTTCGACCGTCTGGCCGCGTTCCTTGAACTGGAAGATCTCGGCCTGGATGCGCAGGAACGATGCCTTGTGCGCCCCTGCGCTTTCCATCAGGGCCGCCTCGCGCGGCGACTGCGGCATCGCCGCCATGCGCTCTTCCAGTACCGCCTGCGAATTGGCGCCCTGTTCCAGCTGGGCGTGGAAGTAATCGGATAATTCGAGGCTGTCGCTGCGCGCGATCGCCACTGTGCGCACGCCATTGAGCTGCGCCAGGCCAAGCAGCTCGCCGGCCATCTGCTGCTTGGGAAATTTGTTGCGGACCAGGTCCGAGGTAAGCGCATCGGCCGCCTGCATCCGCCACAGCGCGACGGCCGATATCACGATAATCACCAGCAGCATGGCGCCGAAAGCGCCAAGGACTTTGCCGCCGGTCTGCAGCTTCAGGATTCGCATGTGGAAGGATGATGTCTGATCATCCTTCCATTCTGCTCAGTAATTGTGACCCTGCTATTACATCGCGGCGGGCGTCGCTGCGGTGCCGGTTCGCCTGCGCAGCGCCACCAAGCCGAACGCGGTGGCGAACACGTACATGCTGACCGAATAGAGAGCGGCCGGCAGCATCATCTGGAAGTCGCCCAGCACCGACAAGGCGACGAAGATCGCCAGCGTCGAGTTATGGATGCCGATCTCGAAGCCGATCGCAATCGCGTCCGCTTGTTCCAGCCCCATCATGCGCGGCACGTAATAACCGAGTCCCAGGCTGACGGCGTTGAAGGCGATGACGGCCAAGCCGACCGATGCAAACGATTCGGTCAGCGCGGTCCACTCCTTCGCAATGGCGATCAGCGCCAGCGCGGCCAGCGCCACCATCGAGAAGCGCTTCATCGGCTTGTCCATGCGCGCGGCGAAGGCCGGAGCGCGGCCGCGCACCAGCATCCCGATCGCCACCGGCACCATCACGATGCCGATCACCTCGATCACCTTGGCGGTCTGCATCGGCACCACCTGGCCGGACTGCGCGAACGTTTCGATGGCAAAGTTGGCAATCAGTGGCAGGCTGACGATGGACAGCAAGGTGTTGATGGCGGTGAGCGAGATATTCATCGCGACGTTGCCGCCGAACAGATGGCTGAACAGGTTCGCTGACACGCCGCCCGGCGACGCCGCCAGCAGCATCAGCCCGATCGCATACACGGGCGCGACGCCGAGTCCCGTGACGATCCCGTAACAGATCGCCGGCAGCACCACCGCCTGCAGCACCAGCGCCAGCAGCACCGCCTTCGGGTGGCCGAGCAGGCGGCGGAAGTCGCCCGGCGTCAGCGACAGCCCCAGTCCGAACATGATGAGTGCCAGCGCGCCGATCAGGAGCGTGGGCAGCATCGTGATGAAATCACTCATGGTGTCTCCTTATAGTTTGTTATCCCGACAAAATAACACGAAGTCGGGGTGCCTCCCCTGAATGGACGGGCTATGTTACTGTTGCGCTCTTCACAACCACCCGGCCACATCCATGAACCCGCCGCTTCCAGCCATGAATGCGATCGCCTTGCTGCGCGCGCTGGGCAAGCGCGGACGGGCACCTCGGCCGGGCGAAGACGTCCCGCCTTACGATTCGGCGTATCGCCTGGACGCGCTCGATCCGCACCACATCGCGAGCTACAACGCGGCGCTTGGATTTGGGTCGGACGCACTCCCTGTCACCTACTATTATCTGATTGCGCAGCGGGCGCACCTCGCCACGCTGCTCGACGAACGATTCCCGTTCGCCATTGCCGGCAGCGTCCACGTCGAGAACGAGCTGGTCGAATACCTCCGGCCAGCGCTGGATGACGCGATGGACATCGTCACCACCGTGCAGGTCGAAGCCCCGACCGAAACCGGGGCCCGATACTGCGTGCTGGAGACAGTTGCAGGGCACGCGGGGAAGAAGTTCTTCAGCTGCCGCAGCAGGTACCTGGCCAGGCGCGGGCAGCGCAAGGCGTCCCGCCAGAACCGCGACGGTGAAAGCCCGCTGCCCGTGGTCGGTCAATGGACGCTCTCGCCGGCGGCAGGACGGGAATATGCCGCCGTATCGGGCGACTGGAATCCCATCCACCTATGGACATGGTCGGCCCGCCTGATGGGCATGAAGCAGCCGATTATCCACGGCATGCACACCGTGGCGAAAGCCTGCGCGGCCATCGAGGGCCACACGGGCAGGCGCGTGCGGTCGGTGGAGGCACGCTTCAAGGCGCCAATCCCGCTCGGATCGGAAGCCAGCCTCGCATACGCGCCTGGCCGGAATGAATACGTGGTCTTGTGTAACGGCCGCGTCTCGGTGCAAGGTACACTCGGGCTGGAATCGTCCACTTAAAACAGAAGAAGGAAGCAAATGGACCAGGGCCTCATGTTCTACCCATGCCTCGCACTGATTTTCCTGACCGCGTTCGCGCTGGTCGCGATGTTCAGGGGGCGCAAAGCCGCCATGCAAAGCGGCGAGATCAGCGCCGGCTACTTCAAGACCTACGACACCGGCGAAAAGCTGCCCCGCAAGGCGCGGCAGGCCGAACGGCTGTTCCACAACCTGCAGGAATCGACGCCGATTTTCTATTTCCTGTGCGTCGCCAGCATCGCGCTGGCGAAGGCGGACGCGATTTTCCTGGCGCTGGCGTGGTCGTACGTCGCATTGCGGGTGCTGCAAAGCGTCGTACACCTCACCTCCAACAAGCTGCCGGCGCGCGCGACCCTGTATGGCCTGAGCTGGATCGTGATGCTGGCCTTCGGGGTCAGGCTGGCTTTCCATCTGTAAGTTCCGGGCGCCAGCGCTTTAGTGCTCGTCGACGTAGCTCCCCTGCAGTCCGGGAGCGCGTTCCTTGATCGCTGCGTTGAAATGACGACGCAACGCGGCCATGGTCTCGGTTTCGTCCCAGCCATGGCTCTGCTTCATGCCATTGGCAATATGCTGCGCGATATCGCTCAGGATATTCCCCCATGCGAACAGCTCGTCAACGTCGCATTCTTCGGCATCCTCGTACATCCCCAGCAGCAAGGAGATATTGCAGGTGCCGTTGCCCAGCCAGACCCGGGCCATTTCGGTTGCATCGTCGTCGCCGTCGTTCTCGGGTGGAATTGGTAGTTCTCGCATCTGCGCAGTCCTCGCTGTGGTTGATGTGTGGTGGCTGGATTCGCCACAATCATCATAACGACTGCAAGAACTTTCCGACAGATGGCCAGTCAGATTATCCGGGCCCGCTTATAAGGAGGACACCGTGACGAATGCTTACCTGACCAGGCCGCGGACGCTGAACCGCTGGAGCGGCGCCGGCCTGCTGGCCGCCGCACTTGGCGCATCGTTCCTGTACGTGCGCGCAAAAGCCCGCCAGGCCGAGAAGGAAAACCCGCCCACGGGCCGGTTTATCGAAGTGGACGGAGTCCGCCTGCACTACAAGGAACAGGGCGACGGTCCGGCGGTGCTCCTGCTGCACGGGAACGGCGTGTACTCGATCGACTTCGAGGCGAGCGGGCTGGTGCAGCGGCTCGCCGCGCACCATCGCGTAATCCTGGTCGACCGGCCGGGATATGGGTACAGCGAACGGCCGCGCACCACGGTCTGGACGCCGCATGCGCAGGCGCAGCTGCTGCTGCGCGCGCTGGATCAGATCGGCGTGGAGCAGCCAGTGGTGGTCGCGCATTCGTGGGGCACCACGGTCGCGCTGTCGATGGCGCTCGCGCGTCCGCACGAGCTGCGCGGACTCGTGCTGCTGGGCGGTTACTACTATCCCAGCTTGCGGCTGGACGTGCCCTTGCTGTCGCCACCCGCCATCCCGATCATCGGCGACATCATGCGCTATACGATTTCGCCGCTCGTCACGCGCGCGCTATGGCCGGCGCTGTCGAAGCAGATGTTTTCACCAAGGCCGGTTCCCGCCAGCTTCCAGCGCATGCCGGTATGGATGATGCTGCGGCCGTCGCAACTGCGGGCCGGCGCAGCGGAGAGCGCGATGATGGTGCCGTCGGCGATGCTGCTCAAGAGGCATTATCGCCAGCTTGCGGTGCCGGTCGCCCTCGTTGCCGGCAGCGGCGACCTGATGTCCGATCCCTCGCACAACTCGGGCAGGCTGCATGGCGAAGTCGCGCACAGCACGCTGCGCATCGAGCCGGATACCGGTCACATGATCCATTATGCGCATCCGGAGCTGGTGGAACAGGCGATCGACGACATGATCATGCCGGCGGCACGCCGTCCGGACCTGGCTGCAGGGGAGCAGCGGGCCTAGCGCCGCGAGCGCGCAGGCAACAAAAAACCCGCTGCCTGTGAAGGGAGCGGGTTGTCTGCTTGCTGCGTGTTCCTGGTGCCGCTTGCCGGAATCGAACTGGCGACCTTTTCATTACGAATGAACTGCTCTACCGACTGAGCTAAAGCGGCTGAAGAGCGGGTATTCTAGCAGACAGTGTTAAGTGTCTGCAACCCTGGTAACGCCGTCATACCCGCGTACGCGGGTACCCATGCTGAATGGGCCACCTGGCACTGCTGCCGCTTGCGCTAACTCAGCGGGGGTCCCCGCACGCGGGGATGACGTCTACGCGGTGTGGTAGCGGGTGACGACGTCGACTTCTTCTTTGGAGCCGAGGAAGACCGGCACGCGCTGGTGCAGCTGGGCCGGTTCGATGTCCATGATGCGGCGCACGCCGTCGGTCGCGGCGCCGCCGGCCTGTTCGACGATGAAGGCCATCGGGTTCGCTTCGTACATCAGGCGCAGCTTGCCCGGCTTGGACGTATCGCGCACGTCGGCCGGGTACATGAAGACGCCGCCGCGGTTCAGGATGCGATGCACGTCCGCCACCATCGAAGCGATCCAGCGCATATTGAAGTCCTTGCCGCGCGTGCCGGTCGCGCCTTGCAGCAGTTCCGACACATAGCGCTGCACCGGCGGATGCCAGTGGCGCTGGTTCGACATGTTGATCGCGAACTCCTTGGTCGAATGCGGGATCTTCATGTCGCGCTGGGTCAGCACCCACGAGCCCATTTCCCGGTCCAGCGTGAAGCAGTTGACGCCGTGGCCGGTGGTCAGCACCAGCATGGTCTGCGGGCCGTACACCGCGTAGCCGGCGGCGACCTGGCGGCTGCCTGCCTGCAGGAAGTCCTGCTCGGTCGGGGTGCCCATGCCTTCCGGCGCCTTCAGCACCGAGAAGATGGTGCCGATCGAGACGTTGACGTCGATGTTGGACGAGCCGTCCAGCGGATCGAACAGCAGCATGTATTCGCCCATCGGGTAGCGGTTCGGGATCGGGTGGATCGATTCCATTTCTTCCGACGCCATCGCGGCCAGGTGGCCGCCCCATTCGTTCGCTTCCAGCAGGATCTCGTTGGAGATGATGTCCAGCTTCTTCTGCACTTCGCCCTGGATGTTCTCGGTGTCGGCGGTGCCGAGCACGTCGCCCAGCGCGCCCTTGCCGACGGCGTGAGAAATGGACTTGCAGGCGCGCGCGACCACCTCGATCAGCAGGCGCAGCTCGGCCGGGATCGTGTTGTTCAGGCGCTGTTCTTCAACCAGGTGCTGGGTGAGGCAGACGCGTTTCATTGGCTTCCTTTTGCTTGGGTTTTCGAATTCTTTTGACCGACGTCTATTTTGCCTTGTTTCAGACGGCCCATGGGTCCCCCCGTTCGCGGGGATGACGGGTCAGTCGGCGAGGGCCTTGCCGATCACTTC
>DASWYE010000051.1:0-3489 GCA_036405115.1 Telluria sp. | reverse complement strand
GCCTGGTCGCGGTTGCACGCGGTCAGGCTGAGACCCAGCGCCACGGCCACAATTGCGAGTTTGATCGTCATAACAGTCTCCGGGTTGATGCCTATCGGCGAGCTGAGGATATGACTGCGATGTCAATGGCGCGCGAAGACGGCGGCAGCGGCAGGGGTGGCGGGCTGCATGCGCGTGTATGGCCGATACTCGACGTGTTCCCGCCGGGTGCGCGGGGGGTGGGTTTTTTCGTCGAATCCCCTTAGGCTCGCGAGAAGTTTCCGACACCAAGCCAGTCCGACTCCATACGCATGGACAGAATCAGTGCCCATCGGGTGCGCATCGTCGGGGACGCCGGGCCTGCCGTCCTTTTCGCGCATGGGCTGGGTGGGCACCAGGGCCATTGGGATCCCATCGTGGCGGCGCTGTCGCAGCGGGCCCGGTGCATCACCTTTTCCATCGCCGGCTCGCCGGATGCCGACCCTGCCCTGTTCTCGCCGCTTCGGCACCAGTCGGTCGTGGGGTTTTCCGACGACATCGCGCTGCTGTGCGGGGGCTTGGGCGTCCGCGACATCGTCTATGTCGGCCACTCGGTGTCGGCGATGGCCGGGGCGCTCGCGGCCGCTGCCGATCCCGGCCTGTTCTCGAGGATGGTGTTGCTCAATGGTAGCCCCTGTTACGTCGACGAGCCAGAATCTGGCTACGTGGGTGGCTTTACCCGGGCGCAGATCGACGACGCGTTCGCGGCCATCGATGCCGACTTCGCGCTGTGGGCCGGCGGGTTCGGGCGGTTGCTGATGGGCAACGATTCGACGCCGCGCTTCGCCGACGACTTCATCACCTCGCTGCGCCGGTACTCCCCGGAGGTCGCGTCCACCGTCTTCCGCGCCGCGTTCGGCGCCGACATCCGCCCGTTCCTTGCCCGCGTCCGCCCACCCGTGCGCGTCCTGCAGAG
This sequence comes from Telluria sp., assembly GCA_036405115.1. Classification (GTDB taxonomy): domain Bacteria; phylum Pseudomonadota; class Gammaproteobacteria; order Burkholderiales; family Burkholderiaceae_D; genus Telluria. The sequence goes on along the minus strand of DASWYE010000051.1, from coordinate 2,555 downwards.
CCGCGAAGATCCCGCCGTCCCGATGGCGACGGCGCAATGGTTCGCGGAAGCCCTGCCGGACGCGCACCTGCAGCCCTTGCGCGCCCACGGACATTTCCCGCACGTCGTCGATCCGCAGGAGGTGATCGCCGCGATCGCCCCGTTCGTACTCGGAAACGACACATGAGCGACCGGATCGAGCGCGCGCTCGAAGAGGTTCGCCTCCTTGCGGGAGCTGCCGCGGTGCTCCTGAGCGAAACGGCATCGAGCGGCGAATCGACCTTCATTGTGGCCGTCGCCCCTGTGGGCCTGGTGGGGCTGGGAACACCGCTCCCGCCCCACGATGCCTGCGCGCCGGTCCTTGAATCCGACCCCGCGCGCCTGGCCTTCCAGCTGCCTGTTGCGCTGCGGCTCGCGCTGCCGACACCGGCAACGCACGCATGGACCCAGGGCCTGACCGATTCCTTGCTGAAGGTCACGTTGGCATGGTCGCAGCCGCCGGCGGAAGACCTGACGCGTGCCTTGGCGGCGTTGATCGACCATCGCCTGCGGCTGGCGGCGATCGATTTCACGTTGCGCCAGCGACTGGGCATGGAGAACGACCGTCTGCAGACGGTATGGGGCCTGCTTGAGCAGGCCATCGTCAGCATCGACAGCCTGCGCCAGGAAGCCACGATCAACCCGGCCGCAGAGCGTCTGCTGGGCGTGCCGGCCCGCGCCTTGCCGGCGAAGGTCGTCTCGGAAGCGCTGCGAAGGTTCCAGGACGGTGCGCTGAATCAAGCGGAGGTGGCCGCTGTCGCCGGCAGGCTTGCGCGCGAGCCCGATGCAACGGTATCGGGCGTGGTCTGGCATTTCGCCCGGGCCCCCACCCACGTGCGGGTCACCACCGCGCCCCTGGACGGTGCCGGGACGCGGGGCCGGATCTGGGTGTTCGATGACATCTCCGTGCAGATGATCGCCCTGGAGGCGGCCGAGGAAGCACGCGCCAAGTACCGCATGCTGGCGGAGAACGCGGATGACGTCGTGTTCCGCCAGTCGCCTCGCGGAACACTCGAATGGGTTTCCGATTCGGTGACGACGGCGCTGGGCTGGACGCACGACGAGATGGTCGGCCGCCCGCTCGAGGCCTTCGTCCATCCCGACGACCAGGGCCTTGTGCACAGGGCGGATCGGGGCCCCGACGGCGGCACCGGGGCCAGGGAGCGGTTCGTGTATCGCGCGCGCTTCGTGCGCAAGGACGGCACCTGTCGCTGGCTGGAAGTGAGCATCCGCACCGTCCCTGATGCGTCCGGTCGCGTTTCGGCGTGGATCGGCAGTGCCCGCGACGTGCACGAGCAGATCGAGGCCCAGCAGGCCCTGGCGTTGTCGCAGCGCCGCCTCCGGGCCAGCGTCGACGGCATGCTCGATCCGCAGGCCCTGCTCGCACCGCGACGGGACGCAGCGGGCTCGATCGTCGATTTCGTCTATCTGGACGTGAACCGGGCCACCACCGAATACCTGTCCCGCAGCGCGGATACGCTGATCGGCAGCTCGCTGATGGAGACGATGCCGGGGATCAAGGACTGCGGCTTGCTTGCGATGTACGTCAGCACGATGGAGCGCGGCGAGCCCCTGGTCCTGGACGATTTCCTCTACGCGAACGAAGTGCTTGGCTTGGTGCGTCGGTACGACATCCGCGGCTCACGGATGGGCGACGAGCTGACGTTGACCTGGCGCGACACCACCGACCGGTTCGAGAGCCGCCAGCGCATCGCAAAGTCGGAGCAGCACTTCCGCTTGCTGGCGGAAAATTCGGCCAACGTCGTCATCCTCATCCGTGAGGGGGGCATCGAATGGGTGTCCCCGTCATTGAGCCGGATGCTGGGCTGGGAGCCTGCGCAGTGGATCGGCCGTCCCTATCTCGATTTCGTGCATCCGGACGATCGGCCGCTGGCCAAAGCCGCGGTGGCGGCCATCGAGGCGGCCGGCGCGCGCGTGCTCCGGTTGCGCGTCCTGGCGCAGTCGGGGCATTACCACTGGGCGGAAGTGCATGCCAATCTCCACATCGATACGGATGGCAGGCGGGATGGGCAGGTCGCCAGTTTCCGGACGATCGATGCGGAGGTGGCGGCCGAGGCGGCCGTTGCGCGGCTTGCGCGTTTCGATGCGCTCACTGGATTGGCCAATCGCAACGAGGCATTGCACCGCTTCGCCGAACGGCGATCAGGCGAGCGTCGCTCGGGAGGTGACAGTGCCGTCCTGTTCTGTGACGTCGACCGGTTCAAGGCGGTCAATGATGTCCATGGCCATGCCGCGGGCGACCTGACCCTGCAGGTGCTCGCCAACCGCATCCGTGCCTGCGTCCGCAGCAGCGACATCTGTGCACGCATGGGCGGGGACGAACTGCTGGTCATCCTCGACGGTATCCGCGAACTCCACGAGGCCAGTGAGATCGCGGAGAAGATCCGCGTCGATGCCGAGCGTCCGATCCCGCTGGGGGACGGTGGCCAGGTCACCGCGTCATTGAGCATCGGGGTTGCGCTGGCAAAGGCGGGCGAATCCTTCGACGAGGTCATGGCGCGCGCCGACGCGGCGAT
>DASWYE010000050.1:0-23935 GCA_036405115.1 Telluria sp. | reverse complement strand
GCCGTCCGGCCGATGCGCGCGAATTCGTCATGCCGGCCAACTGCCCGGTGTGCGGCTCGCCCATCGTGCGCATGGAAGACGAAGCCGTGGCGCGCTGCTCGGGCGGCTGGACCCACTGCAATGCCCAGCGCAAGGGCGGTCTGATGCATTTCGTATCGCGCCGCGCAATTGACGTCGAGGGCATGGGCGAACAGCTGATCGACCCGCTGGTCGACAAGGGCCTGGTGAAGACCGCCGCGGACCTGTACCGCCTCGACTTGGACAGCCTGTGCACGCTCGAGCGCATGGCGCAGAAGTCGGCGCAGAACGTCCTCGACGGACTGGAAAAATCGAAGCACACCACGTTCGCGCGCTTCATCTATGCGCTGGGCATCCGCCACGTGGGCGAATCGACCGCCAAGGCGCTGGCCGCCCATTTCGGCAACCTGCAGGCGCTGATGCACGCGGCCACCTGGGAGGGTGGCATCCAGCTGCTGGAAGTGGAGGACGTCGGCCCGGTGGTCGCCAAATCCATCTCGGAATTCCTCAGCGATGCGGAAAACGCACAACTGGTGATGCAGCTGGTCGAGGCCGGCCTCAGGTGGAAGGAAGGTGCGCACGTGAAGACGGCGGGCGGCCTGTCCGGCAAGACCTTCGTCCTGACCGGCGCCCTGCCCACCATGAGCCGCGACGAAGCCGCCGCGCTGATCGAGGCCGCGGGCGGCAAGGTATCGGGCTCGGTATCGAAGAAGACATCGTATGTGGTAGCCGGCAGCGATGCCGGCTCCAAGCTGGCGAAGGCGCAGGAACTGGGGGTCGCCCTGCTCGACGAGGAGGGCTTGTTGAAACTGCTGGAATCGGTCAGGAGTGAAGACGCATGAAGCCCATCCGGAAAGCGGTATTCCCCGTCGCAGGCTTAGGAAGCCGTTTCCTGCCCGCGACCAAGGCGCAGCCGAAGGAGATGCTGCCGATTGTCGACAAGCCGCTGATCCAGTACGCGGTCGAGGAAGCGGTGGCCGCCGGCTGCACCGAACTGGTGTTCATCACAGGCCGCAACAAGCGCGCCATCGAGGACCACTTCGACAAGGCTTACGAGCTGGAAGCGGAGCTGGAGGCGGCCGGCAAGAAGCAGTTGCTGGAGCTGGTGCAGAACGTGATCCCGAAGCACGTCAGCTGCATCTACATTCGCCAGCCTGCCGCACTCGGCCTCGGCCACGCAGTGCTGTGTGCACGCCCGGTGATCGGCGACGACTGCCCGTTCGCCGTGCTGCTGGCCGACGACTTCATGGATACCGCGCACGGCCAGAAACCGGTGCTGCAGCAGATGACGGAGCTGTACGAGTACGAGCAGTGCAGCGTGCTGGCCGTCCAGGACGTGCCGCGCGAGCAGACCAGGCAATACGGCATCGTCAGCGCCTCGGCCTACCGTGAAGGCGTGGAACTGGTCTCCGCCATCGTGGAGAAGCCCCAGCCCGATGTGGCGCCATCGACCCTGGCGGTGGTCGGCCGCTATGTCCTGACCGGCGCGATATTCGACTACCTCCAGCATATTGGCGTCGGGACCGGCGGCGAAATCCAGCTTACCGACGGCATCGCCGCATTGATGCGCGAGCAGCGCGTGCTGGCGTATCGCTACCAGGGCACCCGTTATGACTGCGGTTCCAAGCTCGGCTACCTGGAAGCGATGACCGCGATGGGACTGAAGCATCCCGAGACCGCCGACGGCTACGCCCGCTTCCTGCAACAACTGGGGCGCATACAGTGACGGTGCGGCAGATCCTGCGCATGGGCGATCCGCGCCTGCTGCGCGTGGCCGAGCCGGTGCGCGATTTCGACGTGCCCGAACTGCACGAACTGATCGCGGACATGTTCGACACCATGCACGCGGCAAACGGCGCCGGCCTGGCCGCGCCGCAGATCGGCGTCAACCTGCAGCTCGTCATCTATGGCTTCCGGCAGAATGCGCGCTATCCGGACGCGCCCGAGGTGCCGGAAACGGTGCTGATCAACCCTGTGCTGACGCCGCTCTCGGAAGAGATGGAGGAGGGCTTCGAAGGCTGCCTCTCCGTCCCCGGCATGCGCGGCAGCGTCCCGCGCTACAAGCGTCTGCGCTACACCGGGTCGGACCAGTTCGGCATGCCGATCGAACGGGATGCCGAAGACTTCCACGCGCGTGTGGTCCAGCACGAGGTGGATCACCTGCTCGGCATCCTGTACCCCATGCGCATCCGCGACTTTTCCCGTTTCGGCTTCACCGAAGTGATGTTCCCCGGCCTCGATGCCGGCGACGACTAGCAAGACCGTTTTACCCATACCTATAAACAGTACTGGAGACACTGCATGAACCTGGCATCATCCGCCGACCCGAAGGAAATCACCCTGCGGGGCGCCGTCCTCGGCATCCTGATCACGCTCATCTTTACTGCGGCGCAGGTGTACCTGGGCCTGAAGGTCGGCCTGACCTTCGCCACCGCGATTCCTGCCGCCGTGATCTCGATGGCGCTGCTGTCGGCGTTCCGTGACGCGACCATCCAGGAAAACACCTTCGTCCAGACCATTGCATCGGCTGCCGGCACGCTGGCATCGGTGATCTTCGTGCTGCCGGGCCTGCTGATGATCGGCTGGTGGGCCGAAGTACCGTTCTGGCCGACCTTTGGCGCGTGCGCGATCGGCGGCGTGCTGGGGGTGATGTACACGGTGCCGCTGCGGCGCGCGCTGGTGTCGCAATCGAAGCTGCCGTATCCGGAAGGCGTGGCAGCGGCAGAGGTGCTGAAGGTCGGTACCGCAACCCGCTCCGGCGCGCAGGAAGGCAAGGCGGGCCTGCGCGCGGTCATCTGGGGTGCGATCGCATCGGCGGCGTTTGCGTCGCTGGCGGCGATGAAGCTGATGGCGGCCGAAGTCGCCACCTATTTCAAGGTCGGCTCGGGCGCCACCGGTGTCGGCGCTGCCAGCTCGCTGGCGCTGGTGGGCGCCGGCCACCTGATGGGTATTACCGTTGGCATGGCAATGCTGGTCGGCCTGCTGATTGCATGGGCCGTGCTGGTGCCCGTGCTCAGCGCAATGGAGCCGGCGGCGGCAGCCTCGGCGGCCGACCAGGCCCTGGGTATCTGGAGCACCAAGGTGCGCATGATCGGCGCGGGAGCCATCGGTACCGCGGCAATCGTGACGCTCGCCTCGCTGGCCAAGCCGATCATCGGCGGCCTGGCATCCGCAATGGAAGCGTCGCGCCGCATCAAGGCCGGCGACGAATCGATTCCGCGCGTGGAAAAGGACCTGCCGATCTTCATGGTCGGCGTCGTGACCCTGGTGGCGCTGGTTCCGGCAGGCTGGCTGATGGCCAGCTTCCTGGAAGGCGGCGTGCTGGAGTCGCTGTCCACCCCGCTGGTTGCCGTGGGCGTGGGCTACATCCTGGTCGCCGGTATCCTGGCCGCCGCGGTGTGCGGCTACATGGCCGGCCTGATCGGTTCGTCCAATTCGCCGGTTTCGGGCATCGCGATCCTGACCATCCTCGGCTCGGCGGCGACCGTCGGTTTCGTCGGCCGCGAACTGCTCGATGCGAATGTGGCACAGGCGCTGATCGCGTACGCGCTGTTCGTCACCACCGTGGTGCTGGCTGTCGCCGTGATCGGTAACGACAACCTGCAGGACCTGAAGACCGGCCAGCTGGTCGGTGCAACGCCATGGAAGCAGCAGCTGGCGCTGGTGATCGGCGTGTTCGCGGGTTCGATGGTGGTGCCGCCGGTGCTGGAGCTGCTGAACCAGTCGTACGGCTTCGCGGGCGCGCCGAATGTCAACGCGATCTCGGACGAGCCGCTGGCGGCGCCGCAGGCCCTGCTGATCTCCACGCTGGCAAAAGGCGTGATCGGCGGCGGCCTGCCATGGGACCTGGTCGGCTACGGCGCGCTGCTTGGCCTGGCGCTGGTCGCGGTCGATTTTGCGCTGAAAGCCGGCAGCAAGGGGCGCTATGGCCTGCCGCCGCTCGGCGTGGGCCTGGCGATCTACCTGCCGTCCGCCGTGACGCTGCCGGTCATCATTGGCGCATTCGCCGGCTACATGTTCGAAAAAGCGATGCGCAAGCGCCGCAATGGCGAAGCGGCGTCGCGCCTGGCGGTGCTGGTGATGTCCGGCTTCATCGTGGGCGAGAGCCTGTTCAACGTGGGGCTGGCGGGCCTGATCGTCATGTCGGGCACCGGCGATCCACTGGCACTGACCGACGCGATTGGCGAATCGGCCGGCATGCTGGTCGCGCTGGCGGTCGGCGGGGCGCTGCTGGTGACGATGTACCGGTGGGCCGCCAGGTCGGCGAGCCGGATCGAGGCGTGAGGCGTGCATGACGATGCGTAGCGCAGCGATGGTGGCCGCCCTGGCGTTGGCCCAGGCGGCCCAGGCGGGCACGATCCAGTCGGCGCCATTGTCCGAGACCTGGGTCAATCCGGGTTTCGCCACCTGGCACTTCGATTCGGACAAGGACCTCTCGGGCAGCAACTGGGGGCTGGGCGCCGAGTATCGCTTTTCGACGGTGGCCTCGGTCACCGCGGGACGGTTCCGCAACAGCGACCGGGCGTACTCGAATTATGTGGGGCTGTACTACCAGCCGTGGGAGCTTGGCGGCGTGCGGCTCGGTGCGGTGGTGGGCGGCTTTGACGGCTACCCGAACATGCGCAATGGCGGATGGTTCCCGGCATTGATTCCGACGGCCAGCTACGAGCATGGGCGGGTGGGAGTGAATGTCGGGTTCATCCCGTCATACAAGGACCGCCTGTATGGCGGCTTCTCGTTCCAGCTCAAATTCAAGATCCATTAATGCGGGATTTGCGTTTAACGCGTCATACCCGCGGAAGCGGGTACCCATGCTGAGTCTACCGAAGCCTGACACCGAGCATGGGTCCCCGCGTTCGCGGGGATGACGGCGGCTTAGAACTGCTCGTCGGAGCGCAGGTAGCGCCACTGGCCGACCGGCAGCTCGCCCAGCTTGACGCGGCCGATGCGCACGCGCTTCAGTCCCACCACCTTCAGCCCCACCATCTCGCACATGCGCCGGATCTGGCGCTTCTTGCCTTCCTTCAGCGTGAAGCTGAGCTGGTCCTCGTTCTGCCAGCGCACCTTGGCCGGCAGCAGCGGCTTCCCGTCCATCCACAGCCCGTGATTGAGCTTGCGCAGGTCCGCGTCCGGCAGCTTGCCGGGTCCGCGCGTGTACTCGACCCGCACCAGGTATTCCTTTTCGATGGTGGTGTCCTGGCCGATCAGCTGCTTGGCCACGCGCCCGTCCTGGGTCAGCACCAGCAGGCCGACCGAGTCGATGTCCAGCCGGCCGGCCGGTACCAGACTGCGCAACTGGGTCGGATGGAATTGCTCCGGCGAGGGATCGTCCGCCCAGCGGTTCTCGGCCTTGATCAGCGCGACTGCCGGCGTGTAGCCATCTTCGGCCTGGCCGCTGACGTAGCCCATCGGCTTGTTGATCAACACGGTCACGCGCTTGGACTGCTCGGCGGCCGCCTGGCGCTCCACTGTGATCTTCTGCGATGGCAGTACTTTCGAACCCAGCTCGGACACGACCTTGCCATCCACCCGCACCCAGCCGCGGGCAATCCATTCGTCGGCCTCGCGGCGGGACGAAAGGCCAAGTTCGGACATGCGTTTGGACAGGCGGACAGGTTCGGTCATTCTCTTCTTCTAGATCTTGAGCGCGTCCAGCATGTCGGTTTCGAACTGGAGCTGGATGCGCGGGTTGTTAAGGACTGCGCCATCGACGAGGAATACGTCTTCCACGCGCTCGCCGAGGGTCATGACTTTTGCGGTATGCAGGTTGACGCGATAGCGGGTGAGCACCGTCGCGATCGAATACAGCAGGCCGGTGCGGTCATTGGCCGCCACGGACAGCAGGTAGTACTGGCCACGCTCGTCCGGCCGCAGGTCGACCGTCGGTGTGAGCGGGAAGGTGCGCGACAGGCGCGACAGCCGGCCCTTGGTCGGCGGCGGCAGCGGCTCCTGCGAGCGCAGGGCTTGCGCGAGTTCGTGCTCGATCAGGTTGATGATGTCGCGGTAGTTGCGCGCGAAATTCTGCTCGGTGACCATGAAGGTGTCGAGCGCGTAGCCGTTCTTCGTGGTGTGGATCTTGGCGTCGAAGATGGAGAAGTTCTTGCGGTCGAAATAGCTGCAGATGCGCGCGAACAGGTCCGGCTGGTCCTTGGCGTACACCGTCACCTGCAGGCCTTCGCCGGCCGGCGCCAGGCGGCACTTGACGACCGGGTTCTCGCTGTCGAGCAGGCCGGCGAGGGCGCGCGTCTGCCATGCGATGTCGGAGGCGTCGTGGCGCAGGAAGTAGGCTACGTCGAGCTGCTGCCAAAGCGCTTCGTGGGCATCGCGCGGCAGCCCGTGCAGGCGCAGCGTGGCGAGCGCTTCCTGCTGCCGGTTTTTCAGTTCGCTGTCGGCCGAATGCGGCTCGCCGCCCAGCACGCGCAGCGTGATGTTGTAGAGGTCCTCGAGCAGCTTGGCCTTCCATCCGTTCCACACCTTGGGGCTGGTGCCGCGAATGTCGGCCACCGTCAGCAGGTACAGCGCGGTCAGGTGACGCTCATCCTTCACCAGCTTCGCGAACGCGTCGACCACGTCGGGATCGGACAGGTCCTGCTTCTGCGCGACGGTGGACATGGCCAGGTGCTGCTCGACCAGGAAGGTCACCAGCTCGGTATCCTCGGCCGACAGGCCGTGGTCCTGGCAGAATTGCGCCGCATCGAGTGCGCCCAGGTGCGAGTGGTCGCCGCCGCGCCCCTTGCCGATGTCATGGAACAGCGCGGCGACGAACAGCAGCCAGCGGTTCGGGAAGTTGGCGATCAGCTGCGAGCAGAACGGATATTCGTGCGCGTGCTCGGTCATCGTGAAGCGGCGCATGTTCCGCACCACCATCATGATGTGCTGGTCCACCGTGTAGACGTGGAACAGGTCGTGCTGCATCTGGCCGACGATGCGGCGGAAGATCGGCAGGTAGCGGCCCAGCACGCCCATGTCGTTCATGCGGCGCAGCGCATGCACCAGGCCGACCGGCGCCTGCAGGATGCGCAGGAAGTTCGCCTTGTTGACCGGGTTGTCGCGGAAGGCCGCGTCGATCAGCAGACGCGCGTGCCATAGCGCGCGCTGGGTGCGCGCCGTCATGCCCTTGATGTGCGGGCGCTCCGTCATCAGCACGAAGATCTCGAGAATGGCGCCCGGCGTCTTCTCGAAGGTATCGTCGGCGGTGATGTCGATGAAGCTGTTGACGTCGTTGAAGCGTTCGTTGATCGGCGTGGACACGGTCGGCTGCGGGAACAGCTGCGCCTCGATGTTCTGCAGCAGGATCTTGTTCAGCTGCGTCACCGTCTTGGCGGCCCAGTAGTAGCGCTGCATCAGCAGTTCGCTGGCGCGCCGCATGTTGGGGCCGGTGCCGGTCGCCTGCAGGCCGAAGGTTTCGGCAATTGGCGTCTGGACGTCGAACGCCAGCCGGTCCTCGCGCCGGTTGGTGTGCAGGTGCAGGCGGATGCGGATGTCCTTGAATGCACGCTCCTTCTCCATCAGCTGGCGCGCTTCGGTCTTCGTGATCAGGCCACGCTGCGCCAGTTCGCTCCACGAACCGCCCAGTCCCGCGGCCTTGGAGACCCACAGGATCACCTGCAGGTCGCGCAGCCCGCCCGGGCTCTCCTTGCAGTTGGGTTCAAGCGAGAACGCGGTGTCCTCGTACTTGGCGTGGCGCAGCCGCATCTCGGTGGTCTTGGCGATGAAGTAGGCTTGCGGATTCATCGCCTGCCGGTAGCGGGTGCGCAGCTCCTCGAACAGGGTGGCGTCGCCATCGACCAGGCGCGCCTCGAGCAGGGTGGTTTGCACGGTGATGTCGGCGCGCGACTCGGCCAGGCATTCGTCCACCGTGCGGATGCTGTGGCCGATCTCCAGGCCCAGGTCCCACAGCAGCTGCACCAGTGCTTCCAGGCGCGCCTCGGTCACCGCGTCGGCCGGCTGGCCGAGCAGGATCATCACATCGACGTCGGAATAGGGGAACAGCTCGCCGCGGCCGTAGCCGCCCACGCCGACCAGCGCCGTATTGGCGGGCAGGCCGGCGGCACGGAAGGCTTCGGTGAGGATGGAGTCGACCGCCGCGCGCAGGCCGCGCAGCAGTTTTTCAGGCTTGCCGTCGGCGCGGAACGCCGCGATGTGCGCCGCGCGCTCTTCCTTCAGGCGCTGCCTGAGCGCGCCGCGCAGCGACGGCAACAGCGCGGCGCCCATGGGTCAGGCCGTTGCGGTCTGCGCAGCCAGGATGAAGGCAGGTGGCGGCGGCGAGCCGGCCGACAGGGTCAGCACCTCGTAGCCGGTTTCGGTCACCAGCACGGTGTGTTCCCATTGCGCCGACAGGCTGCGGTCTTTCGTCTTGATGGTCCAGCCGTCATTCATCTCGCGGATCTCGCGGCGGCCGGCGTTGATCATCGGCTCGATCGTGAAGATCATGCCGGCTTCCATCACTTCGCCGGTGCCGGGACGGCCGTAATGCAGGATCTGCGGCTCCTCATGGAAGCCCTTGCCGATGCCGTGGCCGCAGAATTCGCGCACCACCGTGTAGCCGGCTTTCTCCGCGTGCTGCTGGATAGCGAAGCCGATGTCGCCCAGGCGGGCGCCCGGTTTTACCTTCGAAATGCCCAGCCACATGCACTCGTAGGTGACTTCGGACAGGCGCTTGGCCAGGATCGACGGTTCGCCGACCAGGAACATGCGCGAGTTGTCGCCGTGGTAGCCATCCTTGATGACGGTGATGTCGAGGTTGACCGAGTCGCCGCTCTTGAGCACCTTGTCGCCCGGGATGCCGTGGCAGATCACGTCGTTGACCGAGGTGCAGATCGCCTTCGGATACGGGGTGTAGCCCGGCGGGCAGTAGTTGAGCGGGGCGGGGATGGAACCCTGCACGTTGACCATGTACTCGTGGCAGAGGCGATCGAGTTCGCCGGTGGTCACTCCCGGCTTGACGAACGGGGTGATGTAGTCAAGCACTTCGGAGCCGAGACGGCCGGCGAGGCGCATGCCTTCGATATCGGCCTGCGTTTTGATAGGAATGGAGGACATAGGTCGCTTTGCGAATAAACTGACGAGCGCGCCCCGGTGAAGCCGGCCGCGCGCAAACAAGTCCAGATTATAAACGACCCGCACCGCTTGGGTGACGGCCGCCATCTGTCGCCTTGGATTGCCTCAATGACAAGCGTGGGGGGCTGTCGCCCACCTGTCTCGCCGGAATCGGGTGTTGACCTTGCCAATGACGGGGCTTCCAGTGTAGAATCTCGGGTTGCTTGAACTGGTTTTCGAGCAACTGAGTAGTACAACCATTATTTTTTGTAAATCGCGAATCCGCCCTTCAAGGGTGCCCTCGAGGTGACTGGGCGGATTTGAGAAACCAACCCTGGAGAATTGCAATGTCCGTAACTATGCGTGAAATGCTGGAAGCCGGTGTCCACTTCGGTCACCAAACCCGTTTCTGGAACCCGAAGATGGCACCGTTCATCTTTGGTCATCGTAACAAGATCCACATCATCAACCTCGAAAAGACGATGGCGATGTATCAGGAAGCGATGAAGACCGTCAAGCAGATCGCTGCCCAGCGCGGCACCATCCTGCTGGTCGGCACCAAGCGCCAGTCGCGCGACATCATCGCCGCTGAAGCGCAGCGCGCAGGCGTCCCTTACGTCGACCAGCGTTGGCTGGGCGGCATGCTGACCAACTTCAAGACGATCAAGACCTCGATCAAGCGCCTGAAGGACATGGAAGCACAGATCGAAGACGGTTCCGTACAGAAGCTGTCGAAGAAGGAAGCGCTGATGTTCTCGCGCGAACTGGAAAAGCTGCAGAAATCGATCGGCGGCATCAAGGAGCTGAACGGCGTTCCTGACGCAATCTTCGTCGTCGACGTCGGCTACCACAAGGGCGCGATCACCGAAGCTGCAAAGCTGGGCATCCCGGTCATCGGCGTGGTCGATACCAACCACTCCCCGGAAGGCGTGACCCACGTCATCCCAGGCAACGACGACTCGTCCAAAGCGATCACCCTGTACGCCCGCGGCGTGGCAGACGCGATCCTGGAAGGCCGTTCGAACGCCACCAAGGACGTCGCTGACATGGTCAAGGCATCCGGCGACGAATTCGTCGAAGTTTCCGAGCAGGCTTAATTGCCAGGCGGGGTCAGCCCCGCCCGTCCGAAAAAAAGGGGTGGCATCTGGCTCCCCTTTTTTTTAAACCGAATTCCGTATCAAACAAATTAGGAGAACTCACATGGCAGCGATTACCGCAGCAATGGTTGGCGAACTGCGCGCGAAGACCGACGCACCAATGATGGAATGCAAGAAGGCCCTGACCGAAGCCGCTGGCGACATGGACAAGGCTGAAGAGATCCTGCGCGTCAAGCTGGGCGGCAAGGCATCGAAGGCATCGGCACGCATCACCGCCGAAGGCGTGGTGTCGGCCTACATCGCCGGCAAGGTGGGCGCGCTGGTCGAAGTGAACAGCGAAACCGACTTCGTCGCCAAGAACGACGACTTCCTGAACCTGGCCGCAACCGCTGCGCGCCTGGTGGCCGAGCACAACCCGGCCGACCTGGCAGCCCTGGCAGCCCTGCCGGCAGGCGATGGCAAGACCCTGGACGAAGTCCGTGCGGCCCTGATCGGCAAGATCGGCGAGAATATGACCTTCCGCCGCTTCCAGCGTTTCGAAACCACCGGCAAGCTGGCGTCGTACCTGCACGGCACCCGCATCGGCGTGATGGTCGAGTTCGAGGGCGACGACCAGGTTGGCAAGGACGTGGCAATGCACATCGCGGCAATGAAGCCGGTGGCACTGTCGTCCGACCAGGTTCCTGCTGAACTGATCGAGAAAGAGCGTTCGGTTGCAGCGGCCAAGGCCAAGGAAGATGCGGAAAAGGCAGCTGCCGAAGGCAAGCCGGCCCAGTCCGAAGAAATCGTCGCCAAGCGCCTCGAAGGTTCGGTACAGAAGTACCTGAAGGAAGTATCGCTGTTCAACCAGGCATTCGTAAAGAACGACAAGCAGTCGATCGAACAGATGCTGAAGGCAAACAACGCGTCCGTGAAAGCATTCACGATGTACGTGGTGGGCGAGGGCATCGAGAAGAAGGTGGACGACTTCGCGGCGGAAGTGGCAGCGCAGATGGCTGCTTCGAAGCAAGCGTAATGAAAAGCGGGCCGAGAGGCCCGTTTTTTTAGCCCGCGCGAAATGTTCGTCGCGTCGTCATCCCCGCGGACGCGGGGACCCATGCTGAGTGTCCGGTTTCGTTCAGCTCATCATGGGCCCCAGCTTTCGCTGGGGCGACGCTGCCGCGTCGTTTTTTAAGCCAGTCCTCATAAAAATTTGTCATACTGTCACGATCGTCAAAAGGAGCCCATCAATGACCAATCCAGCCTACAAACGCGTACTCCTGAAACTTTCCGGCGAAGCCCTGATGGGGGACGATCCATACGGCATCAACCGCTCCACCATCGAGCGCATGGTGGCCGACGTGGCGGAAGTGGCGAAGCTGGGCGTCGAGCTGGCAGTGGTCATTGGCGGCGGTAACATCTTCCGCGGCGTCGCCCCGGGTGCGCAGGGCATGGACCGCGCCACCGCCGACTACATGGGCATGCTGGCCACCGTCATGAATGCGCTCGCCCTGGCCGACGCCATGCGCCAGCAGGGCATCACCGCCCGCGTGATGTCGGCGATCGGCATCGAGCAGGTCGTCGAGCCGTATGTACGCCCGAAAGCACTGCAATACCTGGAAGAAGGCAAGGTCGTCGTGTTCGCCGCCGGCACCGGCAACCCGTTCTTCACCACCGATACCGCCGCTGCGCTGCGCGGCTCCGAAATTTCCGCTGAGATCGTCCTTAAGGCAACAAAGGTCGATGGCGTATATACTGCCGATCCAAAGAAAGATCCGAACGCAACCCGTTACGAATCCATCACGTTTGACGAAGCGATCTCCAAGCACCTGCAGGTGATGGACGCCACCGCCTTTGCGCTGTGCCGCGACCAGAAGCTGCCGATCAAGGTGTTCTCGATCGTCAAGCCGGGCGCGCTCAAGCGCGTGGTGATGGGCGAGGACGAGGGTACGCTCGTACACGTTTAAACACATCCGAATAAAAAGCACTAGGAGAGCAGCATGTCCACAGCCGACGTCAAGAATAACGCGCAGACGCGCATGAACAAGTCGATCGAGACCCTGAGGGCCGACCTGGCCAAGGTGCGCACCGGCCGCGCCCACACCGGCCTGCTCGACTCCGTGATGGTCGAGTACTACGGCAACCCGACCCCGATCAACCAGGTCGCCAACCTGACCCTGGTCGACGCGCGCACCATCGGCGTGACCCCGTTCGAAAAGAAGATGGCATCGACCATCGAAAAGGCGATTCGCGACTCCGACCTGGGCCTGAACCCGGCCGCACAGGGCGATACCATCCGCGTGCCGACCCCGCCGCTGACCGAAGAGCGCCGCAAGGAGATGGTCAAGCTGGTCAAGAGCGAAGCGGAAGACGCCAAGATCGCGATCCGTAACATCCGCCGCGACGCCAACGAGCAGCTGAAGAAACTGGTCAAGGACAAGGCGATCTCCGAGGACGAAGAGCGCCGCGGTTCGGACGAGATCCAGAAGCTGACCGACAAGTTCATCGCCGACGTCGACAAGATGGTCGTCGAAAAAGAGAAGGAAGTGCTGACGGTCTGACCGCCAGCGCCCGCTATGATCTTCAAAAGCTCGACGACCGTCGTGCCCGAGGTAGGCGAGGTCCCGCGCCACGTTGCAATCATCATGGATGGCAACGGGCGCTGGGCGACCAAGCGCTTCATGCCGCGCGTGGCTGGCCACGTCAAGGGTGTGGAGGCGGTGCGCGGCGTGGTCGAGGCCTGCGTGCGGCGCGGGATCGAATACCTGACGCTGTTCGCCTTCTCCTCCGAGAACTGGCGCCGCCCCGAGGAAGAAGTCTCGCTGCTCATGAAGCTGTTCGTCACCGCGCTCGAACGCGAAGTGTCGAAGATGCATGCGAACGACATCCGCCTCAAGGTGGTGGGCGACCTGACCCGCTTCGATCCGAAGCTGCAGGAGATGATCGCGGCGGCCGAGCGCAAGACCGCCGGCAACCGCCGCCTGACCGTGACCGTGTGCGCCAATTACGGCGGACGCTGGGACATCATGCAGGCAGCGGCGAAGATGGCGCACGCCAACCCGGGCGCGCTTGAATTTACCGAGGAGCAGCTGGCGGAGCACCTGTCGATGGCGTACGCGCCGGAGCCGGACCTGTTCATCCGCACCGGCGGCGAGCAGCGCATCTCCAACTTCCTCCTGTGGCAGCTCGCGTACTCCGAGCTGTATTTCACCGATACCTACTGGCCCGACTTCACCGCCGAGTCGCTCGACCTGGCGATCGCGTCGTACCGGAACCGTGAGCGCCGCTTCGGCCGCACGGGCGAACAACTCGCAGAAAAAGAAAAGGCGCTCTGAATGCTGAAAACCCGGGTCCTCACCGCCGTTGTCCTGCTGGCCATCCTGCTGCCGGTGCTGTTCTTCCGGAATATGCTGGCGTTCGGCGCGGTGGTGCTGGCCTTCATGGGCGCCGCGCTGTGGGAGTCCTACCGCCTGGTGCAGCCGGGCTCGCGCTTCCCGGTGCTGGTGCCGCTCTTGTGGACGCTGGCGTTCGCCATGCCGGTAATGGCCGGCGGCCTGTCCTCGCAGTCACCGCTATGGTGGGGCCTGGCCGCGCTGGCGTGGTTGCTGGTGTTCGCGCCCAAACTCAAGACCGGGCTGCCGGACGTCGCGTCCAGCGCCGGCCGCATCCACGGCATCTTGTACATGCTGTCCATCGTGGCCGCCTTCATGGCCATTACCGCGCTGTACCGCCATTCGCCGGTCTACCTGCTGTCCGTGATGGCGCTGGTGTGGATCGCCGATATCGGGGCCTACTTCTCCGGCAAGGCATTCGGCAAGCGCAAGCTGGCCGTGTCGATCTCGCCGGGCAAATCCTGGGAAGGCGCGATCGGCGGCGGCATCGCCGTGCTGCTGATCGCCGCTGCTACCATTCTCTTCGCCGGCGACTCCGCGCTGCTGGCCGACACCTTCGCCGTGCACCTGCAGGCGAAGGCCGGCTGGCTGGCCCTCATCGCCGTCCTCCTGCTGCTCGTGGCCGCCAGCGTGATCGGCGACCTGGCCGAGTCGCAGCTCAAGCGCCGCGCGGCAATCAAGGACAGCAGCAACCTGCTGCCGGGCCACGGCGGCGTGCTTGACCGCATCGATGCGCTGGTGCCGGTCCTGCCGATTGCCGCCCTGATCGACGCCTGGCTCTGAACCAAAGGCTTTACATGCAACGCATCACCATCCTTGGGGCCACCGGCTCCATCGGCGTCTCCACGCTGGACGTGCTGGCGCGCCACCCGGATAAATACAGCGTCTATGCGCTGTCCGCGCACAGCCGCATCGACGAACTGGCCGCGCAGTGCGAGCAGTTCCGCCCGCAGCGGGCCGTGGTGGCCGACGCCGAAGGCGCCGCCAGGCTGTCCTCCATGCTGCGTGCGCGCGGCGTGCGGACCGAAGTCGAATACGGCGAAGTGGCACTGCGCTCGATCGCCTCGTCGCCGGATACCGATACCGTGATGGCGGCCATCGTCGGCGCCGCCGGCCTCGGTCCGGCCATGGCCGCGGCAGCGGCTGGCAAGAAGGTCCTGCTGGCGAACAAGGAAGCGCTGGTCATGTCCGGCCAGCTGTTCATGGACGCGGTGGCCAATAACAATGCCACGCTGCTGCCGATCGACTCCGAGCACAACGCCATCTTCCAGTGCCTGCCGGCGCACTACGCGCGCTCGCCGGAAGCGGCCGGCGTCGAGAAGATCCTGCTGACCGCATCGGGCGGCCCGTTCCTGAACCGCGCCGTCGAGACGCTCGGGGACGTTACCCCGGAACAGGCCTGCAAGCACCCCAACTGGAGCATGGGCCGCAAGATCTCGGTCGATTCGGCCACCATGATGAACAAGGGCCTGGAAGTGATCGAGGCGCACTGGCTGTTCGGCGCGCCGGCTGACCGCATCGAGGTGGTGATCCACCCGCAGTCCGTGATCCACTCGATGGTCTCGTACAACGACGGCTCGGTGCTGGCGGAGCTGGGCAACCCCGACATGCGTACCCCGATCGCGCACGCGCTCGCGTACCCGGAGCGGATCGCATCCGGCGTGGCGCCGCTCGACCTGGCGCAGATTGGCACGCTGCAGTTCTACAAGCCTGATTTCGAACGCTTCCCATGCCTGGCGCTCGCGTTCGACGCGCTGCGCGCGGGCGGCACGGCGCCGGCGGTGCTGAACGCTGCCAACGAAGTGGCGGTGCAAGCCTTCCTCGAGCGCCGCATCGGCTTCCGCGACATCGACCGCGTGGTCGCGCGCGCGATGGACGAGGTGGCGCGGCATGACGCGGTCAGCATCGAGGCGGTGCTGGCGCAGGACGGCCTGGCGCGCGATAGCGCCGCACGCACCGTGGCAAGCCTGGCGCGATGAGCTTCTTCACGACCGTCCTCGCCTTCCTGCTGGCCCTGGGCCCGCTGATCGTGTTCCACGAGCTGGGACACTATGCCGTGGCGCGCCTGTGCGGCGTCAAGGTGCTGCGTTTCTCGATCGGCATGGGCAGGGTGGTGTGGTCGCGCCGGTTCGGCCCGGACCAGACCGAGTGGGCGGTGTCGGCCCTGCCGCTGGGCGGCTACGTCAAGATGCTGGATGCGCGCGAGATGGGGCCGGGCGCGATCAGCGAGGCCGAGCGCGGCCGCGAATTCACCGGCAAGCCGGTGTGGCAGCGGATCGCCATCGTCGCCGCCGGGCCGCTGGCCAATTTCCTGCTCGCGATCGTGGTCATGGCGGGCCTGTATATGCATGGAGTGGAAGAGCCTTCCACCCGCATCCGCGCGGTTCCCGCGCAGACGGCTGCCGCGGCGGCCGGCCTGCAGGGCGGCGATGTGGTGACCGCCGTCAACGGCGAGGCGGTCGAGGCCTGGTCCGCTCTGCGTATGGCGCTGGTTGATGCGGTGCTGGAAAAGGAAGAAGTGCGGCTGGACGTGCGCCGCGGTGACGGTACGGCCACGGCCGTGCTGCCGGCCTCCGCGATCGCCAGGATCGACGTCGAATCCGATATCGCTGGCGAGCTCGGCCTCGCGGTGTGGCGCCCGCGCGCGGCGATCGGACAGGTGCAGCCGGGCAGCGTGGCCGAACGCGCCGGCCTGCGCAGCGGCGACGTGGTTCTGGCCGTGGATGGCAAGCCGGTCGCCGACGGCATCGCCTTCATCGACGTCGTACGCGCCAGCGCGGGCAAGGAGCTGTCGCTCGAACTGGAGCGGGCAGGGCAGGCGCTCGCATTGCCACTGACGCCGCAGGCCGACCCGGAAACCGGCAAGGGCCGCATCGGCGCCGAACTCACGCTCACGCCGGAACTGGTGACCGCCGTGTCCGGCCCGTTTGCCGCCGTCGCCAAGGCCGGCGCCAGCACCTGGGACACCATCACCCGCACGCTGTCCATGATCGGCAAGATGGTCACGGGCGAAGTCTCGTGGCGCAACGTGACCGGCCCGATCACGATTGCCGACTACGCCGGCCAGACCGCGCGCATGGGTCCCGAGGTATTCCTGAACTTTATCGCCTTCATCAGCATTAGCCTGGGTGTGATGAATTTGTTACCAATCCCCGTTCTTGATGGGGGGCTTTTACTGTATTATTCGCTGGAAGTTTTGACCGGCCGTCCATTACCTGAACGCGTCGGTGAATTTGCCCAGCGCGCAGGGGTGGGCCTGCTGTTCACGCTGATGCTCCTGGCCGTCTTCAACGACATCATGCGCCTCCTGTGAACCGCTCGCGCGCAGCAATCCGTATTGAACCATTGATTAGCCAATGAAATTACATTCTGAACGTTTTGCCTTGCCTCTCTTTAGCCGCAGTCTGATTGGTGCAGCCGTTGTCGCGCTGTGCGCCGGTCCCGTTCTCGCAGTCGAACCATTCGTGGTCAAGGATATCCGTGTCGAGGGCATCCAGCGTACCGAGGCGGGCACCGTGTTCTCCTACCTGCCGGTGCGCGTTGGCGAGACGTTCGATGACGAGAAGGGCATCGCCGCGCTGAAGGCGCTGTACGCCACCGGCATCTTCAAGGATATCCGCCTGGAGGAAGACAAGGGCGTGCTGGTGGTGCTGGTCGAAGAGCGTCCGGCGATCGCCAGCGTGGATTTCACCGGCACCAAGGAATTCGAGAAGGACCAGCTGATCAAGGCGCTGAAAGAGATTGGCGTCGGCGAAGCCAAGACCTTTGACAAGGCAGCGGTCGACCGCGCCGAGCAGGAACTCAAGCGCCAGTACCTCTCGCGCGGCATGTACGGCGTGAAGGTCACCACCACCATCACGCCGCTGGAGCGCAACCGCGTCGGCATCATGCTGAACGTGGACGAGGGCGACATCGCCCGCATCCGCGAGATCAATTTCGTCGGCAACAAGTCGTTCTCGGACAAGGAACTGCGCGAAGTGCTGGAGCTGTCCACCAGCGGCTGGTTCACCTGGTACTCCAAGGCCGACCAGTACTCCAAGCAGAAGCTGACCGGCGACATCGAGGCGATCAAGTCCTTCTACCTGGACCGCGGCTACCTGGAAGCGAACGTGGAGTCGACCCAGGTCGCGATCACGCCGGACAAGAAGGACATCTACCTGACCATCAACATCACCGAAGGCGACAAGTACACCGTCTCGGACGTGAAGATCGAAGGCGAGATGTTCGGCCGCGAGGAGGAGCTGAAGTCGCTGATCCTGCTGCGCCCTGGTCGCACCTACTCGGGCATCCTGCAGACCGAATCGAACAAGCGCATCGCCGACCGCATGGCCACCTTCGGCTATGCGTTCGCCAACGTCAACGCAAATCCGGAAGTCAACCGCGAGAAGCGCGAAGTCGCCTTCACCTTCTACGTCGACCCGGGCCGCCGCGCCTATGTGCGCCACATGAACATCGCCGGCAACAGCACCACCCGCGATGAAGTGATCCGCCGCGAATTCCGCCAGTACGAAGGCGCCTGGTACGACGCCAACAAGGTCAAGCTCTCGCGCGATCGCGTCGACCGCCTCGGCTACTTCAAGGACGTCACCGTCGACACCCCGGAAGCGCCGGGCACCTCCGACCAGGTGGACGTCAACATGACCGTGGTCGAAAAGCCGACCGGTAACTTCATGATCGGCGGCGCGTTCTCGCAGGCCGAAAAGTTCACCTTCTCGGCGGCGATCCAGCAGGCCAACTTCGCCGGTTCCGGCAATACCGTCGGCATCGAGCTGAATACCAGCCGCTATGGCCGCACGGTCGCGTTCTCGCACATGAACCCGTACTACACCGAGGACGGCGTCTCGCGCGCGTTCGAAATCTACACCCGTACCTCGCGTCCGCCGGCCCTGAACATGGGTTCGTACACCGTGCGCCAGCAGGGCGGCCGGGTCAGCTACGGCGTGCCGTTCTCGGAATCGGACACCGTGTTCTTCGGCCTGGGCCTGGAGCGCACCGGGATCGAGACCGACGACACCTCGCCGGAACGCTTCAAGGACTACATCCGCGAATTCGGCAATGCGCCGGTCGACGGCGTGGGCAAGGCGACCACCAATGCATTCCCGCTGACCGCCGCATGGGCGCGCGACTCGCGCGACTCGGCCACCACGCCGAGCATCGGCCAGTACCAGCGCGCCAACCTGGAGCTGGACCTGTTCGGCGACTCCAAATACTTCCGCGCGGTCTATGCGCATGAGATGTACCGGCCGATCACGCGCTGGATGACGCTGGCCATGAAAGGCGAAATCAACTACGGCAAGGGCCTGCGCGGCACGCGCTATCCGGTCTTCAAGAACGTGTACGCGGGTGGTATCGGCTCGGTGCGTGGCTATCTCGGCTCCTCGCTGGGCATTGTCGATCCGCTGTTCGGCGACGCCCTGGGCGGCGCGACCCGCCTGATCGGCAACGCCGAACTGCAGTTCCCGTTCCCGGGCAGCGGCAAGGACCGCAGCCTGCGCTGGTTCGCCTTCAGCGACGTCGGCCAGGTCTACCAGGAAGGCGAGAAGCTGTACCTGTCCAAGCTGCGCGCCTCGGCCGGCCTGGGCGTGAGCTGGATTTCCCCCGTGGGTCCGCTCAAGTTGAGCTATGCTTTGCCTTTGAACGAAAAACCGGGCGACCGCCTGGAACGCTTCCAGTTCCAGATGGGTACCGGCTTCTGATTGGATAGCGCACTATGAAAACCGCATTTGCATCGCTGAACCTGGCCGTGCTCCTGGCCGTGGGCATGGCTCCGGCCGTGCAGGCCCAGGTGCCGTCGCCTGCATACAGCGCGCGTATCGGCTGGGTCAGCACCGAACGCCTGTTTACCGAATCGAAGCTGGCCAAGAACGCCGACGCCCGCATCGAGGAGGAATTCTCCAAGCGCCAGAAGGCGATGCAGGAACAGATCGCGCATTTCAAGAACCTGTCCGAGAAGTTCGATGCTGACAACGCCAGGCTGACCGAACCCGAGCGCACCCGCCGCACGCGCGAACTGGTCGACATGGAAAAGGACCTGCAGCGTAAGCAGCGCGAGTTCCGCGAGGACCTGGCCCAGCGCAAGAACGAAGAGCGCGCCAATATTTCGCAGAAGGCGTTCCTGCTGATCCAGCAGATCGCACGCGAGGAGAACCTCGACGTAGTGCTGCAGGACTCGGTATGGTTCAACCCGCGGATCGACATCACCGACAAGATCCTCAAGCAACTGGACAAGTAAGGTTTTCAAGATGGGCACTCGACTGGCGGAATTGGTCGAACGCTTCGGAGGACAGCTGGCGGGTGACCCGGACCTGGAAGTTTCAGGAATCGCCCCGCTGGCCGACGCCGGCGCTTCACATATCAGCTTCCTCTCCAATAGCAAACTGCGCGCACAGGCGCTTGCCACGAAGGCGGCGGCGCTGATCCATTCGCCGGCCGACGAGGAGGCGCTGTCCGCCGGTTATCCGGGCGCGCGCATCGTCACCAAAAATCCGTATGCGTACTTCGCCCGCGCGGCGCAGTATTTCGTGTCGCTGACCGAGGTCAAACCGGCGCCGGGCATCCACCCGAGCGCGGTGGTGGCCGAAAGCGCGCAGGTCGACCCGGGCGCCCACGTCGGCCCGCACGTGACGATCGAAGACGGCGCGCGCATCGGCGCCGGCGTGGTGATCGGCGCGGGCTGCTTCATCGGCCGCGAGGCGGTGATCGGCGACGATACCCAGCTGTTCGCCAACGTGACCTTCCACGCTAAATGCGTAATCGGCAAGCGCGGCGTGCTGCATTCGGGCGCCGTGATCGGCACCGACGGCTTCGGCTTCGCCAACGAAGGCGGTGTGTACATCAAGATCCCGCAAACCGGGCGCGTGGTGATGGGCGACGACGTCGACATCGGCGCCAACACCACGGTGGACCGCGGCGCGCTGGCCGACACGGTGATCGGCAACGGCGTCAAGCTCGACAACCTGATCCAGATCGCCCACAACGTCGAGATCGGCGACCATACCGCGATGGCCGGCTGCGTCGGCGTGGCGGGCAGCACCAAAATCGGCAAGCATTGCATGTTCGGCGGCGCGGCCATGATCAACGGCCACATCGAAATCGTTGACAATGTCTACGTTACCGCGGCAACCATGGTGCCGAACTCGATCAGGGAAGCGGGCCAGTACACCGGCTATTTCCCGGTCGCACCAAACAAGGAATGGGAGCGCGCGGCTGTCCTCGTGCGCAACCTCGAGAAGATGCGCGATAAGATGCGTGAACTCGAAAAACAAGTCAAAGCACTCACAGAACCAAAATGACCACTACTGAAAACAAGACCCTCGACATTTGCCAGATCAAGGAGATGCTGCCGCACCGTTATCCGTTGCTGCTGGTTGACCGCGTATTGAACTGGGAATCGGGCAAATCGATTACCGCCATCAAGAACGTGACCGTGAATGAAGAATTCTTCAACGGCCACTTCCCGCACAAGCCGGTCATGCCGGGCGTGCTGATGATCGAAGCGATGGCGCAGACCGCCGCGCTGCTGTCCTTCCTGACCGCCGGCGTCAAGCCGGACGAGAATTCGGTGGTGTACTTCGTCGGCATCGACAACGCGCGCTTCAAGCGTCCGGTCGGTCCTGGCGACCAGCTCAAGATGGATGTCGAGATCCTGCGCAACTCGCGCGGCATCTGGAAGTACAAGGCAGTGGGCACCGTGGACGGCCAGGTCGCCTTGGAAGCGGAACTGATGTGCACCATCCGTTCCACCGTCGATCCGAGCCAGGCTGTGGGGCTCTGATGGCGACGATCCACCCGAGCGCCATCGTCGATCCGAAGGCGGAGCTCGATGCGAGCGTGGAGATCGGCGCCTATTCGATCATCGGCCCGCACGTGCGCATCGGCGCCGGCACCGTGGTCGGCCCGCATGTAGTCATCGAAGGCCACACCACCATCGGGCGCGACAACCGCTTCTTCCAGTTCTCGTCCATCGGCGCACAGCCGCAGGACAAGAAGTGGGCGGGCGAGCCGACCCGGCTGGAAATCGGCGATCGCAACACCATCCGTGAATTCTGCACCTTCAATACCGGCACGGTGCAGGACAAGGGCGTCACGCGCCTGGGCAACGACAACTGGATCTCCGCCTACGTGCACCTGGCGCACGACTGCGTGGTGGGAAACCACACCATCTTCTCGAACAACGCGCAGCTCGCCGGCCACGTCGAGATCGGCGACTGGGTGATCATGTCCGGCTACGCCAACGTGCACCAGTTCTGCAAGATCGGCGCGCATGCCTTCGTCGGCATGAGCACCAGTCTGACGCAGGACGTGCCGCCGTTCGTGCTGTTGTCCGGGAATCCGGCGGCGGCCCACGGCGTCAACATCGAAGGCATGAAGCGGCGCGGCTTTACCCGCGCCCAGATCGACGGCGTGCGCGCGGCGTACAAGGCGATCTACCGTTCCGGCCTGACGCTGGAAGAAGCCAAGCAGGCACTGGTGCAGCTCGAAACCGACATGGCCGAGGGGGCCGCAGAGATCCGCGCCATGCGCGAGTTCCTTGGCACTGCCACCCGTGGCATCGTCCGCTGACATATCGGTAGCGCTGGTCGCCGGAGAGGTTTCCGGCGACATGCTGGCCGGCCGCCTGTTGTCCGGCCTGCGCCCGCTGCTGCCACAAGCGAACTTCCATGGCATCGGCGGCCCGCGCATGATGGAGCAGGGCTTCGTTTCGGACTTCCCGATGGAGAAGCTCACGGTGCGCGGCCTGTTCGAGGTGATTCCCCGCTACCGCGAGATCAAGGGCATCCAGAATGCGCTGCGCGACCGCCTGCTGGCGGAGCGCCCGGCCGTGTTCATCGGCGCCGACTACCCCGGCTTCAACCTGGGGCTGGAAATGCAGCTCAAGGCAGCCGGCATCCCGACCGTGCACTTCATCAGCCCGCAGATCTGGGCCTGGCGGGGAGGTCGGATCAAGAAGATCCGGAAAGCGGTCTCGCACATGCTGGTGATCTTCCCGTTTGAGGAAGAAATCTACCAAAAGGCGGGGGTGCCGGTGACCTACATCGGCCATCCTCTTGCCGAAATGATTCCAATGGAGCCGGACCAGTCGGCTGCGCGCCACACCCTGGGCCTGCCGCAGGGCGAAAAAGTGGTCGCCATCCTTCCCGGCAGCCGCATGGGCGAACTAAAATACCTGGTGGAGCCGTTCGTGAAGGCGGCGCGCCTGCTATGGCAGCGTGACCGCTCGCTGCGTTTCGTCGCGCCGATGGCCGGGGAGCGCCAGCGTGCCTTCTTCCTCGAACTGGTGGCAAAGCACGGGCTGCAGGACGTGCCGGTCGAGCTGGTGGACGGGCAGTCGCATGCCGTGATCGCGGCAAGCGATGCGGTGCTGGCGGCGTCCGGCACGGCGACGCTGGAGGTGGCGCTGTTCAAGAAGCCGATGGTGATCGCCTACAAGGTGCTGGGCGCCTCGTACCAGATCATGCGGCACATGAACTACCTGCCGTGGATCGGCCTGCCGAACATCCTCGCGCGCGAGTACGTGGTGCCGGAGCTGATCCAGCACGCCGCCACGCCGGAGGCGATCGCGGAAGCGATGTGGACCCAGCTGACGGACGAGGAAAACCGCCGGCGGCTGGTGCAGCGCTTCACGGACATGCACCACAGCCTGCTGCGCGACAGCAGCAGGGAAAGCGCGCAAGCGGTAATGAACATCATCGAATCGACAAGGTAAGGCATGGGCAAGGAACAGGCGGGGTTGTTTGATTTTGACCCCGATAACGTGGGCGACGAGATCGTCTGCGGCGTCGACGAGGCGGGCCGCGGCCCGCTCGCCGGGCCGGTGTTTGCAGCCGCCGTGATCCTCGACCCGTCGCGCCCGATCGACGGCCTGCGCGATTCCAAGAAGCTCACCGCCGAACGGCGCTACGAACTGGGCCTCCTGATCCGCGAGAATGCGCTGGCGTGGGCCGTGGCCAAGTGCTCGGAAGCGGAAATCGACCGCCTGAACATCCTGCACGCCTCGATGCTCGCCATGAAGCGCGCCGTGAATGCGCTGCAGACCATCCCGACCCTCGCGCTCATCGACGGCAACCGCTGCCCGGTCATGAAGATCCGCTCGATCGCCATCGTCGAAGGCGACGACAAAGTGCACGCCATTTCCGCCGCCTCGATCCTGGCCAAGACCGCGCGCGACGCGGCGTTGGTCAAGCTGCACCGCAAGTACCCGCAGTACGGCTTCGACCAGCACAAGGGCTACGGCACCGAACTGCACCTCGAGATGCTGCGCCAGCACGGGCCTTGTCCGGTCCACCGGCGCTCCTACGCCCCGGTGCGGGCGCTGCTGGAGGCGCTCGAACCGCCGGAATCCTTGCCTGCGCTGCAGCCTGTCGAAGCCCTGCAGGCCGACTTCCTCGAATGAAGACGATCACCTCGCGC
>DASWYE010000049.1:0-10925 GCA_036405115.1 Telluria sp. | reverse complement strand
CACCGCGCGCGCGTCGCGCCGGTCCATCGAGCTGGCGGCCAGTTCGTCGTCGGTCTCGCGGAAGCACGGGTCGTCGAAGCCCATGCGCTGCGCCAGCAGGCGGAATACTTCGGTGTTCGGCTTCGCTTCGCCCAGCGGCGCGATCGCCGCGTTGTTCGCCACCAGGTACAGATGGCCGTAGGAGGTGTGCGCGTCGACGTGCTCCAGCTGCGTGGTGGCTGGCAGCAGGATGTCGGCGTAGTCGGCGCTGTCGGTCTGGAAGTGCTCCATCACTACCGTGAACAGGTCCTCGCGCGCGAAGCCCTGCATCACCCTGGCCGAATCCGGCGCGATCGCCAGCGGGTTGGAGTTGTACACGATGACCGCCTCGATCTTCGGCCCGAATGCGGGCGAACCCGGATTGAGCAGGTCGTCGCCGATGGTGGCCATGTTGATGGTGCGCGGGATCTCGCCGGTAATCAGGTCCGGGCGCTGCAGCGCCGCCTTGTTGGTCGGGAACGAGCCGGACGACGACAGCTGCACGCCGCCGGCGGCGTGGCGCCACGCGCCCACCAGCGCCGGCAGGCAGGCGATCGCGCGCACCGACATGCCGCCGCCGCGCACCCGCTGCACGCCGTAGTTCATGCGGATCGCGACCGGCTCGCCGCGCATCGCAGTCTCGCCATACTCGCGCGCCAGGCCCTCGACTTCAGTGGCCTCGATGCCGCAGATGGCGGCCACCCGCTCCGGCGGGAACTGCGCCGCGCGCTCGCGCAACTGCTCCACGCCCAGCGTATGGCGCGCGATGTAGTCGTGGTCCAGCAGGCCGTCGCGGAACAGCACGTGCATGATGCCGAGCGCCAGGGCCGAGTCGGTGCCGGGCATCGGCGCGATGTGCTGGTGGCACTTCTCGGCGGTCAGCGAGCGGTAGGGATCGATGGCGATGACGCGCGCGCCGCGCCGCTTGGCTTCCTGCACGCGGGTCCAGAAATGCAGGTTGGAGGCGATCGGGTTGCCGCCCCAGATGATGATCAGCTTCGCGTCCTGGAAGCGCTCCACGTCGGTGCCGACCGAGGCGCCGATGGTATAGCGGTAGCCGGTGCCGCCGGCGGTGGCGCAAATGGTCCGGTCCAGCAGCGAGGCGCCGATCCGGTTGAAGAAGCGGGCCGACATCGACTCGCCCTGCACCAGCCCCATGGTGCCGCAATAACTGTAGGGGAGGATTGCCTGCGGCGCACGCGCCGCGATCTCCTTCAGCCTTGCCGAAATGGTGTCGAGCGCCTCGTCCCAGCTGATCCGCTCGAACTTGCCCTCGCCCTTTTTGCCCACGCGGCGCATCGGGTACAGCAGGCGGTCCGGGTGGTAGGTGCGCTCGGTGTAGCGCGACACCTTGGTGCACAGGACGCCTGCAGTGGTCGGGTGGTCCGGGTCGCCTTTGACTTCGGTGGCGACGCCGTCTTCGACCGTCACCAGCAGCGCGCAGGTGTCGGGGCAATCGTGCGGACATGCGGCGCGGATTTGGGTGGTGGTCATGGGGGAAACCTGAGAGTACGGACGTGAAAGCGATACTGTAAACCATTCCCGTCCTTGCGTGCTCCTATGGCCTTCGGCAATTGACAGCGCTACAATAAAAGGCATGAAACTCGTCGAACCCCTCCTGGCCTTCCAGGCCGAGCTGCAGGCAATCCGCCGCGACCTGCACGCGCACCCGGAACTGAGCTACGAAGAGCAGCGCACTTCCGACATCGTCGCGGCGCGCCTGACCGAATGGGGCATCCCGGTCCACCGCGGGCTGGCCGGCACCGGCGTGGTCGGCATCATCAAGGGTGGCGATTCGGGTCGCGCGATCGGCCTGCGCGCCGACATGGACGCGCTGCCGGTGCAGGAACTGAACAGCTTCAGCCACGCCTCGCGCCACCCCGGCAAGATGCACGCATGCGGCCACGATGGCCATACCGCCATGCTGCTCGGCGCTGCGCACCACCTGGCCCGGCACCGCGACTTCGACGGCACCGTGTACCTCATCTTCCAGCCGGCCGAGGAAGGCGGCGCCGGCGCGCGCCGCATGATCGAGGAAGGCCTGTTCGACCAGTTCCCGATGGAGGCCGTGTACGGCATGCACAACTGGCCCGGCATGGCGGCCGGCACCTTCGGCGTGCGCCCCGGTCCGATGATGGCTTCGAGTAACGAATTCCGCGTCGTCGTGCGCGGCAAGGGATGCCACGCGGCACAGCCGCACAAGGGCATCGACCCGGTCATGGTGGCGGTGCAGATCGCCCAGGCCTGGCAGACCATCGTGTCGCGCAACCTCAACCCGGTCGAGACCGCGGTCCTGTCGGTCACGCAGATCCACGCCGGCAGCGCCACCAACGTGATTCCCGACGAAGCGGAACTGGTCGGCACGGTACGCACCTTCACCACGCAGGCACTGGACCTGATCGAGTCGCGCATGCGCCAGATAGCGCAACATACGGCCGGTGCCTTCGACGCCTCGGTCGACTTCAGCTTCCAGCGCAACTACCCGCCGCTGGTGAACCACGCGGAGCAGACGGCGTTCGCGATCCGGGCGATGCAGGCCATCGTCGGCGCCGACAAGGTCGATACCAGCGTGGAGCCGACCATGGGCGCCGAGGACTTCGCCTTCATGCTGCAGCATAAGCCGGGATGCTACGTCTTCATCGGCAATGGCGAAGGCGACCACCGCGCCGGCGGCCACGGCCTCGGCCCCTGCCAGCTGCACAACGCCAGCTACGACTTCAACGACAGCCTGCTGCCGATCGGCGCCAGCTTCTGGGTGCGCCTGGCTGAAATGGCGCTGCCCCGCTAGTACGAGGCCGGGGATGCCCCGGCCGGCTCCTGCATGCATTGATGCGCGCGTCCAGGCGCACGCCGGCGATTTGGCAAAATCGCTACAATTCGTCGCATTCGCGCTTCGAATTCATCAAAAAATCAATGCAGACCCAACCTTTTCCTGCTGTCGCTATCGCCACTGCCGCCCTGTGCGCCGGAGCATCCGCATCGGCCGCACAAGTGCACGGCGTGTCGGTGGAAGCCGCCACGGGAAGCGACGCCAGGATGCTGCGGCTGGGCCTGCAGCGCGCCATCGAACGCACCTGGTTCCGGTCCTCGCGCTACCACCTTGGCGCCTACTGGGACCTCACCATCGCCAGGTGGCGGGGCGACGCCCACCAGGACCGCGCGGGCGTACGCCAGCACCTGTGGGACATCGGGCTGACGCCGACCTTCCGCTACCAGCGGCACGACAGGCGCGGCTGGTATGCCGAGGGCGGCATCGGCGTCCACTACCTGTCCGAGGTATGGAACAACAGCGGCAAAGCGCTGTCCACGCGCTTCCAGTTCGGCGACCACCTCGGCGCAGGCTACGTCTTCGGGAGCGGGCTCGACCTGGCGGTCAAGTTCCAGCACCACTCCAATGGCGGCTTCAAGAAGCCCAACGACGGCGCCAATTTCGTCATCCTGAAAGCCGCAATCCCGTTCTGACGCAAGCGCCGTTTCAAGCGGACACGGCCGCACGATTGGAAATATTGTCTTTTCAACAAATATGGTAGCCTCGGATTCCTGTTCATAAAACAGCTTCCGAGGAGCCGATTTGAAAGCCGCGACCGTCCTGACCTTTTCGTTTGCCCTTGCCTGTACCGCCTGCGGAGGCGGAGGCGGCGGCAGCGCCGTGACCAATCCGGGCACGGTTACCTCCGGCGGAAGCGGCGGCACGACAGTAGCGGCGCCCGCAATCGGCGCGCATCCGGCCAGCCAGTCGGTAGCGGCAGGCACACCAGTGACCTTCAGCGTGAACGCGACCGGCACCGCGGTCACTTATCAGTGGCGTCGCGACGGCGCCCCGATCGCCGGCGCGACCAGCCCGTCCTATACGCTGCCGGCGACGACGCTGGAAGACCGCGGCAGCAAGTGGAGCGTACAAGTCCGCAATGCCGGCGGCACGGTCACCAGCAACGAAGCGGTGCTCACCGTCAGCGGGCTGGAGCTGCTGGCAGGATCGCCCACCGCCTCGGGTTCCTACGACGGGACCGGCGCCGCGGCGCGCTTCCACGAACCATTCGGACTGGCGGTCGACGGCAACGGCAACGTGTTCGCCGCCGATTACTATAACCAGACCATCCGCAAGATTTCCGCATCGGGCCAGGTGACGACCTTCGCCGGCGCAGCCGAACTGCACGGACGCGTCGACGGAACCGGCCAGAACGCGCGCTTCACCTACCCGACCGGGATTGCGTTCGACAGGGCCGGCAACCTGTTTGTTGCCGACAGCGCATTGCGCCTGGTGCGCAAGATCAGCCCCCAGGGCGTGGTCACCACCATTGCCCAGTTGCCGAAAGGTAGCAGCGTGGACGGACAGAGCTCCGGCATGTTCCAGCCGTCCGGGATCGCGCTGGACAGCCTGGATAACATCTATGTCACGAATGGTATCGGTACCCGCCGCATCGCACCGGACAGCAGCTACACCATCCTCGAGGGCGACGACGTGCGCAACGACGTGCCCACCTCGATCGTGGCGACGGTACGCGGTGTCGCCCTGGATGGCGCCGGCAACGTCTGGGTCAACAGCCTGCAGGGCGATATCCGCAAGCTCGGCCAACCTGACGGAGTCATCCCCGGCACGGCAGGCGTCCAGGGCTATATCGCCACTGATCGCGCGGGGAACGTCTACGTGGCCGACCACGCCCGCTATGTAGTGCGCAAGATCACGCCTGACGGGAAAACCAGTGTCATCGCAGGCAACGGGACTGCCGGCTACGAGATCGGACCGGACCTGGGTGCAGCCCTGCCTCCGCCGCGCGGTATCGCGGTGGATGCGAACGGTGTCCTGTACGTGGCGGTCCGGCACGCGATCGTCAAGATCTACCAGCCTTGAGCCGCCTCGCCGGGAGAGTGGACTCCCGGCGCCGGCCAGATTCCGTTAGGTCAGCTGCCGGATCTGCCGGAACGCTGGCTCGACGGACGCGCCCGGCCGGCACCGGCGTCGCTGGCGTTGGATGGCTGGTCCCTGTCGGCTGGCTGATCATTGCCACGCTGCATCGAGGAACCGGCGCCAAGAGGAGACTCTTCGGATCCCGCAGACTGGGACTGCTGCGCACCGCCATAGCCCGATTGCCGGGCCAGCCCCTGGCGTTCTTCCTCGGCGCGTGCCCGCATCCGTTGGGCCTGCTGCCGCGCGCTCCAGGCGGCCTGCTGGGATCCGGCGCCCGCGCGTTCGCCCTGCACCGAACCGCCGAAACCGGCCTCGTGTGCGCGCGCAGCCGACTGCGAATTGCCCGGGCCGGCGCCCGGCGCCCGCGTCTGCAGGCTGTCGTTCGCCACCAGGTTGGCCTTTTCCCTTGCCACGCGCCCGACCGGGTTGGTCCCCTTGGTTTTCTGCTTTGCCATGTTCGCTCTCCATTGTGCAGCGCCGCCAGGCGGCACCGATGGGACGATGATGCGCGTTGAACTCAGGCGGCTATATAGGAGTACCGCTCGGTGGAATGTAGGAAGCAGCCGACGATAACTCGGCGGCCGAAACGGATGCCGTCCGCCGCATGGGTGCGGATTCATTTGATCAAAGTCAGGGGTGCCGCCGCCCACCCCATATGAGAATGGCAGCATGGTCCGCCCATCCGTCATCCGCAAAACCCTTTCCGACCTGGCCGTGCCGCCGAACTGGACCGACTACGAGGCGACGCGGGCGGGCTTTTCATGGTCCGGGGCGCGGCACGCCCTTGCCGGGCTTCCGGACGGCGGAATCAACATCGCATTTGAAGCAGTCGAGCGCCATGCGAACGGGCCAAACGCCCACCGTGCCGCATTCCGCTTCCTCTCCCCCGACCGGGAACCCCACGAGATGAGCTACCGGCAGCTGTCGCTGCTGACCAACCGCTTTGCCAACGTGCTCAGCGGTCTCGGCATGGGAAAGGGCGATCGCCTGTTCGTGCTGGCCGGCCGCGTCCCGGAATTGTATGTCTCGGTGCTCGGCGCTCTGAAGGCCGGGGCGGTAGCTTGTCCCCTGTTCTCGGCGTTCGGCCCGGAACCGCTGGCCACGCGGCTTCGTCTTGGCGCCGCGCGCGCCATCGTCACCACGTCGCAACTGTATCGGCGCAAGCTGGCGCAGGTACGCGACCAGCTGCCCGACCTCCAGCACGTGCTGCTGGTCGATACGCCCGATGCGCCGATTCCCGGCACCCTCGACCTGCAGCGGCTGATGGATGCCGCACCGGACGCATTCCCGATCGCAAGCACCGGCCCTGAAGACATGGCGCTGCTGCACTTCACCAGCGGAACGACCGGCACGCCGAAGGGCGCCGTGCACGTGCATGATGCGGTCCTGATGCACTGGATGACCGGCCGCTACGCGCTCGACCTGCATCCGGACGACATCTACTGGTGCACCGCCGATCCCGGCTGGGTTACCGGCACATCGTACGGCATCATCGCGCCGCTGCTGCACGGCGTAACCTCGATCGTGGACGAGGCCGAGTTCGATGCCGAGCGCTGGTACGGCATCCTGCAGGACCAGCAGGTGAGCGTGTGGTACACCGCGCCGACCGCGATCCGGATGCTGATGAAAGCCGGTAACGCGATTCCGGCCAGGTACCATTTCCCCGCCTTGCGTTTCATCGCCAGCGTCGGCGAGCCATTGAATCCGGAAGCGGTCTGGTGGGGCCAGGAAGTGCTGGGCCTGCCGATCCACGACAACTGGTGGCAAACCGAGACCGGCGGCATCATGCTGGCCAACACCCCGGCCTTCGACATCAAGCCCGGCTCGATGGGCCGGCCACTGCCCGGCGTCGACGCCTGCGTGGTGCGGACCGATGAAGCCGGCAACGCGCAAGTCATCGAAGAACCCGACGTGCAAGGCGAGCTGGCACTGCGGCGCGGCTGGCCGTCGATGCTGCGCGGCTACCTCAACAACGAGGAACGCTACCGCAAGTGCTTTGCAGGCGAGCTCTACCTCACCGGCGACCTGGCGCGGCGTGATGCCGACGGCTATTTCTGGTTTGTCGGCCGCACCGACGACGTGATCAAGTCGGCCGGGCACCTGATCGGCCCGTTCGAGGTCGAGAGCGCGCTGATGGAGCACCCGGCGGTGGCCGAAGCGGGCGTCATCGGCAAGCCCGACGAGACCGTGGGCGAAGTGGTGAAGGCCTTCGTCTCGCTGAAGGCAGGCCATGCGCCGAGCGACGCATTGCGCATGGAGCTGCTGGCCCATGCGCGCGTACGCCTGGGTGCGGCAGTCGCCCCGAAGGAGATCGACTTCCTGCCCAGCCTGCCGCGCACGCGCAGCGGCAAGATCATGCGGCGCCTGCTGAAGGCGCGCGAGCTTGGCCTGCCGGAAGGCGATACCTCCACGCTGGAGGCGCCGCCGTGAACGGGCTCGACGACCGGGCCGGGGCGCTGGCGCTGCTGGCCGACATGCTGCGCATCCGTCGCATGGAGGAGAAAGCGGCCGAGCTGTACGGCGCCGGCAAGATCCGCGGCTTCCTGCACCTGTACATCGGCGAGGAGGCGGTGGCAGCTGGCGCATCGCACGCGCTCGCGCCAGAGGACAACGTGGTCGCCACCTACCGCGAGCACGGCCATGCGCTGCTGCGCGGCGTGCCGATGAATGCCATCATGGCCGAGATGTTCGGCAAGCGCGACGGCTGCTCGCGCGGCCGTGGCGGCTCGATGCACCTGTTCGACCGCGAGCGCCGCTTCTTCGGCGGCAACGCGATCGTCGCCGGCGGGCTGCCCCTGGCGGCCGGGCTGGCGCTGGCGGACAAGTTGCAGGGAGTGTCCCGCGTCAGCGCCTGCTTCTTCGGCGAGGGGGCAATGGCCGAAGGCGCCTTCCACGAGACCATCAACCTGGCCGCGCTGTGGCAGTTGCCGGTTCTGTTCCTGTGCGAGAACAACCTGTATGCCATGGGCACCGCGCTGGCGCGCTCCCAGTCGCAGACCGACCTGTGTGCCAAGGCGGCGAGCTACAAGGTGCCGGTGCTGCGCGTCGATGGCATGGACGTGCTCGCGGTGCGCGACCGCACGCAGACGGCTGCGCAGCACGTGCGCGCCGGGAACGGCCCGTACTTCATCGAGTTCCAGACCTACCGCTTCCGCGCCCACTCGATGTTCGACCCCGACCTGTACCGCGACAAAGCTGAAATCGAGGCATGGAAACAGCGCGGGCCCATCCACACTTTTTCCGCGCGCCTGAAGGAAGCGAACATGCTGACCGAAGAGCGGTTCCAGGCGCTCGACGCCGGCGCGGTGCGGGAAGTGCAGGCAGCGGTCGACTTCGCGGAAGCCTCCGGATGGGAACCGGTCGCCGACCTGATGCGCGACGTGATGACGCCGCACGCGCCATGAAAACCAGTTACCGCGAGGCGTTGCGCGACGCGATGCGCGAGGCGCTGGGCAGCGACCCGCGCGTGTTCCTGATGGGCGAGGATGTCGGCCGGTACGGCGGCACCTACGCCGTATCGAAAGGCCTGCTCGACGAGTTCGGGCCGGAACGCGTGCGCGACACGCCATTGTCGGAACTGGGCTTCGTGGGCATGGGCATCGGTGCGGCGCTGGGCGGCATGCGGCCGATCGTCGAAGTCATGACGGTCAACTTCAGCCTGCTGCCCCTGGACCAGATCGTCAACACTGCAGCCACCCTGCGGCACATGTCAGGGGGCCAGTTCAGCATCCCGATCGTGATCCGGATGGCAACCGGCGCCGGCCGCCAGGTCGCGGCCCAGCACTCGCACAGCCTGGAGGGCTGGTTCGCCCACATCCCCGGGATCACGGTGCTGGCGCCGGCCACCATCGCCGATGCGCGCGGGATGCTGGCGCCCGCGCTGGCCGATCCGGATCCGGTGGTCATCTTCGAACACGCGCTGCTGTACAACACCGAGGGCGAGCTCGACCCGGGCGCCGCGGCAGGATGCGACATCCGGTCGGCCGCCGTGCGGCGCCCCGGCCGCGACCTGACCATCGTCACCTACGGCGGCAGCCTGCCCAAATCGCTGGACGCGGCCGGGCTGCTGGCCCTGCAGGACGTAGAGGCCGAAGTGATCGACCTGCGCGTCCTGCGCCCGCTCGACACCGCGACCATACTCGCATCGGTGGAGCGCACCCACCGCGTGCTGGTGGTCGACGAAGGCTGGAAGACCTGCAGCCTGGCGGCCGAGATCGTGGCGGGCATCGCCGAGCAGGCCTTCTACGAACTGGACTCCGCGCCGGTCCGGGTGTGCAGTGCAGAGGTGCCGGTGCCGTATGCCCGGCACATGGAAGAAGCCGCTTTGCCGCAGGTAGCCAGCATCGTCGCGGCGGCAAGCCAGCTGGTGAGACAGACATGATCGAATTTACGCTCCCCTCACTCGGTTCGGACATGGAGGAAGGCAAGCTCCTGCATTGGAACGTCGCGCCCGGCGACGCGGTCAGGCGCGGGCAGGTGGTGGCGGTAGTGGACACATCAAAGGCGGCGGTGGATGTGGAGAGCTGGCAGGAGGGAACGGTGTTCGAGCTGCTGGTCGCGCCGGGCGAAACGGTACCGGTGGGCGCCGTGCTGGCAACCTTCCTCGAGGCTGGCGAGACGCCAGAGACGGCGCAGCGCCGACCGAAACCGCAGAAACCACAGCCAGCTGTTGCCGGCGCGCAGCCAGCGGTGGAGGCGCCCGCTCCAGCACTCTCGGTCGTGCCAGCCGCAAAACGGCGGCGGAGCTCACCAGCCGCGCGCCGCCGCGCCGAGGACCTTGGTATTGATATCGATACCATCGCCGGCACAGGGCCGGACGGCGCCGTGACCTTGCAGGACGTGGAGAGGGCTGGCGCACCAGCCGTAGCGGCGGCGCCGGTCGATAAGCATGAAGCGATGCGCAAGGCGAT
This sequence comes from Telluria sp., assembly GCA_036405115.1. Classification (GTDB taxonomy): domain Bacteria; phylum Pseudomonadota; class Gammaproteobacteria; order Burkholderiales; family Burkholderiaceae_D; genus Telluria. Next base: position 1,088 of record DASWYE010000049.1, on the reverse strand, counting down.
CGGCGCGGCGATGAGCCGGTCCAAGCGCGAGATCCCGCATTACTACCTGAGCGAGAGCATACCGATGCGCAGCGCACTGGACTGGCTGGCTGCAAGCAACGCACAGCGCGGCATCGCCGACCGCCTGCTGGCGGCGGTCCTCCTGATCAAAGCGGTCGCCCTGACACTCAAGGAATACCCCAACCTCAATGGCCTGTTTGTGGATGGCAGCTTCCGCCCGTCGGAAGCGGTACACATCGGCGTCGCGATTTCGTTGCGCCAGGGCGGCCTGATCGCGCCGGCCATCCACGATGCCGCTGGCAAGACGCTGGAACAGTTGATGCGCGACCTTTCCGACCTCACGCAGCGGGCAAGGGCCGGCTCGCTCCGCAGCTCCGAAATGTCGGACCCGACCGTGACGGTGACCAATCTCGGCGACCGGGGGGTGCAAGCAGTGTATGGAGTAATCTATCCGCCCCAGGTGGCATTGGTCGGCTTCGGGCGGATTGCCGCGCAACCCTGGGTCGAGGACGGCGGGATCGTTGCCATGCCGGCTGTCACCGCCAGCCTGGCGGCAGACCATCGGGCATCCGACGGCCATTACGGCGCACTGTTCCTGGCCACGCTGCGCGAGCGACTGCAGCACCCGGAACAACTTTAAGGGAAGTCACATCATGGAAAGACAGGCGCTGCGCGACGTCGTCATCGCCAAGCTGAAGACGATCGCACCCGAGGTGAACGGGGACGAGCTTGTGGCCAGCCAGTCGCTGCGCAGCCAGGTCGACCTTGATTCGATGGACTGGCTCAACTTCCTGATCGGCCTGCACGAAAAGCTCGCGGTCGAAATCCCGGAGGCGGACTACGCAAAACTGCGCACACTGGACGACCTGCTCGACTACCTGTCCGCCCGCATCCCCTGAGGAAAGCCGGAGCCCAAACGCAAAAAAGCCCGCCGACTCTCTGAGTCGGCGGGCTTCTTCTTATAACTAGCCTGACGATAACCTACTTTCACACTGGTTGCAGCACTATCATCGGCGCAAAGTCGTTTCACGGTCCTGTTCGGGATGGGAAGGGGTGGGACCGACTTGCTATGGTCATCAGGCATAACT
>DASWYE010000048.1:0-2639 GCA_036405115.1 Telluria sp. | reverse complement strand
CCAGCGTGACCTGGCCTGCCGCGTAGGCGATCGCCTGGTCCGTCAGCGACAGCGCATCGCGCATCGACCCGTGCGCACCCTGCGCCAGCACGCGCAGCGCCGGCTGCTCGAACGCGATCCCCTCCTGTCCCAGGATATTTTCCAGGTGCCCGATGATATGCCCGGGCGGCATCTGCTTCAGGTTGAACTGCAGGCAGCGCGACAGCACCGTCACCGGGATCTTCTGCGGATCGGTGGTCGCCAGGATGAATTTCACGTGTTCGGGCGGCTCTTCCAGCGTCTTGAGCATCGCATTGAACGCGTGGTTGGTCAGCATGTGGACTTCGTCGATCATGTAGACCTTGTAGCGCGCGTTGGACGGCGCATAGATCGCCTGTTCCAGCAGCTGCGCCATCTCGTCCACGCCGCGGTTCGACGCCGCGTCCATCTCTATATAGTCAACGAAGCGCCCGGCATCGATCGCCGTACAGGCTTCGCAGACGCCGCATGGCGTCGCCGTCACCCCGCCATTGCCATCGGGCCCCACGCAATTGAGCGACTTGGCCAGGATGCGCGACAGCGTCGTCTTGCCGACCCCGCGCGTCCCCGTAAACAGATAGGCGTGATGCAGCCTGCCGGTGCCGAGGGCGTGCGTGAGCGCGCGCACAACGTGCTCCTGGCCGACCAGCGTTTCGAAATTCCGGGGGCGATATTTGCGTGCGAGGACTTGATAGGACATAAAGCTGATTTTACCGCAGTTGTCCCTTCCCGCGAACATCGCCACCCCCATCAGCCAACACCCCCATGGGGTCAGTCACCTTTTTAGGACAGCTCCGATAACGGTGTTCGGACAACAGGCCACCAGCGGCGCCATCGCCATAGCTAAACAACCCAAAGGGGTCAGGCACCTTTTTAGGAACCGGCCGATACGATTGTTCGGAATAGAAGAGAGGTACTCGACGAGCGGCCTGGCTCGGCTGGAGGAACAAACAAGGGGAGGAAAAAGGAAAGAGGCGAGCCTGATCTGCGGCACTTACGGGGAATAGCTGTGGCTGCTTCGTTCCCGACCTGACCAGGTTGGCTATGCCGCAATGCGCAGGGGCCCGCCCGTGCGCATTATAACAGCCGCTGGCCAGAATGGGGAACTGCGAGCGGAGCGTGGGGACGGTACTGCCGCGTTTGTGCGCGACGGTGTCGGCTCTGGCGTTAAATGGCCGGGGGCCGACCGACCGCCTTCACGCGTAGGGACAGTCCCCTTTCCTGCGCTGCATGGGTACCTGCGTGCGGGGTATGACCGGTTAGATGCCGAGCTGGGACCAGATGGCGTCGACCCTTGCCTTCACCTCAGGCGTCATCTCGATCGTGGTGCCCCACTCCCGACTGGTCTCGCCCGGCCACTTGTTGGTGGCATCGATGCCCATCTTGCTGCCCAGCCCACTGACCGGCGACGCAAAGTCCAGGTAATCGATCGGCGTGTTGTCCACCAGCGTGGTATCGCGCGTCGGGTCGACGCGGGTGGTGATCGCCCAGATCACCTCCTTCCAGTCGCGGATGTTCACGTCCTCGTCCACCACCACGATGAACTTGGTATACATGAACTGGCGCAGGAAGCTCCACACCCCGAACATCACGCGCTTGGCGTGCCCCGCGTACTGCTTGCGGATCTGGACCACCGCCATCCGGTAGCTGCAGCCTTCCGGCGGCAAGTAGAAATCGGTGATCTCGCTGAACTGCTTCTGCAGCAGCGGCACGAACACCTCGTTCAGCGCCACCCCCAGCACGGCCGGCTCGTCCGGCGGCTTGCCGGTATAGGTCGAGTGGTAGATCGGGTCGCGCCGCATCGTGATCCGGTCGATGGTGAACACCGGGAAGCTGTCCTGCTCGTTGTAATAGCCGGTATGGTCGCCATACGGCCCTTCCAGCGCATGCTCGTAGCCGCTCGGATGCGACTCGTCCGGGTAGATATGCCCCTCCAGCACGATCTCCGCGCCCGCCGGCACCCTCAGCTCGCTGCCGATTGCCTTCACCAGTTCGGTGCGACTGCCGCGCAGCAGTCCTGCGAACTGATATTCGGACAGGTTGTCCGGCACCGGAGTCACCGCGCCCAGGATGGTTGCCGGGTCCGCGCCCAGCGCCACCGCCACCGGATACGGCTTGCCCTTGGTCTGCACCGCATGCTCGCGGAAGTCGAGCGCGCCGCCGCGGTGGGCCAGCCAGCGCATGATGACTTTATTCGGCCCTAGCACCTGCTGCCGGTAGATCCCCAGGTTCTGACGCTTCTTGTTGGGCCCCTTGGTGATCACCAGGCCCCATGTAATAAGAGGGGCGACGTCGCCCGGCCAGCAATGCTGGATCGGCAGGCGCGACAAGTCCACGTCGGCGCCCTCCCACACGATCTCCTGGCACGGCGCGCTGCGCAGCTCCTTCGGCGCCATGTCCCACACCTCCTTGACCAGCGCGCCCATGCCCATCAGGTCCTTGAATCCCTTGGGCGGCTCCGGTTCCTTCAGGCGCGCCAGCACGTGGCCGATCTTGCGCAGTTCGCTCACGTCGGACGCGCCCATGCCCAGCGCCACCCGCTGCGGCGTGCCAAACAGGTTGCCCAGCACCGGCATGCCGTGCCCGGCCGGATTTTCGAACAGCAAGGCCGGCCCGCCCGC
>DASWYE010000047.1:0-7730 GCA_036405115.1 Telluria sp. | reverse complement strand
CTTGCCGTCGATGCCGCCGGCAAAGCGCATCCGCATCTTGCCGCCGCCGGCGGAAGCCAGCACCGGCCAGGAGGCCGTTCCCGGGAGCAGCTCGGTCAGCGCGTGTCCCGGCGCCTGCGCCGGCGTCCACCCGAACATGGCGGAGGCCGCCGGATTCCAGCTCACGACCTTGCCCTCGTCATCAAGCAGGAAGGTGACCTGCGCGGATGGTTCGATGATGGACATGCCGGCACCCTTTGTAAAAGCGCTCGCTGACTGCTCAGATTACACGCCTTTGCGGGAGGGGGGCGCAAAACAACAAAGCCACGGCGAACCGTGGCTTTGAAGATATGGAACCGCGAAAGGCGCGCTCAGGCCGCGGCGATTTCCTGCTTCGGCGGCAGCGCGATCTCGTTGTTCACGCTGAACTGGTAATCCTCGAACACGTGCTGGGCCGACAGGATCTGGTAGCTGCCGTCCGCCAGGCGGTGGGTGGTGTCCTTCAGGCGGTAGGTGGTGTGGCCGCAGGTCCAGCAGTTGAAGTTGCGCATGTGCGTGCACAGGCAGGTCTTGTCGAACACCGTGATGTTCTTGCCGTCGGGGCTGGCCTGCACTTCGCGGTTGTACGAGTTGATGTAGGCGCAGTTGCCGGTGGCGTCCAGCAGGTAGCCGTAGGATTCGCAGCCCGGGCGGATACCGGAGCCGATCGCCGGCGTGCTCTTGAGCATACGCATCGGGTAGCCGGTCGGCGACACGCCGTTGACGATGATGTCCTCTTCGCTGGCCTTGAAGTATTCCTGCTTGACGTCGTCCGGCAGGCCGCATTCGTGGGTCACGGTGAAGCGGGTGGCCACCTGCACGCCGCCGGCGCCTTTTTCCAGGAAGCCCACCGCGTCGCTGCCGGTGAAGATGCCGCCCGCGGCGATGATCGGGATGTCCAGGCCTTCGGCCTTCATGAACGCGTGGATCTCGTCCATGATGGTGTGCAGGTCGTAGTCTTTCCAGTCTTCCATGCCGAAGCCGAGGTGGCCGCCCGCGAGCGGGCCTTCGACGATGATGTAGTCCGGATTACGGTTGAGCTTGGAGACCTTGCGCAGGAACAGCTGCAGCGCGCGCACCGACGACACGATGATGCCCAGGAAGGCGTCGCGGAAGCGCGGATGGTCCGCGATCAGCGCGAACGAGCCGAGGTGCAGGCCGGCCGACATGGTGATGCCGTCGATGCCCGCGTCCAGCGCCGCCGACATGCGCGTCTGCAGCGTCTCGCGCGGCGCGTTCATGGTCAGCTTTTCCATGCAGTTCACGAAGATCAGGCCATTGCCCTGCTTGGCCTGCATGGTCGCGCCCACGTGCAGGCGGGTCGCCTCGGCCAGTCGCTCGAGGTCGAACTTGACCACCGACTTGTCCATATTGTTGATATTGAACTTGTAGGTCTTGGTCTTGTCCTTGACGAAGGTGGTGTCGAACTTGCGGTCCGACACGTCCGGCACCATCGCATCCGAGATGTGGCCGATGCCGCCCAGGCGCGCCGCTTCCAGCGCGAGCTCGGAGGTCGAGATGTCTACACCCATGCCGCCGATCATGATCGGGACATATTCCTTGCCGCCCAGCTTCAGGCGGAAATCGTTAACGCATTTCATTCAATTCCTTTGTTGCAGTTTGCTGCCGGACTTAGTCGCGGAAGTTGTTGAATTCCAGCGGCGTGTCCGGAACTTCCTTGCGCAGCAACTGCATGGCCGCCTGCAGGTCGTCGCGCTTTGCACCTTGAATGCGGACCGCATCTCCCTGGATGCTCGCCTGCACCTTCATCTTGCTGTCCTTGATCACGCGGACGATCTTCTTGGCGGTGTCGCCCTCGATCCCGTTCTTGATCTTGATGACCTGCTTGACCTTGTCGCCGCCGATCTTCTCGACCTTGCCTTCGTCGAGGAAACGCACGTCGACCTTGCGCTTGGCCAGCTTGTTGGTCATCACATCCTTGACCTGGGTGAGCTGGAAATCCGAGTCCGCGTACGCGGTCAGGTCGTTTTCCTTCTGCTCGACGCGCGCGTCGCTGCCCTTGAAATCGAAACGGGTGGTGATTTCCTTGTTGGTCTGGTCGATCGCATTGCGCACCTCGACCATGTCCGCTTCGGAGACGACATCAAACGACGGCATAATTATCCCTTTTGTCTTGCCAATATGACGATCCCGGTATTTTAATCGACAACGACCGGGATTTAGAGGGTTCCCACTATAATTGAGCGAAAATTTACGGTCTCCCATGCAAGTTTCCTTGATCCAGCATAGTTTCTCCCTTCGCCCGTTCAACACTTTCGGCATCGATGCCAGTGCGCGCCACTATTTGCGCGTGACGGGCGAGGCCGGGCTGGCCGCGGCACTGGCCGATCCGGGCCTGGCCGCGCTGCCGCACCTGGTGCTGGGCGGCGGCAGCAACATCGTATTGACGCGCGACTTCGAGGGGCTGGTGCTGCACATGTGCGCCCTCGGGCGCGAGGTGGCCGGCAGCACGGATGAGGTGACCTACGTGCGCGCGGCGGCGGGCGAGAACTGGCACGGCTTCGTGCAATGGACGCTGGAGCAGGGGCTGGGCGGGCTGGAAAACCTGTCGCTCATTCCCGGTACGGTCGGGGCGGCGCCGATCCAGAACATCGGCGCCTATGGAACGGAGATCAAGGACGTGTTCCACTCGCTGACCGCGTATGACACGGCGCGCGGCGAATTGCGCACGCTGACGGGGGCCGAATGCCGCTTCGGCTACCGCGACAGCATCTTCAAGCATGCGCAAGGGGCGGGGCTGATCGTGCTGGACGTGACCTTCGCGCTGCCCAGGCGCTGGACGGCCAACCTGGGCTACGCCGAACTGGCGCGCGAGCTGGAAGGCGTGCAGGCGCCCGATCCGCGCCGCGTGAGCGAGGCGGTGATCGCGATCCGCAGCCGCAAGCTGCCCGACCCCGCAGTGATCGGCAACGCGGGCAGCTTCTTCAAGAATCCGGTCGTGCCGCAGGCGCAGTGCGCCGCGCTGCTCGAACGCTTCCCGGCCCTGGTGCACCACGCGCAGGCGGACGGCAGCGAGAAGCTGGCCGCCGGCTGGCTGATCGACCAGTGCGGCTGGAAGGGCAAATCGCTCGGCAACGCGGGCGTCTACGAGAAACAGGCGCTGGTGCTGGTCAACCGCGGCGGCGCCACCGGCGCCGATGTGGTGGCGCTGGCGCGCGCCATTCAGGCCGACGTGCAGGCCCGCTACGGGGTGGCGCTCGAGCCCGAACCGGTTTTCATTTGATTCGACTTGGCGGAATCGCACATTTTCTGGCCGATTCCGCCACGTCCTGCATAAAAAAAACCGCCTGAAAGGCGGTTTCTTTTTGGCGGAATCGACCATGTTATGGCGGATTCCGCCAAAGAGCCGGGGACAGTCCCCTTTGGGGACAGTCCCCCGTCCTTTATTTGCGCTTGGCGCGGGCGGAGGCGGCGATGCGCATGCGCAGCGCGTTCAGCTTGATGAAGCCGCCGGCGTCGGCCTGGTTGTAGGCGCCGAAGTCCTCGTCGAAGGTCGCGATGTTCTTGTCGAACAGCGAATCGGTCTTGGAGTCGCGCGCGACCACGATCACGTTGCCCTTGTAGAGCTTGACGCGCACCCAGCCGTTCACGGTCTGCTGGGTGTGGTCGATCAGCACCTGCAGCGCGACGCGCTCCGGCGACCACCAGTAGCCGTTGTAGATCATCTCGGCGTAGCGCGGCATCAGGTCGTCCTTCAGGTGCGCCACTTCGCGGTCCAGCGTGATCGATTCGATCGCGCGGTGCGCCTTCAGCATGATGGTGCCGCCCGGCGTCTCGTAGCAGCCGCGCGACTTCATGCCGACATAGCGGTTCTCGACCAGGTCGAGGCGGCCGATGCCGTGCTTGCCGCCCAGGCGGTTCAGTTCCGCCAGCACGGTGGCAGGCGACATGCGCTTGCCGTTCAGCGCGACGATGTCGCCCTGCTCGTATTCGATGTCGAGGTACTCGGCCGCGTCAGGCGCCGCTTCCGGGCTGACGGTCCAGCGCCACATCGATTCCTCGGCTTCCGCTTCCGGGTTCTCCAGGTGGCGGCCTTCGAAGGAGATGTGCAGCAGGTTGGCGTCCATCGAGTAGGGCGCGCCGCCGGCCTTGTGCTTCATGTCGATCTCGATGCCCGCGTCTTCCGCGTACTTGAGCAGCTTCTCGCGCGACAGCAGGTCCCACTCGCGCCACGGGGCGATGATCTTGACGTCCGGCTTGAGCGCGTAGGCGCCCAGTTCGAAGCGGACCTGGTCGTTGCCCTTGCCGGTGGCGCCGTGCGAGATGGCGTCGGCGCCGGTCTCGTTGGCGATTTCGATCAGGCGCTTGGCGATCAGCGGGCGCGCGATCGAGGTGCCGAGCAGGTATTCGCCTTCGTACACGGTGTTCGCGCGGAACATCGGGAATACGAAGTCGCGCACGAATTCTTCGCGTACGTCGTCGATGTAGATGTTCTCGGGCTTGATGCCGAACTTGATCGCTTTCGCGCGTGCCGGCTCGAGCTCTTCGCCCTGGCCGAGGTCCGCGGTGAAGGTCACGATCTCGCATTGATAGTGGTCCTGCAGCCATTTCAGGATGACAGATGTGTCAAGGCCGCCCGAGTAGGCAAGCACTACTTTTTTAACGTCGCTCATGGTGATTCCGTTTGGAGGGGGATTAGTCTGGGAGCTGTCCGAGCAGCAGGTATTCGATCAGGGCCTTCTGGACGTGCAGGCGGTTTTCCGCTTCGTCCCAGACCACCGACTGCGGTCCGTCGATCACGCTGGCCGCCACTTCCTCGCCGCGGTGCGCGGGCAGGCAGTGCATGAACAGCGCGTCCTTGTGGGCGCGCGCCATCTTTTCGTCGTCCACGATGAAGCCGGCGAAGGCCTCCAGGCGCTCCGCGTTTTCCTTCTCGTAGCCCATGCTGGTCCACACGTCGGTGTTGACCAGGTCCGCGCCGTTGCAGGCGTCGCGCGGGTCGTCGAATAAGGTGAAGCGCCTGGTCGAAACCAGCGACATGTCGATGTCATAACCCTTCGGCGTCGCCACGTTCAGGTGGAACCCGAACACTTCGGCGGCCTGCAGCCACGAATACAGCATGTTGTTGGCGTCGCCGATCCACGCCACGGTCTTGCCGCTGATGGAACCGCGGTGCTCATGGTAGGTGAACACGTCGGCCAGCACCTGGCACGGGTGGTGCTCGTTGGTGAGGCCGTTGATGACGGGGACGCGCGAGTTGGCCGCGAAGCGCTCGATGATCTCCTGCCCGAAGGTGCGCACCATGATGATGTCGCACATGCGCGACATCACCTGGCCGGCGTCTTCCACCGGTTCGCCGCGCCCGAGCTGGGAATCGCGGGTGTTCAGGTAGATTGCCGCGCCGCCCAGCTGGTGCATGCCGGCCTCGAACGACAGGCGGGTACGGGTCGAGTTCTTCTCGAACACCATGACGAGGGTACGGTCGACCAGCGGATGGTAGATCTCGTAGTTCTTGAACTTGTGCTTGATGATGGCGGCGCGCTTGATCACGTACTCGAATTCTTCACGCGTGAAGTCCGAGAACTGGAGGAAGTGCCTGATCGATTTGTTGGTTGTCATAAGAGACGAGGGTGGTCAGCCCGCGGCAGGGCGCGGACGATCTTTCATAGCTGTTTAGCCCGTCAATTATACGGGTTTTGGCAATTCGGGGTGCGACTGGCGCACGCGGGCGGCAGAATCCGCCCGCCGGTCAGAAGATGGCCTCGGGTTCGGCCTGTGCGCTGGCCGGGGCGGCCACCGGCAGCTCGAGCGTGAAGGTGGTGCCATTCGCATCGCTGTCGGCCGACACCCGCCCGCCCAGCAGCGCGGTGACGATGTTGTAGCTGACCGACAGGCCAAGTCCACTGCCGCCTTGCCCCAGTTTGGTGGTGAAGAACGGGTCGTAGATGCGGCCCAGATTCTCCGGCGGGATGCCGCAGCCGTCGTCGCTGAACTGCACCTGGAGCCAGCCATCGCCCAGCGGGCGCGCCGCGATCTTCATGCTGCCGCCGCGCCGCCCCTCGAATGCGTGCAGCAGTGCGTTGTTGATGAAGTTCGTGATCACCTGGCCGAACGGGCCCGGATAGCTGTCCAGCGCCAGCCCGGCCGGCACCTCGATCGAGATGGCATGCCCGGCCGCGCGCACGCGGTTCATCATGGTGGCGACGATCTCCTCGCACACCTGGCGCAGGTCGAAACCGCGACGCTGCTCGGTGGTGCGGTCGACCGCCACCTGCTTGAAGCTGTTGACCAGCGAGGCGGCGCTGGCCAGGCCGCGCAGCGCCAGCTCCGACGCTTCGGTGGCATCCCCGATATAGCGGTCCAGGTCCGAACGCCGCAGCGTGCCGCCGGCGACCATTTTCGCCACTTCGGCGGTGCGGTCCTGCAGCGTGCTGGCGATCAGCAGGCTGTTGCCGATCGGCGTATTCAGCTCGTGGGCGACCCCCGCCATGAGCGCGCCGAGGGCGGCCAGCTTTTCCTGGGCCACCAGCTGGGACTGCGCGTCGCGCAGCTGGGTATAGGCGCGTGCGTTGTCGAGCGCAATGGCGCCGTAGGCGCACAGGGTCCGGAACACCAGCCGTTCGATGTCGCCGTACGCATCGGCTTCGCGTGCCTGCACGGTCATCACGCCGATCACGCGCTCGCCCGCGACCAGGGGGCCGAACAGGGCGGTCATGTTTTCCACCGTGCCCGGGACCACGTAGCGGTTGGGCGTATCGGCCCAGTTGGCGATGTAGATCTCCTCGCGTTCGTGCAGGCAGCGCACGGTGTAGGCAACCGGATTGGACAGCGAGAACGAATTTTCCGCCATCGGCTGGCCCAGTTCGACGCCGAACGCCCGCACCAGCATGGTGCCGCCGGGGTCGGTCAGGTAGATCGCGAAGGTGGTGGCCGGCAGCAGCCCATGGATGTGGCGGTTGAGTGCATCGAACACCGCGGATGGCTCGAGCTGCGCGGTGACTTCGCGGCCAATCGCCGACAGGCGTTCCAGGGTGCTGCTGGTGCGCTGCAGGACCTCGGCGCGGCGCGCCTCCGATTCGGCCAGGCGGCGCAGGTGCTGGCCCTCGTTGCGGGCGCGGTCGGTCTGGTTCTGCACCCGCATGGCGATCGCGCGGCTGTTAGCTTCGCGGCTGTAAGTGCGCTCGCGCGTGGCCGATGCCTCGGTCGCGATTTCCCACGCGCGCCGGTACTCGCCCAGCCGGGCGTATTCGCCCGCCATCGCGTCGAGCAGCTCGCCCGGCACCAGGTAGCCCTCGATCCCGGATCCGGCCGCCAGCGCGGCGTGCAGGTAGTGCAGCACGGCGGTCGGTTCCTGCATCCCTTCGGGGTCGGGCAGCGCATGGCTGGCATGAATCATGGCCAGCACGCGCAGCGCTGCCACCCGGTTGGGCAGGTTGTCCGGGCCGCGTGCCAGCGCTTCGGCCTCCAGTGCGGCGTCGCGCGCCTGTGCGGCGCGTCCCAGCAGCGAAAGGGCATGGGCCTGGCCGCGCAGGGCAGTGCTGCGGAAGTCGGCCTGGTCCAGTGCCAGCGCACGTTCGTCCAGCCGGCGGAACGCGTCCAGCGCCCCTGCATAATCCTTCTGGTCGAGCGAGAGCTCGCCCAGGTAGCGCAGCGCCAGCGCGTAATTGCGCCCGTTCGCCAGCGGCCGCAGGATCGCCAGCGCTTCGTCCAGCATGGTGCGAGCCTGGCACAACTGGCCGAGGCGGCGCAGC
>DASWYE010000046.1:0-3104 GCA_036405115.1 Telluria sp. | reverse complement strand
AGCGCGGCCAGCGCGATCATGCCGACGCCGAGCGCCCACAGTACCTGCAGGATCACGGCGCCGAAGCCGAACTGCCAGCTGAACGAGATCCAGGTAACCTCCAGCGCGATCAGCATCAGCCCGCGCGTGGCGAGATATTTCGACAGCGCCGGCAGGCCGGTGCTGGTGCCGCGCAGGAAGGCCGAGCTGCCCGCCAGCAGGACGAAAGTCGCTGCGCACAGGTGCGTGATCCAGCGCGTCCAGAACCACTCGGGCGTGGTGGCGGCCAGGTTGGTCGGATCGAACATCGCCGGCCCGAAATAATCGCGCACATGATCGAGCGCCATCAGCGCGATGACGAAACCGCGCATCACATCGATCGCGGGTACTCGCGCTGTCTTGCTCATGCAATCCCTTTATTTTCAGTTATCGGGCATCCTATACTGAAAATGGGGTCTACCCCCATTTTTTACTGCTTGATGGGGCGGCCCTTGTCGATGACTTCGGCGCAGTCGCCGCGGATGGTGGCGTTGTCGTAGTTGGTCCAGCCGTAGCTGTCGACGTAGCGCTTGTGCAGCTTGAAGCGCGGGTTGACGAAGCTCCATTCGAGCCGCTCGCCCGGGTAGTGCACGTTGCCCAGGTCGAGCAGGGTGTGGAACATGTTCTCGGTCGACAGCCGCGCCTTGCGGTGCCGGCGCAGCTGCTTCACCTTGTCCGGGTAGCGCCCCGCATACTCGTCGGAGTACCAGACGAAGGCCGGCACGTGGAATTCGTACTTCGTGTTGTGGCCGTGGAAGGCGAGGGTGCAGCTCTTGTCGTACAGGGTCTGCCCGTGGTCGGCCACGTACAGCATGGAGCTCAGCTGCTTCGAATCCTTGAGGGTGTCGATCACGGAGGACAGGAACCAGTCCGTGTACAGCACCGAGCTGTCGTAGCTGTTGTTCAGCTGCGGCTTGATCGCGAGGCTGGTGTAGGCCGGCTTGTCGACGCCGAACAGCGAGGGCTGCCACTTGTCGAACTCCTTCGGGTAGCGGTGGCTGTAGTTCCAGTGGCTGCCCAGCGTGTGCAGCACGATCAGCTTCTTGGGCGAGGGGTCGTCCATCGCGATCTTCAGCGGGTCGAACAGGATCGCGTCGTGGTTGGAAGTGTTGGTGAAGCCGCCCAGGTTCAGGAACTGCACCACGTCCGCTTCGCGCGCGAACACCGACACCGGCGTATCGAATTTGCCGAACGAGATCTGGTTCGACAGCCAGAAGGTCTTGAAGCCCGCTTCCTTGAACGCGGTGAGGAAGGACTTTTCGACGAAGCCGTCCTTCAGGCTCTGGTGGCCGGCTTGCGCGAGATGATCACCGGGACCGACAGGCGGGTGGCGGAGACGGACGTGATCACGTCCGGCAGGTTGACCAGGTTGGCCTGCTGCGCGAGCAGCGGGTTGGTCTCGCGCGCGTAGCCGTTCAGGCTCCAGCGGTCTGCACGCGCCGATTCGCCCAGCACCATCACCACGATCTCGGGCGTGTTGTCCTCCACCAGCTGCTGCGCGCCGAAGCGGAAGGCGCTGGAGCGCTGGTCCAGCTCCGCCAGGTAGACGCGTTCCTTGTAGAAGTCCACGCCGCGCGCCATCACGCCGAACGGCCAGGAGTGGGCGAACGCATCGAATTCGAACGGCAGCCGGGCCCAGTAAGGCAGCTGCGGCCACCCCAGGCCGGTCCTGCCGGCGCCGGGTACGCTGGCGTCGGCCGGATCGACTTCCTCGTCGCTGGCCGTCTTGGCAAGATGGACGCCAGCCGGAAGTGCCCCCTGCACAGGGCGCGCGGCGATGCCGAACTCATGGCCGTAGGCGAGCACGCCGGCAGCCAGCACCATCGAGGCCAGCCCGATCCAGCGCGAGGAGTCGGTCCAGTCCAGGTCGCGCGTGCGCAGCGCCAGACGGAAGGTGGCGCCCCACCAGGCGAGCACGCCCACCAGCACCGCCACCATCAGCCAGACGGTCGAGCCGAGGAACTCCATCGCTTCCATCGGGCTGGTCTCGGCGATGATGCCCAGGTGGTGGGTGGAGATGCCCTGGCCGTAGAAGCGGAACAGGTAGACCTCGGTGGGCAGCGCCAGGAAGGCGGGCAGCAGCAGCAGGTGGAACCACGCCGGGCGCTTGAAGACGGCCCAGGCGGCGATCCACGCCAGCAGCTCGACGCCGATCACCTGCCAGGGGCGCGCCACCGTGCGTCCGAACAGCAGCGGCACGAAGGGGATCGCCGACAGCGCCACATAGGTCAGGAGCAGGTACAGATTTACGGGCCGCAGCAGTTGTCGCATGAATTATCGGTAAGGTTCGAACCGTCATCCCCGCGCACGCGGGGACCCCTGCTGAGCTTACCTATGGGATAACAGTACCCCTTCGGCACACTCGGCAGGGGCCCCCGCGTTCGCGGGGGTGACGGAGGGAGCGCGTATTGTATCGGTGAATGCTGCATATATATACAGTCTGCGTCCCTATATATATAGACAGTCGCTCCTCCGGGCGCGGCGGCCCCGCTGTCGCAGCTGCGATACAATAGCCGCCCCGGCCCCGCCGGCCCACCGCCGCGAGCGGTAAACAAGTTGACCCGGCCATAGGTCCGGTCTATACTCGCGAGTTCTCGATTTTATTCTGCACATCGTTTACGCATTGCGGCGCCGCTCCCCAGTGAGTGGCTTTCGGCGTCTTCCATGTCCAGCATCGGGACCCAAGTTTTAGTCCCCGGATGAAAATCCGGATTTGTTAATCAAGCAGTACATTTTGTTGGATTTATAACGATGCCAACCATCAATCAACTGATTCGCAAACCACGCGTCGCTACGATCGTGAAGAGCAAATCGCCGGCACTGGAAAACTGCCCGCAAAAGCGCGGCGTGTGCACCCGTGTGTACACCACCACGCCGAAGAAGCCGAACTCGGCACTTCGTAAAGTCGCCAAAGTGCGCCTGACCAACGGTTTCGAAGTCATTTCGTACATCGGCGGTGAAGGCCACAACCTGCAGGAACACTCGGTCGTGCTGCTGCGCGGCGGTCGTGTGAAAGACTTGCCAGGTGTGCGTTACCACATGGTCCGCGGTGCACTGGATACCCAGGGCGTGAAAGACCGTAAGCA
>DASWYE010000045.1:0-3804 GCA_036405115.1 Telluria sp. | reverse complement strand
GCCAGATCCTGAAAGACATCTCGCTTTCCTTCTTCCCGGGCGCGAAGATCGGCGTGCTGGGCCTGAACGGCTCGGGCAAGTCGACCCTGCTGAAGATCATGGCCGGCATCGACACCGACATCCAGGGCGAAGCGCGCCCGATGCCGGGCCTGAACATCGGCTACCTGCCGCAGGAACCGCAGCTCGATCCGGAAAAGACCGTACGCCAGGAAGTGGAAAGCGGCCTGGGCGAAGCCTTCGAAGCCCAGGCCAAGCTGGAAGCCGTGTACGCCGCCTACGCCGAACCGGACGCCGACTTCGACGCCCTCGCCAAGGAGCAGGAGCGCCTCGAATCGATCATCGCCGCGGCCGACGGCGGCAACCTGAACCTGCAGATGGAAATGGCCGCCGACGCGCTGCGCCTGCCGCCCTGGGACCAGAAGATCGGCGTGCTGTCGGGCGGTGAAAAACGCCGCGTGGCGCTGTGCAAGCTGCTGCTGAGCAAACCGGACATGCTGCTGCTGGACGAGCCGACCAACCACCTGGACGCCGAATCTGTCGAGTGGCTGGAGCAGTTCCTGCTGCGCTTCCCGGGCACCGTGGTGGGCATCACCCACGACCGCTACTTCCTCGACAACGCGGCCGAATGGATCCTGGAACTGGACCGCGGCAGCGGCATTCCATGGAAGGGCAACTACAGCTCCTGGCTGGACCAGAAGCAGGCGCGCCTGAAACAGGAAGAAGCGAACGAATCGGCACGCCAGAAGGCGCTGGCCAAGGAACTGGAGTGGTCGCGCCAGAACCCGAAGGCGCGCCAGGCCAAGTCCAAGGCCCGCCTGGCCCGCTTCAACGAGCTGTCCGAATACGAATACCAGAAGCGCAACGAGACCCAGGAGATCTTCATCCCTGTGGCTGAGCGTCTCGGCAACGAAGCGATCGAGTTCAAGAACGTCTCGAAGGCGTTTGGCGACCGCCTGCTGATCGACAACCTGTCGTTCACCGTGCCGCCGGGCGCCATCGTCGGCATCATCGGCCCGAACGGCGCCGGCAAGTCGACCCTGTTCCGCATGATTACCGGCAAGGAGCAGCCCGATTCGGGCGAAGTGGTGATCGGCCAGACCGCCAAGGTCTCGATGGTCGACCAGTCGCGCGACAACCTGGCCGACGGCAAGACCGTGTTCGAAGACGTGACCGGCGGCGCCGACATGCTGCAGGTCGGCCGCTTCGACATGCCGTCGCGCGCCTACCTGGGCCGCTTCAACTTCAAGGGCTCGGACCAGCAGAAGCTGGTGGGCAACCTGTCCGGCGGTGAGCGCGGCCGCCTGCACCTGGCCAAGACGCTGCTGATGGGCGGCAACGTCCTGCTGCTGGACGAACCGTCCAACGACCTCGACGTGGAAACCCTGCGCGCGCTGGAAGACGCGCTGCTCGAGTTCGCCGGCAGCGTGATGGTGATCTCGCACGACCGCTGGTTCCTGGACCGCATCGCGACCCACATCCTCGCGTTCGAAGGCAACTCGCAAGTCACCTTCTTCGACGGCAACTACCAGGAATACGAAGCGGACAAGAAGAAGCGCCTGGGCGAAGAAGGCGCCAAGCCGAAGCGCATCCGTTACAAGCCGCTCAGCCACTGATCGGCCCGGATCGCCGCAGATCGCAACAGATCTCGGCGGTTGGCGGCGATACGGCACAGTTGGCGCCGGTATTGCCGCGTTGCCGTCGGATCGCCACAGTTAGCGCCAGATCCGCGCAGATAGCGCAAAAAGGGCCCATTTCGGGCCCTTTTTTTCGTTACCGCCATCTCGTCATCCCCCGCGAACGCGGGGATGACGGGGGATCAGAAGCGGTAGTTGGCGTTAATGCTCCAGACGTTCGGCTTCGGACCGAAAGCCTTGCTCTTGCCATAGCGCTCGTATTCCAGCGACACGCCGACGCGTTCGGTGACACGCCATTCGCCGCCCACCGCCAGGTAGCCCTCGGTGTCATGATCCTTGCGGAACAGGTTGTTACCGGAGCCGGCCCCGGTTTGCTCCCACTTGGTGCGGGTGAGGCCCAGCTTGCCGTAGATCGAGAACTGGTCGTTGAGCGGGGCGGTGGCCTTGCCGGCCAGGTACCAGGCTTCGCCCTTGGCGCTCACGCGGCCCGGCACGTTGGCAATGGTGTAGTGGATGGTGCTCTCGCGGAAGTCGGTATAACCGAGCTCGGCGCCGAAGGTTTCGTCGAACTGCAGGCCGCCGAACACCTTGCCGGAAGCCTTCCAGCCGTCGCCGGTCGCGCCGGCGATATTCGATTCACGGTCGGAGTTGGCCACGCCGATACCGACATAGGGACGTTGCAGCATCTGGGACATTTGCGCGTGCGCGTGCGCTGCGCCGAAGGTGGTCGCTCCAGCAACCAGGGCGAGGAGAATCTTTTTCATTTTCCGAATCCTTTTCATTTGTGTCGTTTCCTGGGTCGCGATTCCGCCGAATCGCGAGGTGCCCAAGATAGCATCGGCAAAATGACAAGTCTAACGGGCGCCCGTGTAAATATGTAAGAAAGTGTAAATAATTGACTGCCAAGTCAGCAGTAAGATAGGCGCAGTTGCCGGCTTATCGGAGGATATTGCGGAAAGTTAGGTTCACGCGCGGCCCCATCGGGCGTGTGGACTTGTTGATGCCGTGCTGCCAGTGATGCTGGGTCGCACCACGCATGACCAGCAGGCTGCCGCTGGCCAGCACCAGCTTGCGGGTCTGGCGCAGGGTCCGGTGGCGCAGGATGAAGGCGCGCTCCTCGCCGAAACTGACCGAGGCGATCACCGGTGACGGACCGAGTTCGGGCTCGTCGTCGCTGTGCATGCCCATGCTGTCGCGCCCGTCACGGTAGTAATTCAGCAGGACGCTATTGAACTGCGCGCCGCAAGCGGCCTCAACGGCCGCCTTGATCTCCAGCAGCAGCGGCGTCCAGGGCAGCGGGTCGAGGGTAAGTCCGGAATAGGTATAGCGCCGCTCGCCGTGCCACGCGCTCAGGCGCGGCTGCAGGTGCCGCCTGCCGAACACGGTCACGGTCTCGGCCCGCCAGGCGGTGCCGGCAATGAGAAGCTGCAGGACTTCGTCCGGCGGCCGGGACAGGGGCAGCCGCGCCAGGTAGCCCAGTTCGGCATCGGGCAGTTCGATCCTGTCCATCATTACTCCCTGCGCGCCGGCGCGCGCGCAGCCGCGATCAGCGGTAGGCTTCCGCCAGCGACATCACGCGCGGCGCCGGCTTGATGCCGATGGCGGCGAAGATCTGTTCCAGCGCGGCCAGGTTGGCCTCGCATTCCTCGGTCTTCCAGCCCTTGAACAGGTCGGTGCCATCCTTCTGGAAATGCAGGTCGAGCACCTTGCCCTTGTCCTTGTGGGTGTAGCTCTGGCGGTAGGTGTTCTGGAAGCCCAGGGCGGCCAGCGCGGACAGCACCCCGGTCGGCGGATTGTCCGGATCGGTGGCCAGGAATACGCCGAAGGTCTTGCCCGGCGGCTTGGCTGCGATGTCGAGATCGTAGATGCCGGGTGCTTTGGTTACAGTTGTACTTTTCAGGAACAGCATATTGTCTCCTCGGCAGCATGGAATGTGCGGCCGCTAATTTTCCGTGGCGAGACTTGTGGTCTACTAATCCAAGCAGCTTATTGCTGTTTAGCGACTTTGTCGATTCTTTAGTTCAACTTTTTACGGATGTGGGGCCGGCGCATCGCCGCCTGGCCCGTGCTTGCGTGCGGCCAGCAGGGCAGTGGCGCGGGCCAGCGCGGCGTAAAGATCGCCCGCCGGCGGGCTCCAGCGGTCCAGCGCCTGCTGCTGGCGCGCCACCGT
>DASWYE010000044.1:0-20615 GCA_036405115.1 Telluria sp. | reverse complement strand
GGGCCTGCGCATGGACGAGGCCATGCATCCGCTCACGCTGCTCACCGTCGGCATGTACGGCCAGGTGCTGCCGAACCAGAACGGCGCCCCGGTGCGCGTGATCGTGCCGTGGAAGTACGGCTTCAAGTCCGGCAAATCGATCGTGAAGATCCGCTTCGTCAAAGACCAGCCGCGCACCTCATGGAACGTGTCGGCGCCGGATGAATACGGCTTCTACGCCAACGTGAATCCGCGGGTGGACCACCCGCGCTGGTCGCAGGCGAGCGAGCGGCGCATCGGCGAGGACGGCTTCTTCAAGCGCAAGCGCGATACGCTGATGTTCAATGGCTACCCTGAAGTCGCGCGGCTGTATGCGGGCATGGACCTGAAAAAGTTCTACTGATGGCGAGCGCATTCGCGTCCTTGTCCGCGCTGGCGCCGCGCAAGGTGGCGCTGCTCAAGTACGCGCTGTTCGCGCTGGCGCTGCTGCCCTTCCTGCGCATTGCGTATCTCGTGGTCGAAGGGGAGCTGGTCGAGCCGATCGAATTCATCACGCGCGGCACCGGCGACTGGACGCTGTACATGTTGTGCATCACGCTGGCGGTGACGCCTTTGCGGAAGCTGACCGGCTGGAACTGGCTGGCGCGCATGCGCAGGATGCTGGGACTATTCGCCTTCTTCTACGCGCTGCTGCACTTCACGGCCTTCATCTGGTTCGACCACTTCTTCGACTTCGCGGCGATGTGGCGCGACGTGCTCAAGCGGCCGTTCATCACGGTCGGCTTCATTGCATTCGTGCTCCTGATTCCGCTGGCGCTGACCAGCACCAACTCGATGATGAAGCGGATCGGCGGCAAGCGCTGGCAGTGGCTGCACCGCCTGATCTACGTGATCGCGCCGCTCGGCATCCTGCACTTCTGGTGGATGCGGGCCGGGAAAAACGACTTCGCCGAGCCAGCGATATTCGGGGTGATCGTGGCCGTCCTGCTCGGCTTGCGCCTGTACTGGCGCCGGCGCGGCTAAGGTCATCCCCGCGTCCGCGGGGATGACGGATTATCTGATGGTGGATTCGAGCGCGAACAGGTCGGCCGGGTTCTCGCGCTTGCGCACGAGATGCAGCTTGTCGCCATCGACGATCACTTCCGCCGCGCGGCCGCGCGTGTTGTAGTTGGAGGACATGGTGAAGCCATAAGCGCCGGCCTGCATCACCGCCAGCAGGTCGCCCGGCTCCACCACCAGCTCGCGCTCGCGCGCCAGCCAGTCTCCCGATTCGCATACCGGGCCGACCACGTCGTAGGCATGCGCATCGCCTTCGCGCGGGCGCACCGGCTTCATGTCCATCCACGCCTGGTACAGGGCAGGGCGCATCAGGTCGTTCATCGCCGCATCGACCACGCAGAAGTTCTTCTCCTGGCCCGGCTTGAGGAATTCGATTTTGGTCAGCAGCACGCCGGTGTCGCCCACGATGGAGCGGCCCGGTTCGAAAATCAGCTTGATCGGCTTGCCGCCATGGCGTTCGTTGCGCCACGCGTCGATACGCTCATACAGGCGCGCGACGTAGTCGCCCACCGGCACCGGCTGCGCTTCGCCGGCTTCGCCGTACGAGATGCCGATGCCGCCGCCGATGTCGAGGTGGTGCAGCACGATGCCTTCGTCGCCGAGCGTGTCGATCAGTTCGATCAGCTTGTCCAGCGCTTCCAGCAGCGGCGCGTCGTCCAGCAGCTGCGAGCCGATGTGGCAGTCGATGCCTTGCACCGACAGGTTAGGCAGCGATGCGGCGGTGCGGTAGGTCTCCAGCGCATCGTCGAACGCCACGCCGAACTTGTTGGCCTTCAGGCCGGTCGCGATGTACGGGTGGGTCTTGGCGTCCACGTTCGGGTTCACGCGCAGCGATACCGGCGCCTTTTTGCCCATCTGGCCCGCGACTTCATTGAGGCGGTGCAGCTCGGGGATCGACTCCACGTTGAAGCACAGGATGCCCTTGTCCAGCGCCAGGCGCATTTCATCGACCGTCTTGCCGACGCCGGAGAAGATCACCTTGCGCGGGTCGCCGCCGGCCGCGATCACGCGCAGCAGTTCGCCGCCCGAGACGATGTCGAAGCCGGCGCCTTCGCGTGCCAGCAGGTCGAGGATCGCCAGGTTCGAGTTCGCCTTCATCGCGTAGCAGACCAGCGCGTCGCGGCTCTTGCAGGCGCCAGCGTATGAGTTGAAGTTCTCGAGCAGCGCCGATTTGGAATACACGTAAGTCGGGGTGCCGAATTGTTCGGCGACGCGGTCGAGCGCGACCTGGTCGGCATGCAGGACGCCGTCTTGGTAGGAGAAGTGCGACATAAAGCTTAGTTCGAAGGAGGAGGGGTGACCGTGGTGGTCGGCGAAATCGCGGTGGCGCCGCCATGCTGCACCGGCTTGGCCGGGATGGCCGGCTTCTGCGGCAGGTACAGGTCGCCGGTCTGGCCGCACGCGGCAAGTACGCCGGCTGCCACGAACGCGACGGCGGATTTGAGCGCGGTTGAGGGCTTCACGTTTAGAATCACGTATTAATAAATGACATCCGGAGTGTAGCATGACCGAATCAGAATTTTTGGTGCAGGCAGAAACGGTTCTCGACGCGATCGAGACCAAGATGGACAAGCTGTGCGACGACGACATGATCGACGTGGAGTGCAAGCGCAGCGGCAACGTGCTGGAGATCGAATTCATCCGCAACGGCTCGAAGATCATCGTCAACAGCCAGGCGCCGATGAAGGAGATGTGGGTGGCCGCGCGATCGGGCGGTTTCCACTACCGGATGGACGGGGGCAAGTGGCTGGACACGCGCAGCGGTAACGAACTGTATGAGGACCTGTCGCAGCTCGTCTCGGAGCAGTCCGGCACCCCCGTCAAGCTGTAAGCCGCCGTCATCCCCGCGCACGCGGGGACCCCTGCTGAGACATGGGGCAGCAAGCAGTCGCAGCCCGAAAAGCGTCATCCCCGCGGACGCGGGGACCCATATTGAGTTACCGGAGTCGCATAATTAGCAACTTCGCGAATTCAGCATGGGTCCCCGCCTCCGCGGGGATGACGAGGCAACTGTTAGAACAGCTCGTTCTTGATGGCTTCAGGCGGTTTCGCCACCGGCACCTCGGGCGCCGGCCCGTCGATCAGCGAGGTCACCCCGGTTCCCGGCGGATTCTCTTCGTAGTACCACTCGCCTTCCACATTGATCAGCCCCGGCGGCACTTCGCGCTCCACCACCGGCTCGCCCTTGAGCGCCTGCTTCATGTAGTCGATCCAGATCGGCAGCGCCAGGCCGCCGCCGGTCTCGCGGCTGCCCAGCGGCTTCGGCTGGTCGTAGCCGATCCAGGCGATCGCCGCCACGCGCGGGTGGTAGCCGGCGAACCATGCATCCATCGAATCGTTGGTGGTGCCGGTCTTGCCGGCCAGGTCGGTGCGCTTGAGCTGCAGCGCGCGCGTCGCGGTGCCGCCACGGACCACGTCGCGCAGCATGCTGTCGATCAGGAAGGCATTGCGCGCGTCGATCACGCGGTTGCCCGGCACCCCGGCCTTCTCCGGCACCGCCTGCGACAGCACCTTGCCGTTGGCATCGGTCACCTTCGAAATCAGGTAAGGATTGATACGGTAGCCGCCATTGGCGAACACTGCGTACGCGCCCGCCATCTGTAGCGGCGTGGTCGCGCCCGCGCCCAGCGCCAGCGTCAGGTAGGGCGGGTTCTTGTCGGCGTCGAAGCCGAAGCGGGTCGCGTATTCCTGGCCGTAGCTGGCGCCGATCTTGTGCAGGATGCGGATCGAGACCATGTTCTTGGAGCGCATCAGACCGCGCCGCATGGTGATCGGGCCCTCGTAGTTGTTGTCGTAGTTCTTCGGCTCCCAGGCCTGGCCGCCGGTCTGGCCGGCGTCGAACGAGATCGGCGAGTCATCCACGATGGTGGCCGGCGACAGGCCGCGTTCCAGCGAAGCCGAATAGATGAACGGCTTGAACGAGGAACCCGGCTGGCGCCATGCCTGGGTGACGTGGTTGAACTTGTTGCGGTTGTAGTCGAAGCCGCCCACCAGCGCGCGGATCGCGCCGTCTTGCGTGTCCACCGCAATGAAGGCCGACTCGATCTGCGGCAGCTGGGTGATGGCCCAATCGGCTTTCGCGTCCTGCATCACGCGGATCACCGCTCCGCGGCTGATGCGGCGGTTGGCGGCGGCCTTGGCCGACAGCCAGCCCTTGGCGAAGTCGAGCCCCTTGCCGCTGATCTTGATCTCTTCGCCGGACGCGGTCACCGCCAGCACCTGGGTCGGCGAGGCCTTGAGCACCATCGCCGCGGCGATGTTGTCGCTGTCCGGATGGTCGGCCAGCTCGGTCTCGATCGCCTCGTCCGCTTCTTCCTTGTTCTCCGGGATGTCGATATAGCCTTCCGGGCCGCGGTAGGGCTGGCGGCGCTCGTAGTCCATCACGCCCTTGCGCAACGCGAGGTAGGCGGCGTCCTGGTCCGACTTGGTGATCGTGGTGAACACGTTCAGACCACGCGTGTAGGTGTCCTCCTTGAACTGCTCGTACACCAGCTGGCGCGCCATCTCGGCCACGTACTCGGCATGCACCCCGAACTCGCTGGAGTCGGTCTTGATCTTGATCTCCTCGTTCCTGGCCTGCTCGTACTGGGCCGGGGTGATGTAGCCCAGGTCGCGCATGCGCTGAAGGATGTACTGCTGGCGGATCTTCGCGCGCTTCGGGTTGACCACCGGGTTGTACGCCGATGGCGCCTTGGGCAGGCCGGCCAGCATCGCCGCCTCCGCGATCGAGATGTCCTTGAGCTCCTTGCCGAAGTAGATCTGCGCCGCCGACGAGAAGCCGAACGCGCGCTGGCCCAGGTAGATCTGGTTCATGTAGACCTCGAGGATCTGGTCCTTGGTCATGTTCTTCTCGATCTTCCATGCCAGCAGCACCTCGTAGGCCTTGCGCTTGTAGGTCTGCTCGGAGGACAGGAAGAAGTTGCGCGCCACCTGCTGGGTGATGGTGGAGGCGCCCTGGCGCGCGCCGCCGGTCAGGTTGCGCGCGGCCGCACGCATGATGCCGAGGTAGTCGACGCCGCCGTGCTCGTAGAAGCCGGCATCCTCGATCGCCAGCACCGCCTTCTTCATCAGTGGCGGGATGTCCTGGATGTGCACCAGGGTGCGGCGCTCCTCGCCGAATTCGCCGATCAGGACGTTATCGGCCGAGAACACCCGCAGCGGCATCTTGGGCCGGTAGTCGGTCAGCGTGTCGAGCGAAGGCAGGTTGGGGTAGGCCATCGCCAGGGCGAATACGATCACGAGCACGACGATCATGGCGGTGCCGGCCAGGGCTCCCAATATCAGGAGCGCGATACGCTTGGGCGAACGGCGGGCCGGGGCTTGCTGTGGTGCGGAATGGTCCTTCGGGCTGGAAGTCATGCGAGCTTTGCGAAACAAATTGAAGAAATTCATTATAAGACAGTGGCGCCGCCCAGGCTCGCCGTCAAGCGGCAGCCATTTGCAGTTCGCGTGGATTTACCGACAACTTACATGTCGATAGGCAAATATAGTGTGGCGAATGCGGCACCTTGGCTAATATTCCCTCAGCGAAATACCTTTACATCGCCGCATTCTTATTGCTACGATTTAACGTAGTGTCTTACGTATGCTGTCTAAATGGCGGTTTTTTAAACGAATTCCCCCCATTTCGGCTTTTATTCAATAGTTCTGCATGGCAATAAGTGCAGGATGGGCTTGTGGAACGGGTAGCGAGGAGTGCGCGCGTGAATGTCGATTTGGGAACATTATTCGGACAAAAGAGTCCGCCCCTGGTAGGGGTGGACATCAGCACGTCCAGTGTCCGCCTGGTCGAGTTGGCCATGGACGGCAAGGACATCCGCCTGGAGCGTTACGCCAGCGAACCGCTGCCGCGTGGCGCTGTGGTGGATGGCAATATCGAGAACATCGAGCAGGTCTCCGAAGCGGTGCGCCGCGTCTGGAAGAAGAGCGGTACCCGCGCCCGGCACGTGGCGCTGGGCATGCCCCCGGCCTCGGTCATCACCAAGAAGATCATCCTGCCAGCCGGCCTGTCGGAAGACCAGCTGGAAGTGCAGGTCGAGTCCGAGGCCAGCCAGTACATCCCGTTCGCGCTGGACGAGGTGAGCCTGGACTTCGACGTGATCGGCCCGGCCGCAGCCTCGGCCGAGGATGTCGAAGTAATGCTGGCCGCCTCGCGCCGCGAAAAGGTCGAGGACCGCGTGGCGATCGCCGAAGCGGCCGGCCTGAAGGCGCTGGTGATGGATATCGAATCGTATGCCGCGCGCGCCGCGCTCGACCGCGTTACCGCGCTGTCGCCGCAGGCCGGCGCCGGCCAGATCATCGCCCTGTTCCAGATGGGCGCCCAGGTCACCCACATTTCGGTCATGCTGGACGGCGAAACCATCTACGAACGCGAACAGCCCTTCGGCGGCAACCAGCTGACCCAGGACATCGTGCGTGCCTACGGCATGTCGTTCGAAGAGGCCGAAGGCAAGAAGAAGGCGGGCGACCTGCCGGAGAACTACCGCGCCGACCTGCTCCAGCCTTTCCTCGAGAACGCCGCGCTGGAAGTGACCCGCGCGATCCAGTTCTTCTACACCTCCACGCCCTACACGCGCATCGACCAGCTGTACCTGGCCGGCGGCTGCGCCATGCTTCCGGGGCTGCTGGACATCGTGGCCGGGCGCACCAAGATTTCGAGCGCGGTCGTTTCACCATTCAAGGGCATGCAGCTGGCGCCGAACGTGCGCGAATCGCAGCTGCGGGCCGAAGCCAGCGCCTACCTGGTCGCATGCGGCCTGGCGCTCAGGAGGTTTGACTGATGATCCGTATTAACCTCCTCCCGCACCGCGAGGCCAAACGCAAGCAGAGGCAGGCGGCGTTCGTCGCGCTGCTGGCCGCCGGCGGTGCGCTGGGCCTGGCCGTGGTGCTGCTGGTCGGCGCCTATAACGCCAGCCGCATCTCGATCCAGGAAGAGCGCAACCGCGTACTGGTCGAAGCCAACGCGGAACTGGACAAGAAGATCGCCGAGATCGCCACCTTGCAGCAGGAAATCGAAGGCCTGAAGGCACGCCAGCAGGCCGTGGAAGACCTGCAGGGCGACCGCAACCAGCCGGTGTACCTGCTCGACGAGCTGGTGCGCCAGACTCCGGACGGCGTCTATCTCAAGAACTTCCGCCAGGACGGCCAGCGCGTGGTCATGACGGGCGTGGCGCAGTCGCAGGAGCGGGTGGCCGAACTGCTGCGCAACCTGTCTTCCAGCTCGCCGTGGCTGGAGCGCCCCGACCTGTCCGAAGTGAAGGCGGTCGACGTGCCCGGCGCTGCCAAGACCGGCCGCAAGGTGGTCGAATTCACGCTGGCGGTGGCGGTCAAGCGCCCGCGCGACAAGGATGCCGAAGGTGCAGCCGGCACCGCCACCGGTGCGGCCGTCATTTCGACCGCCACCACCACCCCGGCGGGGAGGTAAGGACACATGGATATCGATTTCAAGAACCTGGGCGAATCGCTGTCGTCGCAGTTCCGCGACCTGGGCGGTCGCCATCCCGGCCAGTGGCCGCTCGCGCCGCGCCTGCTGATGGCGGCCGGCGTGGTCGCCGCCGTCACCGCGGCCGGCTATTTCCTGTACTGGAGCACCCAGTTCGAGGACCTCGAGGGGCTGGTGCAGAAGGAAGCCAAGCTGCGCACGGAATACACGGCCAAGATGGCGCAGGCGATCAACCTGGAAGAGCTGAAGAAGCAGCGCATCCAGGTCGACCGCTACGTCGAGCGCCTGGAGAAGCAGCTGCCGAGCAAGGCGGAGATGGCGGCGCTGCTGTCCGACATCAACCAGGCCGGCATCGGCCGCGGCCTGCAGTTCCAGCTGTTCAAGCCGGGCGCGGTGGTCCTGCGCGACTACTACGCCGAGCTGCCGATCGAGATCCGTGTCACCGGCGACTACCATGCACTCGGCTCGTTTGCCAGCGACATGGCCAACCTGCCGCGTATCGTCACGCTGAACAACCTGGCGCTGGCGAGCAAGGACGGCATGCTGACGCTGGACGCCACCGCCAAGACCTTCCGCTACCTCGACCCTGAAGAAGCGGCCGCGCAGCGCCAGAAGGCTGCCGAGGAAAAGCTCGCGGGCAAGAAGAACAGGAAGGGCGCGAAATGATGAAGAACGCCAGATTCGCAGCCCCGCTGCTGGCGGCGGCCTTGCTGGCCGGCTGCAGCGACGGCGACGTTGCCGAGGTGCGGCAGTGGATGGCCCAGACCCAGAAGCAGACCAGGGTATCGGTGCAGCCGCTGTCGGAACCGAAGACCTTTATCCCGTTCACCTATGTCCACACCGACGTGGTCGACCCGTTCAGCCAGGACAAGCTGCTGGTCGAGCTGGCGCGTTCGGGTGGCGCCAACCGCCCCGACCAGGAACGGCCGAAAGAGCCGCTCGAGTACTTCCCGCTCGATACCGTGCGCATGGTCGGCGCGATCCGCAAGGGCGGCGTGAATTACGCGCTGCTGCAGATCGAACGCTCGGTCTACCAGGTAAAGGTGGGCCAGCGTATTGGGCAAAACTACGGCGTCGTGACGTCGGTATCGGAAAACGCCGTGGACATCCGCGAAACGGTGCAGGATGCCACCGGCGACTGGATCGAACGCATGACGAAGCTTGAGCTGTTAGAAGGCAAGGAGAACAACTGATGATCGCAACAACATTCAACGCGGGCCATGGCCTGATGCAGCGCGCGCTGCGTGTCGGCGCGTTTGTCGCGCTGGCCCTGGCCGGCGGCGCCGCCGTGGCGCAGGAAAACGCGATCGAATCGATCTCTGCCAACCAGCAGGGTTCGAACGTGATCCTCAAGGTGCAGATGAAGAACCCGCCGGCCAAGCTGCCGATCGGATTCTCGATCACCAATCCGGCCCGCATCGCGCTCGACTTCGGCAAGACCGTCAACGCGACCGGCAGCACCACGCGCGAGCTGAACCTGGGCGACCTGCGCAGCATTAACGTGGTGGAGGCGGGCGAGCGTTCGCGCCTGGTCCTGAACCTCAAGCGCCCGCTCAACTTCGCTACCGCGATCGACGGCAACGCCGTGATCGTGACCGTGGACGGCTCCGGCGGCGTGGCCCAGGCGGTCGACGCCCGTGGCCTGCCGATCGCGCAGGCGGCGCCTCCGCCGGCGCGCCAGGCGCTCAAGAACCTCGACTTCCGCCGCGGCGCCAACGGCGAAGGCCGGGTCGTGGTCGACCTGCCGAGCAGCCAGGTGGCAGTCGACGTGCGCCAGCAGGGCGACAAGGTGCTGGTCGACTTCCTCAAGACCTCGCTGCCGGAAACGCTGCGCCGCCGCCTGGACGTGACCGACTTCGGCACCCCGGTGGCCTCGATCACCACCGTGCCGATGGGCGACAACGTGCGCATGACCATCGACGCCCAGGGCCTGTGGGAGCAGACCGTGTACCAGAGCGACACCCAGCTGGTCATCGACGTCAAGCCGATCAAGGAAGATCCGAGCCGCCTGACCCAGGGCACCCAGGGCTACCGCGGCGAGAAGCTGTCGTTCAACTTCCAGAACGTCGAAGTGCGCGCCGCGCTGCAGGCGATCGCCGATATCTCCGGCCTGAACATCATCACCAGCGACAGCGTCAGCGGCAACCTGACCCTGCGCCTGAAGGACGTGCCATGGGACCAGGCGCTGGACGTGGTGCTGCAGGCCAAGGGCCTGGACATGCGCAAGAACGGCACGGTGCTGTGGATCGCTCCCAAGGAAGAACTGCTGACCAAGGAAAAGCTCGAGCTCGAGCAGCGCGCCCAGATCGCCGACCTCGAGCCGCTGCGCTCGGAGATCTTCCAGCTCAACTACCAGAAGGTGGAAGCATTCCGCACCGTGTTCGGCCTGGATAGCACCGGCGCCACCGTGCCGGGCAGCGGCGGCAGCGCCAACAGCGTGCTGTCCAAGCGCGGCAGCGCGGTGGTCGATCCGCGTACCAACCAGCTGTTCGTGACCGACATCGCCTCCAAGCTGGACGACATCCGCAAGCTGATCCTCAAGACCGACATCCCTTCGCGCCAGGTGCTGATCGAAGCGCGCCTGGTGGAAGCTTCCGACACCTTCTCGCGCAATCTCGGCGCCAAGCTTGGCTTTGCCGACCTGCGTGCGATCCGCGGTGGCGACGCCGGCTACAGCGTCAGCGACAGCAACCGGCTGGCGCTGGGCGGCAACCTGACCGGCGTCGGCCAGGTGACCGGCCAGACCCCGGACGGCGGCACCGGCTTCACCAACACCCAGATGATCAACCTGCCTGCCGCCTCGCTCGGAACGATCCCGCCGGCCACCGTGGCGTTCTCGCTGTTCTCGGCCGCCTCCAACCGCTTCCTCAACCTGGAACTGTCGGCACTGGAAGCGGACGGCAAGGGCAAGATCATCTCCAGCCCGCGCGTGGTCACCGAAGACAAGGCGGTCGCCGTCATCGAGCAGGGTATCGAACTGCCGTACCAGGAAGCCACCTCGAGCGGCGCGACGTCGATCAGCTTCAAGAAGGCCAACCTGCGCATGGAAGTGACGCCGCAGATCACGCCGGACGGCAACGTGGTGCTGGAAGTGGACGTGAACAAGGATTCCAAAGGCGAGGAGACCCGCGCCGGCTTCGCCATCAACACCCAGCACGTGAAGACCAAGGTGATGGTGGAGAACGGCGGCACCGTGGTGCTGGGCGGTATCTACCAGCAGTCCGAGCGCAACACCGAGACCAAGGTGCCGTTCCTCGGCGACGTGCCGGTGCTGGGCCGCCTGTTCAAGACCCAGGGCCGCGCGAACGACAAGACCGAACTGCTGATCTTCATCACGCCGAAGATCGTCACCGACAGTATCTCGAACCGCTAATGGAAGGGACTGTCCCTGGAAGGGACTGTCCGCCTTGAGCAGGCAACCAGGTAGAACCGAACGCAGTCGACCAAACCAGGGATTAAAAAAATGCAGTCCAAGAAAACATCGATGTTTGCCCGTCCAGCCACGTATACCTGCCTGGCGCTCGCCGTGCTGCTGACCGCGTGCGGCGGTGGCGGCGGCAGCCCGGGCGCCACCGGCCCGATTGGTTCCAATCCCGGCGGCGGAGGCGGCACCACCGCTCCGGCCAGCCCGACCGTGTCGCTGGCCCTGCAGGACGGCACCGGCGCCACCATTTCCAGCCTGTCGGGCGCGCAGACCGGCACCCTCAAGGCGACCGTCAGGTCGGCGGCCGGTGCGCCGGTCGCGAATGCGGTCGTCAGCTTCGGCGCATCCGACGCCACCCTGGTCAGCTTCACGCCCGCATCGGCGCTGACCGATGCCAACGGCGTCGCCGTGGTGTCGGTCACGCCGGCATCGGTGGAGTCGGCCGGCGCGCTGGCGATCACCGCAACATCCATCATCGACGGCAAGACCGGCACCGCGACGGTCAACATGGCGGTCGGCGCGGCGCCGCTGACGCTTGGCGCGCTGTCGTTTACGCCAGCGCCAACCGGCCCGCTGCCTGCCTTCAGCACGATCCAGCTGAACGTGCCGG
Organism: Telluria sp.; assembly: GCA_036405115.1. GTDB lineage: Bacteria > Pseudomonadota > Gammaproteobacteria > Burkholderiales > Burkholderiaceae_D > Telluria. Next base: position 9,101 of record DASWYE010000044.1, on the reverse strand, counting down.
TTACCAGCGGCGGCCAGCCGGCCAGCAGTGTCTCCGGCCTGAACCTGTCGTCGCTGTGCGGCGGCGACGGCATGGCCACGCTGGTCCCGGGTGCGCTGGCGAATGGCGTGCAGACCGCCACCTACACCAACAAGGGTTGCCTGCGCGGACGTGACACCATCACCGCATCGATCGGCAATTCGACCCAGACCATCCAGCTCGACGTGAGCCCGGCGTCTATCGGCGCCATCAACTTCGTCGGTTCGAGCGTGTCCGATTCGTCGATCGTGCTGCGCGGTTCGGGTGGCCTCGGCCGTTCCGAGTCGGCCCAGGTGACCTTCAAGGTCGTCGACCAGCACAACAACGGCCTGGCCGGCGTGGACGTCAGCTTCAAGGCCACCACCTACACCGGCGGCCTGACCGTATCGCCGCTCAAGGCAACCACCGATACGCAGGGCAATGTCACGACCGTGGTCTCGTCCGGCACCATCCCGACCCCGGTACGCGTGGTTGCCGAGGCAACCCGCAGCGGCAGCACAATCAGCGGCCTGTCCGACACCCTGACCATCTCGACCGGCCTGCCGATCCAGAAGTCGATGTCGATGAGCACTACAGCGCTCAACATCGAGGGCGCAGCCTACGACAACACGCAGGCGACCATCACGGTGCTGATGGCCGACCAGTACGGCAACCCGATTTCCGACGGCACCGCGATCAATTTCGTGACCGAAGGCGGCGCGGTCGGCTCGGCCGCGCAAGGCGCCTGCACCACCGAGGACGGGGGGTGCTCGGTCACGCTGCGCAGCCAGAACTTCCGTCCCCTGAACGGACGCGTCACCGTGATGGCTTACGCACAGGGTATCGAGAATTTCACCGACATGAACGGCGATGGCCAGTACAGCTGCGCGAATCCTGTGATCTCGAGCGGCACCGTGTATCGCCCGCTGGTCGATGTCTGCGCATCCGGCGGCGAAGCGCACGAGGACCTGGCGGACGCCTTCCTGGACACCGGCGACCACGCGGTCACTTCCGGGGTCCGCCCGGGCAACACCCTGGATGGCGTCTACGACGCAGTCAAGCACGACCTGCCGTTCCCGTATAACCGCACGACCTACAGCAACACCGGCGACGGCAAATGGGGGATCACCTATATCCGCCAGTCGATGGAAATGGTGTTCAGCGGATCGGTGGCGCACCTGGTGCGCCAGGTCTGCACCGACGGCGTCTGCCGCGACTGGACCGCCTCGGACGGCGACCCGACCGTAATCGTGGGCGTGGCCGGCACAAGCTGCAAGGAACAGAGCATCGTGTTCCGCCTGTTCGACGACCTGAACAACCCTATGCCTGCCGACACCGACGTTGGCGTCGGCAACGCCAGCAAGCTGGCGCCGAAGATTCCTGCGCCGAACCGCATCGGGTCGACCAATGCGATCGGCGGCACCTTCCACGAAGTCACCGTGACGCCGGACGATACCTGCGAGTCGGGTTCGTTCAATGTCGAGGTGACGACGCCGAAGGACGTGATCACGTCGTTCAAATTCAAGTCCGAGTGACCGGGAACATCTTCCTGGTTGGCCTCATGGGGGCGGGCAAGACGACCATCGGTCGCCAGCTCGCCCGCAAACTTAACAAGCGATTCATCGACTCCGACCACGAGATCGAGGCCCGCACCGGCGCCTCGATTCCGTGGATATTCGAGATTGAAGGCGAGGCGAACTTCCGCCGCCGCGAAGCCGATGTGATCCGCGACCTCACCGCCCAGGACGGCATCGTGCTGGCCACCGGCGGCGGCGCCATCCTCGATCCGGGCACCCGCGCCCTGCTGCGCGAGCGCGGCACCGTGGTGTACCTGCGCTCATCGATCAATTCCATCCTTACCCGCACCGCGCACGACAAGAACCGTCCGCTGTTGCAGACGGCCGATCCGCGCCGCCGGCTGGAAGAACTGTCGGCCCAGCGCGAGCCGCTGTACCGCGAGCTTGCACACGTGGTGGTCGACACCGGCCGCCCTAACGTACAATCGATGGTCCAGACGATACTGACGCAGCTGGCCGCGCACGAGAAATCGCACACGGCGAAGCCTGCTTCACCGAACATGACCGAACCAGCAAGCAGGACCCTCACCGTCGAACTGGGCGAGCGCAGCTACCCGATCCTGATCGGGGAGGGCGTGGCCGGCCTGGTGGCGCGCTACGTCAAGGGAGGCAGCGCGGCCATCGTCACCAACGACACCGTCGCCCCCCTGTACCTGGATGCGCTTGCCGCGTCGCTGCGCACGGCCGGCAAGGAAGTGGTCACGGTGGTGCTGCCGGACGGCGAGCAGCACAAGAACTGGCAGTCGCTGATGCAGGTATTCGACGCGCTGCTGGCCAACAAATGCGACCGCAAGACCACCGTGGTAGCGCTGGGCGGCGGCGTGATCGGCGACCTGGCCGGCTTTGCCGCTGCCAGCTACATGCGCGGGGTGCCGTTCGTGCAGGTGCCGACCACGCTGCTGTCGCAGGTGGACTCCTCGGTGGGCGGCAAGACCGGCATCAACCACCCGCTTGGCAAGAACATGATCGGTGCGTTCTACCAGCCGCAGGCCGTGCTGGCCGATACCGCCTCGCTGGCCACGCTGCCGCAGCGCGAACTGTCGGCTGGACTGGCCGAGATCATCAAGCACGGTGCGATCGCCGACCCCGGACTGTTCGCGTGGCTGGAGGCGAACGTGGCGCAGGTCCTCGCACGCGAGCACGCCGCGCTCACCCATGTCATCGCGCGCTCCTGCGAGATCAAGGCCGATGTGGTGCGCCAGGACGAGCGCGAAGGCGGTATCCGCGCCATCCTCAACTTCGGCCACACCTTCGGCCACGCGATCGAAGCGGGCATGGGCTATGGCGCCTGGCTGCACGGCGAGGCGGTCGGATGCGGCATGGTCATGGCGGCCGAGCTGTCGCGCCGCCTCGGCTACATCGACGCGCAGCAGGCCGCACGCATCAAGGCACTGGTGGCGGCGAGCGGCCTGCCGACGGTGGCCCCTTCCATGCCGCTGGAGCGCTGGATCGAGCTGATGGAAGTGGACAAGAAAAACGAGGGCGGCGCGATCCGCTTCATCCTGCTCAAGCCGCTCGGCAAGGCAGTGATCGAGCCGGTGCCGCATGAACTGATGGTCGCCACGATCGAAGCGTGCACGAAATGATGGGCCCCGAACAGCACCTGGCGCCGTACGCGGCGCATTCCGCCACCAGCCGCGGCCGCGCTTTTGCCGAAGCGGCGCACGCCTCGCGCAGCGAATTCCAGCGCGATCGCGACCGCATCATCCACAGTTCCGCCTTCCGCCGGCTCGAGTACAAGACCCAGGTCTTCCTCAACCATGAAGGCGACATGTTCCGCACGCGCCTCACGCACAGCCTGGAAGTGGCGCAGATCGGCCGCTCGCTGGCGCGCAACCTGCGCCTGAACGAGGACCTGGTCGAGGCTATCGCGCTCGCGCACGACCTCGGCCACACGCCGTTCGGCCATGTGGGGCAGGACGTGCTGAACGAATGCATGAAGGACCACGGCGGCTTCGAACACAACCTGCAAAGCCTGCGCGTGGTCGATACGCTGGAAGAGCACTACGGCGCCTTCGACGGCCTGAACCTGCTGTTCGAGACGCGCGAAGGCATCCTCAAGCACTGCTCGCTGGCCAACGCGCGCCAGCTCGGGCCGGTGGCGCAGCGCTTCATCGACCGCACCCAGCCGACGCTGGAAGCGCAGCTGACCAACCTGGCCGACGAGATCGCGTACAACAGCCACGACATCGACGACGGCCTGCGCTCGGGGCTGATCACGATTGCGCAGCTGGAGGAAGTCGACTTCTTCGCGCGCCACTGGCGCGATACGCAGAACGCGTATCCGGGGCTGTCCGGGCGGCGCGCCATCTACGAGACCCTGCGCCGCATCATCACCGCGCTGGCCGATGACCTGATCCATACCTCGGCCGGGCTGATTGCCGATGCTGCCCCGAAGGATGTGGATGCGGTGCGCGCCGCGCCGCCGCTGATCCGCTTCTCGGACCCGATGCGCAAGGACGCGACGGAGCTCAAGCGCTTCCTGCGCACCAACCTGTACCGCCATTACATGGTGAACCGGATGCGGGTAAAGGCCAGCCGCATCGTGCGCGAGCTGTATTCCGCGTTCATGGAAGCGCACGACCTGCTGCCGCCGGACTACGTGGTGGGCAGCGGCGACGAAACGCAGCAGGCGCGCAAGATCGCCGACTATATCGCCGGCATGACCGACCGCTTCGCGATCCGCGAGCACCGCCGCATCTATTCCCTCGAAGAGCTGTAGCCCCACCGTCCGCTCCGCGGCCGTCATCCCCGTGAAAACGGCGCCGTTGCCGCAGCGTGCTCCGCCACCGTCATCCGCGCGTCCGCGGGGATGACGGAAGTGATGCGAACTGTGCCGATCTTTGCCTATTTTTGCGGATCTTTGCCCATCTGCGGGCATCGCAGTGGAACGACGGAGATCGTCAGCTAATTGCTGCCAATTGCGGCCAAGTCGCTAGAAGAGCTGGGGACAGTCCCCGCCGGGGACAGTCCCCTGAAGCGCCGCCAGCAGCTTTTTTACAGGGGCGGGCAGGGGAGCGCTGGCGGTGTCGGACAGCTTCCACCACACATGCGCATCGGGCGTTTGCGCGCGCTGCGAGAGCGCGATCCGGTACGGCGCAATGTGCAGCCTGTAGTGCGTGAACACGTGCACCAGCGGCAGCAGCGGCTCCACTTCCTCGACGTCGCCGAAACGGCGCGCGCCGCCCAGCACCGCATCCACGCCTGCCGCCGCATCCAGCGCAGCATGCCCGTCCAGCTCCGGCAGCGACAGCAGGCCGCCCCAGATGCCGCTGTCGGCGCGCTGCTCGAGCAGCACTTCGCCGCGGTCGATCACGACCATCATGGCCGCCTGTTTTTCGGGGCTGGCCTTCTTCGGTTTGCGCACCGGCAGCTCCGCCGTGCGTCCGCTGGCCAGTGCGCCACAGCGATCCTGCAGCGGACAGCGCGGGCAATCCGGGCTGCTGCGCGTGCACAGCGTCGCGCCCAGGTCCATCAGGCCCTGCGTGTAGGCTTCGATGCCCGTATCCGGCAGCAGCGCCTCGGCCCTGCGCCACAGCGCATCCTCGATCTTCTTCTCGCCCGGATAGGCGTCCACTTCGAACACGCGCGCGAACACGCGTTTCACGTTCCCGTCCAGGATGGCGGCGCGCACGCCGCATGAGAATGCCGCAATCGCCGCCGCGGTCGAGCGCCCGATCCCCGGCAATTGCGCCAGCAGTCCGGGATCGGACGGGAAGACGCCGCCATATTCGTCCACCACCCGTTTCGCGCAGGCGTGCAGGTTGCGCGCGCGGGTGTAATAACCCAGCCCGCTCCACTGCGCCATCACGTCTTCCGACGGCGCGGCGGCAAGTTCAAAAACAGTGGGGAATCGCTCCAGGAAGCGCGCGTAGTAGCCGAGCACCGCTGCAACCTGGGTCTGTTGCAGCATGATCTCGGACAACCACACGCGATAGGCATCGCGGGTGTTCTGCCACGGCAGTGCGTGGCGGCCATGCTGCTTCTGCCATGCGATGACGGCGGCGGAAAAGGACGGGTCAGCCAATCCGGCGTCAAGGCCGGGCACTACCGCTTTCTTCACGCGGCCGCTTCCCACGCCGTCATTTGCGAATCCATCGCCAGCGATACGCCGCCGGACAGCTCGGACAGGGTGGCGCGCAGCTTCTCCAGCTCGGCCTGGCTGGCCTCGAACGAGGCGATCTTCTGTTCCAGCGAATCGGTGGCGTCGTGGATGCGCTGGATGGAAGCCAGGCGGTGCTTGAGCTGCTCCTTGTGCTGGCGGATCTGCGCTTCCAGCGGCGCCATGATCACCTTCAGCCATGCGTCGACATCGGCATTCGCGCTGCGGAACACCTTGCGCACGGACGATGCGATGCTGTCGAAGAAGCGTTCCATCAGCACGCTGCGGCTGGTCACCAGCATGGTGGTGGCGCCAAACTGCTTGTGGTACGCCGCTTCGATGCGGTCGATTTCGCGGCGATAGCGGTCCAGCGAGAACGCCATCGGCACCGCCAGTTGCAGGCCATGTTCGCTGGCGAACTTGCGGTACATCGATTCCATCATGGACGAGATCTCGATCGTCTTGGCGTTGGATGCGTCGATGTTGGACTTCATCTGCTCGAAGAAGCCGCGCACCGATTCGCGCATGCCTGCGTTGAAGCCGAAGCGCTTGCCCTCGAGGTGCTCGCGCACCGCCGCGATCTCCTGCTTGGCCAGGTCCAGGCCCAGCGTCGTGTACAGCTCCGTGGACAGGCGCGTGAACACCGCGCGCGTGCCCTGCAGCTTGAACAGGCTGCCGTCGAATTCCTTCTTTTCCGCATCCACGCGCTTCATCATGTGCGCGATCACGTTCTGGTTCTTGCCGCGCAGGCCCTTGAGCTCGTCGAGCTGCTCGACGATGTCGCGCACGCGCGTGGTCAGCGCCGCGTTCTGCGCCGCCACCAGCTGCTCCATCTCCAGCGCCAGCTGCTCGCGGATGATGTCGCGCCGCGCCGGGATCAGCTCGTTGAACAGCGCCGCTTCCAGGTCGCCGATGCGGCTCTTTTCCAGCAGCGGCATGTCGCCATTGATCTTGCCCACCAGCGCCTTCTGCGCCGACACGGGGAACACCTGCTCGCGCTCCAGTCCGAGCAGGCCCGCCACGCTGGCGGCCTGGCGCTCGATCTCGGCCTCGTTCTCCGCCTCGGTCTTGAGCTCGTCCCACATCGCGTCGATCTTGTTCAGCACCACGATGCGGCCCGGGCCGGCGCCGATGTGCGTGCGCCAGACATCGATGTCGCTCTTGGTCACGCCGGTTTCGGCGGCCAGGATGAACAGCACCGCGTGCGCGTTCGGGATCAGGTTCAGCGTCAGTTCCGGCTCGGTGCCGATGGCGTTCAGGCCCGGCGTATCCAGGATGACCAGGCCCTGCTTGAGCAGCGGGTGCGGGAAGTTGATGATCGCGTGGCGCCACAGCGAAATCTCGACCATGCCATCGTCGGATTCCAGGGCCTGCGCCTCGTCTTCGTCGAGCAGGCCGTAGCTGCGCGCCTCGTCCACCGTCACGCGCCGCGTGCGCGACACCTGCTTGAAGGTCTCGTGCATCGCCTCGCCGGCGTTCAGGTCCAGTCCGAACACGGTCCACGCTTCCGGTGTGTCGCGGTAGTCGCTGGTGGACAGGTTGTCGGCGCGCGTCTCGATCGGCAGCAGCCGGATGCAGGGCGGGTAGGCCGGGTCGTACATCAGCTCCGTGGGGCACATGGTGGTGCGGCCGGCCGCCGACGGCAGGATGCGCTGGCCGTAGTCGGCGAAGAAGATCGCATTGATCAGCTCCGATTTGCCGCGCGAGAACTCGGCCACGAAGGCAACCGACAGCTTGTCGTCGGCCAGTCGGGCCAGCGCGCGCTCGATGCGCTGCTGCGAGGCGCCGTCGGCCAGTTCGGCCGCCGTAGCCCATGCCTGGTAGCGGCCGAGGGCCGTCGCGACGGTTTCGCGCCACGCGCTGTATTCCTGGAAATCCTGAACCATTCTGCTCACTGTTTTGCCCTCTTTCGCCTTATTTCTGGCAATTGACACAATAAAAAGTGGAACGCTGGCCCTGCCTGATCTGCCGTATTGCAACACCGCAAACCCGGCAAGGCGCACCAGCACGATCATAGACGAAATATTCCTGCTGGAAATATCCAGATTGACCGTTTACGTGAATAAAGTCGCGCAATGTGCTGCCGCCGCGCTCGATGGCCAGGGCCAGGACGGTGCGGATCGCCCCGGCAAGCTTGTCATAACGACCACGACTGATGCGTCCGGCCGCCGTTTTCGGATTGATCCCGGCCCGGAACAGGCTCTCGCAGGCATAGATATTCCCGACCCCGACCACGATGTCGCCCGCCAGCAGCACCTGCTTGATGGGGGCGTTGCGCCGCCGCGTCGCACGAAACAGCAGTTCGCCCGAGAATCCTTCCTCCAGCGGTTCCACGCCCAGTCCGCGCAGCAGCAGGTGCTGGTCGACCGGGCCTTCGCCGGCCGGATGCCACAGCACCGCGCCGAAGCGGCGCGGGTCGGTCAGGCGCAACACTTGCGCACCCCCGGCGCCGCGCACCACCAGGTCGAAGTGGTCGTGCTTGTTGGGCGCAACGCCGGCCGGCAGCACGCGCAAGTGGCCGCTCATCCCCAGGTGCACGATCAGGGTGCCATGTTCGAACACGACCAGCAGGTATTTGCCGCGCCGCGCCGTGTGCAGCACCGTACGTCCGGCCAGCAGCCGGTCCAGCTCCTGCGGGAATGGCCAGCGCAGTCCTTCGCGGCGCATCTCCACGCGCTCGACCACGCGGCCTTCGATGTGGGGCGCGACGCCGCGCCGGGTGACTTCAACTTCGGGTAGTTCTGGCATGGGTGACGAACCGGTGACGGCAGGATTTCGGGAGCGCGGCGCGGGCGCGCGCATGGCGTAGAATCAGGTTTTATTCAAAGTGCAACCACCTTGAAAAACGCCCTCGCCATTGTAACCCTGTCCGCGCTGGTTTCCGCCTGCGCCGTCGCCCCGCAACCACGCCCGGACGCCCCGGCGGCACCCGCCACGGACGCCCCCGCGGAGACCGCCGCGTCCAGCGACCTGATGTACCGCGTCGCCAAGGCGGAAATGGAATTCAAGGGCGGCAGCTTCGAAGGCCCGTACCTGACCATGTTCGCGGCGGCCCAGCAGTCGCGCGATCCGCGCCTGGCCAAGCGGGCCGCGGAAATGGCCCTGGCGGTGCGCCGCGTCGACGACACGCTGGCTGCGGTGCGCCTGTGGCGCGAACTCGAGCCGGACTCGGAAGAGGCGGAACAGTATTTCCTGGCGCTGGCGCTGCAGGCCAACGACCTTGAAGCGGTCGAGCAGGCGCTACGCGAACGCATCGCGAAAGCCGCGCCGGACGCGAAAGGCCGCGCCTTGTACGAAGCGCAGCAGCTGCTGGCGCGCGGGCGTGACAAGAAAGCCTCGGCGCGGGTGATGGAGCGGCTTGCCGAACCATATGCCACCACGTTCGAGGGCCACATCGTGCTGTCGCAGTCGATGCACACGCTGGG
>DASWYE010000043.1:0-2381 GCA_036405115.1 Telluria sp. | reverse complement strand
CACGCGGCGACCCGCGACGTAATATTCGGCCACCTTGGAAGTGCGGCTGACCAGGCCGATCGCCGCGTACAGGAAGATGGTGGCGCCCATGAATATATAGCCCAGCCACAGGCGCGGCATGCCCTCCTGTTCCAGCAGCGCGAGCGCCACCAGGAAGGCGGCAAAGCTGGCGCTGAAGTAGAAGTAGAAGCCGGCGAGCTTGCGGGAATAGCTGCGCTGCCGGTTCACGCCAGTTCCCTTCCGTACCTGGCGTCGATGCTGCGCATGCGCCACACGTAGACGCCGACGATGGCGAGGTACACGAGGGCGGCGCCCTGGGCGGCCAGGTAGAACGGCAGCGGCCAGCCAAACAGCGTCAGGTGCGCCAGCTCGCGCGCGAAGAACAGCGGAACCAGCGTGGTCGCCAGCCATAGCGCCAGCAGGGCTGCGGTCATGCGGCGGGTGCGCTGCCAGTGGCGCGCGCGCGCCGCAACGATGGCGCGCCGGCGCTCGGGATCGATGTGCTGTTCGGGTGTTGGCATGTCAGGCGGGATCAGGTTCGGCCGCAGGCGGCGGGAAGGTCACCCGGAACAGGCAGCCGGGCAGCTTCCTGGCGTGGCTGCGCGGGTTATTGAAAAGGTCGATCTCGGCGCCGTGCTGCTGGGCGATCTCGCGCACGATGGCCAGGCCCAGTCCGCTGCCCGGCGCACTGCTGCCAAGGATGCGGTAGAAGCGTTCGAACACCTTGCCGCGCTCGGCTGCTGCAATGCCCGGGCCGGTATCTTCCACTTCCAGGATGGCGCGCCCTTCCGCCGAGCGCACGCGCACCGTGACGCTGCCACCGGCCGGGGTGTAGCGCAGTGCATTGTCGATCAGGTTGGACATCAGCTCGCGCAGCATCACCGGGTTGCCCTGCACGCGCGCGTGCGCGTCCAGCACCTCGAATCCCAGGTCGATCCGGTGCGTGAAGGAGGCGGGTACCCAGTCCTGCACGCAGTCGCGCGCCAGCACCGGCAGCGCGACCGGTTCGAGAGCCATCCCGGCCTGTGGCTGGTTCTCGGTGCGCGCGAGCGCCAGCAACTGGTTCACCAGCCGGGTGGCCGAATCGGAGCTCTTGGCCAACTGCTCCAGCGAGCGGTGGATCTCGTCCGCGTCGACCTGGCGCAGTGCGAGCTCTGACTGCATGCGCATGCCGGCCAGCGGGGTTCTCATCTGGTGCGCAGCGTCGGCGATGAAGCGCTTTTGCATCTCGATCGTCTGCGACAGGCGCTCCAGCATGTCGTTGAGGGAACCGACCAGTGGCGTGATCTCTTCCGGTACGTGGCGCGCATCGATCGGTGACAGGTCGTCCGGGCGGCGTGCGCGGATGCGCGCCTGCAGTTCCGCCAGCGGCGACAGGCCGCGGGTGAGCGCGAACCAGACCAGGGCCAGCACGATCGGCAGGATGATGAACTGGGGCAGGATCACGCCCTTGATGATCTCGTTGGCGAGCTGGCCGCGCTTGTCCAGCGTCTCGGCCACCTGCACCAGCGCCGGGCGCACCGGGCCTGCCTGCATCGACATGGCCGGCGGGTTGATCCACGCGTACGCGATCCGCACCGGAGTGTTGTGGAATGCGTCGTTGCGAAAGTGGACCGTGCCCAGGCGCGCCGGGTCCGCAGCGCGCGGGGCGGGCAGGTCGTGGTCGCCATCGAGGATGCGGCCACCGGAATCGGCTACCTGGAACAGCACCGCATCGGTGTCGTCCGCGCGCAGGAACTCGCGCGCGGCTGGCGGGATCTGCGCCACCAGCTTGCCATCCACCTCGCGCACCTGCTGGGAAATCAGCGAGACGCGGTCCTCCAGCGCACGGTCGAAGGGCTGGTTGGCGATCGACTTGGCGACCAGGTAGGTGATCGCAATGCTCATCGGCCAGAGCAGCAGCAGCGGCGCCAGCATCCAGTCGAGGATTTCGCCGAACAGCGAGTGCTGGATGCTTTCTTCCGGCTCGGGGCTGGGCGGCTCGTACAGAACGGGACTGTCCCCATCGGGAACTGTCCCCGGTTGCTTGCCCCGGACCTCGTCCTCGCCGCTCACCGTGGCGCCGGGTCCGGGAATTTTTCGAGGCAGTAGCCGAGGCCGCGCACGGTGGCAATGCGGATGCCGCCAGTCTCGATCTTCTTGCGCAGGCGGTGCACGTAGACCTCGATCGCGTTATTGGAGACTTCCTCGCCCCACTGGCACAGGTGGTCGACCAGCTGTTCCTTCGAGACCAGCCGCCCGGTGCGGGCCAGCAGCACTTCGAGCAGGCCCAGTTCGCGCGCCGACAGGTCCAGCATCTGGTCGTTGATGTAGGCGCTGCGGCCGACCTGGTCGTACACCAGCGGGCCATGGCGCACGGTGGCGCTGCCGCCGCCCTGGCC
>DASWYE010000042.1:0-4327 GCA_036405115.1 Telluria sp. | reverse complement strand
GATTACGCCCTCGCCGAACAGGATGTGATCGCCGCGGGTTACGAGATGCGCGATCGGTATCCCGATGTCGGAGCGCTGGTGCTCGAATGCCACAACATGGCACCGTATTCCTGGCGGCTCCAGAACGAACTGGGTATTCCGGTGTTCGACGTGTACACGTTCGTCAAGTGGTTCCAGTCCGGCCTTGAGCCCCGCAATTTCGGCTATCCCAGTACCAGCGTGCCGGAATACGGCTGGAGGGAGCGGGCGTGACGGCATTACACCTTGCAACGGCTGCCGGCACGCTACGCCACTGCGACGCGCACGCATGGTGGTCGAATCCATGACAACCGCTCTGAATGTCTGCTATGCGGACGCCAAAGCCGTAGATCCCGATTGCATCCCGGTCATCGACTTGTCCGAGTTGATGGCCGACAAGCCCGGTGCAGTCGAGGACGTTGCCAAGAAGCTCGTTGACGCGTCGACCCGCATCGGTTTCTTCTACATCCGAAATCACAGCATCCCGCCGGACGTGATCGACCACGCGAGCAAGGTGATGCGCGACTACTTCGCATTGGGGGTCGAGGAGAAGAGTTCGACCCCGGTCAATACCAGCCAGCGCGGCTGGATGGCCACCGGCATGGCGAAGCTCGAAGGATCCAAGACTCACGACCTGAAGGAAATTTTCTTCTGGGGGCCGGAGACCTGGCACCCCCGACTCAACCAGCGAAAGGGCGTCGACAGCCTTGTAGCCGACAACGTATGGCCCGATCCGGTGTTCCCCGCCCTGCGCAAGGGCCTCCTGCCGTACTACGACCATATCCAGCGCGTCGGTCGCAAGCTGCTTTCCGCTATCGCGGTCGGCCTCAATCAGTCGCCCGATTTCTTCGAGGGAAAATACACCAGCCCAATGGCGCGCGGCCAGTTGGTCTACTACCCCGTCTCAACCGCCCAGGACGAGCGCGAGGAGCGCTTTGGCTCAGCACCGCACACCGACTTTGGGGTCCTGACCTTGCTGCTACAGGACCTGAACGGCGGCCTGCAGGTGCACAACCGCTCGGGTGAGTGGATCGAGGCGACGCCGATCCCAGGCACGCTTGTCTGCAACATCGGCGATCTGCTGAACCGCTGGTCAAATGAAACCCTCAGCTCGAACCTGCACCGGGTAATCAACCGATCCGGCAACGAGCGTCACTCAATCGCGATCTTCTTTGATCCGGACCCCGATGCAGTCGTCGATCCGACTGATCTGGGCTTCCCCGAGGGCATGGAGAAGTACCCGCCGATCACCGCCTCGGACTACATCCACGGAAAGAACAAGAAGAACTTCACCCAGTACAAGTAGAAACGCCGCAGCGTGCCAGATCGCGCCGCTGTTGTCCGTGGGAGGCCGACGCTAGTGGTAGTCGTCTTCTCGCTGGTGCCGAATCGCCGAGACGACGATTTCCGATGGGCCGACAATATGGAACATCGCCAGATACCCGGACCTGCAAATGCATAGCAATGAAGTTCCCGGTGGAACTATCAGCAAGCGGCCGAGGCTCCTACACTTGTTCCCATGACAGTAGATCTGTTTGCAGAAGCGCCTCCGCCGGTGCCCCCCAAGCGCGCAAAGCGCTCGAGCACGCCCGTCGCTGCTGCGGCCGTAGATTCCGCGGCACTGGAGATCGCTGCGGCCATGCCGCGGTTGCTCCACCTCGGCACTTCGTCGTGGAGCTTCCCTGGGTGGAAGGGCCTGGTCTGGGACGCCGATCACAGCGAATCCACGCTGGCCAAGCAAGGCCTCGCCGCGTATGCGCAGCATCCCATGCTGCGTACGGTCAGCCTGGACCGCTCGTTCTACCGGCCGCTCTCGGCCAGCCAATATGCCGTCTATGCCGCGCAGGTACCCGAGCATTTCCGCTTCGTTGTCAAGGCGCCGAGCCTGGTGACCGATGCCATGGTCCGGGGCGCCGAGGGCCGCGGCACGCAGCCCAATCCGGCTTTTCTGGACCCCACGCTCGCCATCGACGAATTCGTGCAGCCAGCCATAGAGGGCCTGGGTCCGCGGATTGGAGCGCTGGTCTTTCAGCTGAGCCCCCTGCCTGGGTCGTGGCTGGCCCGACTACCGGATTTCTTCGCGCGGCTGGAAGACATGCTCACCGCCCTGCCGCCACTCCCGGGCGGCGCCACGGTGGCGGTTGAAGTGCGCGATGCACAGCTGCTGGTGCCGGAGTTCGCCGCCCTGCTCAAACGCGCGGGTGCCACCTACTGCGTCGGCCTTCACGCCAAGATGCCGCCGATCGAGGCGCAGTTGCCGATGCTGCGCGCGCTTTGGCCGGGGCCGCTGGTGTGCCGCTGGAGCCTGAATCGCAAGCACGGGGCGTATGGCTACGAGGAGGCCAAGGGCCTCTACGAACCATTCGACAGATTGGTCGATCCCGACCCCGACACGCGCGAGGTGTTGGCGCGCGTGATCGTCGCGACCATGGCGGCCGGCTTTCATTCCTACGTGACGATCAACAACAAAGCCGAGGGCTGCGCACCGCTGTCGGTCCAGAAAGTCGCCGAGGCCGTACTGGCATCGCTGCCGCCGCAAGCCCCCGCCACGCCGGCGACGCAGGAGCGAAAAGACTAACCCGGAGGCGACTTTGTAGCGCAACGCGATTAGCATTCGGTCCATGCTGCCCAACCTACTTGCCACCCGCCGCGGCCGCATGGCGGCCTTCTTCTCGTTTTATGTCATCGAAGGAATCCCGTACGGGTTGGCAGGCGTTGTCCTTGCGACCCAGCTGCGGCGCCAGGGGGTCGGACCGGCGGAAATAGGTGCGTTCGTCGCGCTTTTCTTTTTGCCATTGACGCTCAAGTGGGCCTATGCGCCCTTCGTCGACGTGTTCCGTTCGCGGCGCTTCGGTCACCGGCGCGGCTGGATCATCCTTGCGCAAGTGCTAATGGCCGCAACGATGCTGGCGCTGATCGCCGTGCCGCTGCCCGCGGGGCTGGTCATTTTCACGGCCGTCCTGCTCGTACACAGCACATTCGTCGCGATCCATGACGTCGCGGTCGATGCCCTTGCGGTGAACTCGCTCGCCGAGGAAGACCGAGGCCTGTGCAACGGCCTGATGTTCGCGGGCGCCATGCTGGGCCAGGCCGTCGGCGGTGCGGGCGTCCTGTTCATGCTGTCCAACGGCTTGCCTTTCCAGGCTGCCCTGGTGGCCATCGCGGTGGCCATCCTCATGGTCACCACCTTCATCGTGTTGCCGATGAAAGAGCCCGCCGCCAGCGGCTTCGCGCCGCGCCAGGGCGTGAGCCGTTGGCGCACGGTCCAAGGAGAAATGCGGGCCTTCGCGGTGCAGTCGCTCCGGTCTTTCATCGGCACCAGCGGCGCCTTTCGCGGCGTTTTTTTTGCGCTCTTGCCTCCCGGCGCGATGGCCCTGGGCTCCGCACTGTCATCGAACCTGGCGGTGGAGTTCGGCATGAAGGACGACGAAATAGGCACCCTCGGCCTCTGGACCTCGGTCATCGCGGCGGCCGCGATGGTGGTGGGCGGCTGGCTCTCGGACAAGTTCGGGCGCCGCCGCGCGCTGGCCCTCTTCTTCGCCGGCATGAGCCTGCCGACTTTCTATCTGATGTGGGTGCTGCAGGCGCATGGCTATGTGATGCCACGCGCGCCGGTCGGCCCGCCGCTTCCCGATCTGCTGCGCGCGCTGTGGGTCTCGAGCATCGCCTACGCCGTGTTCGGCGGGCTGATGGTCGGCGCGCGCGCGGCCATCATGATGGACGTGACGAACCCGCGCGCGGCAGCCACCCAGTTCACCGCCTATATGGCGATGATCAACATCGCGATGGCCTTCGGTGCCAGCTGGCAGGGGGTGGCCGCCGAAGCCTGGGGCTACCCCACCACCTTGCTCGTTGATGCGCTTGCCGGGCTGCTGTGCATCCTGCTTTTGCCGCAAATGAAACGGGCCACCTTGCTCACGGACGCGAAAGCCGAGAAGCGCGCGCGCTGGAGTGCGCTGGTGCTGGGCACCGCTTGCCTGTCGTGGCTGCTGTATTGGCCCAACCACGAGATGTTGGGCAAGGGCCAGCCGATCGTGGGCACGCTCTACACGCTGGTGTTCGTGGCTTCCGCCCTCTTCCTGCTCGCCAGCCGCGAAGTGCTGGGCGGCGCAGCCGGTGCGTGGCGCCGCCCGGCGCTTTGGATGGCGCCGCTGCTGCTGGCCCTGTAGGGGTCTCCTCGTTTTCAGTGCAATAAGTGACGGTACGCAAAGCTAGCACTGGCGCGGGGGTGGTCTGGGTAGACCGTTGATTTCATTGACTTTCCTGTTCGCTTTGTAAACGGGTATGGTGGCCTCCCACTTTTGAGGTT
>DASWYE010000041.1:0-4397 GCA_036405115.1 Telluria sp. | reverse complement strand
CGGCAATTTCCATGCTCGGCAGGATGCCGCGCTGCGGCTCCGGCAAGGTGGGGTTCGGCCCCTGTGCCTCGAAATTGTCCCGCTTGTCATCGCATGCGCTCGACAGCAGCGCCAGGCCCAACAATGTCACTGCGCTCCATGGTTTCATTTGACCTCCCCCGCACGCGAGAGTCCCACCCAGGCGCTGGCGCAGCTCAGCAGCGTGACGATGACCGACAGGACCAGGCCAGCCGGCATGGCCGCCCACGCGTCGTTTGCGTGCTGGAAGGCGTTGAATAGTCCAAGCACCCAGGTGGCAAGCAGCAGCAGCACGTACGCCACAGGGCGTCCGGCCTTGTTGCGTGCCCTGATGAGATTGCCCAGTGCAAACAACAGGGCAAGCCCGCAGAATACGAGGCCGCCAGCAATCAGCCATGAAGCGAAATTGCCCCACTGGATCTCGTAGGTCCTGTAGTAGGCAATATCGCTCAGCAATGCGCCGAGAAACAGGGGAACGGTTCCGCCAACCAGGATCGCATGCAGCGGGCCTGGATGGCTTCGATAGATTGGGCTGGCCGTGGCGGGTATCGACATCACATGATCCTGATCGTAATGGGCTTGGACAAATGATATCGATCATGCGGCGTCGGTGTCGCATGGTTGGCGGCGGCAATGCGCCGGAGCTTGCGGGGACGGCTACGCGGCGCGGCTCGCTGACGGTCCGCCGCCCGATTCGGCCAGATAGCGGGCCACGGCCTCGCGGTCGAGGAAGTAGTGACACAGTTCGGGCTGGTCGAGCCGCCCGTACAGCACCGGCACCAGCTCGTCGAAGCGCTCGACCAGCTTCTCGTCGGCGTCGACGTCGATCACGTCGATGGTGAAGTCCTGGCCGGGTGGCTGCATGGCGCGCAGCGCCTCCAGCATGTCGTCGCAGAGGTGGCAGTAGCTGCGCGAGTAAAGCGTAAACTTCATAGATTCCTTAAGAGGGGCCGGATACCCCGTCATCCCCGCGCACGCGGGGACCCATGCTGACGACGAGTATGCCATGCAGGTCGCTCAGCAGGGGTCCCCGCGTCCGCGGGGGTGACGTTGGGAGGCAGCGTGCACCTGAAACGATCAGCGGGGTTTGATGACGACGTACTGGGTGGTGTCGTCGCGCCGCACCAGCAAGGCGACGCTCTTCTTCGGATCGAGCTTGCCCACCAGGGCGTTGAACTGCTTCGCATCGGTCACCGCCGTGCTGTTCAGCTGCAGCACGATGTCGCCGCGGCGGATGCCCACGCGCGCCGCCGCGCCTTCGGACACGTTCACCAGCACCCCGCCCTCGACGCGCAATTCCTTGCGCTGGGCGGCTGTCAGGTCGCTCACGTTCAGCCCGAGCTCGTTCGGCGCCTGCTTCGGCGCCGGCGTCTCCGGCACCACCGCCCGTGCCGACTTCTCGTCCTGCAGCTCGACCACCGTCACCGGGATATCCTGCTGCGCACCCTTGCGCCATACGGTCACGATGGCCTTGCTGCCCACCGGCGTATTGCCCACCTGGCGGCGCAGGTCCGACGAGCGTTCGATCGCTACGCCATTGAACTTGAGGATGATGTCGCCCACCTTGATGCCAGCCTTGTCGGCCGGCCCATCCGGCTCCACCAGCGAGATCTCGACGCCGCGCGTGCTGCCCAGGCCCAGCGATTCGGCCACTTCCTTGCTCAATTCGCCCATCAGCACGCCGATGCGTCCGCGCGTGACCTTGCCGGCCGTGCGCAGCTGGTCCGCGACCCGCATCGCCTCGTCGATCGGCACCGCGAACGAGATGCCGTTATAGCCGCCCGACAGGGTGGCGATCTGCGAGGTGATGCCGATCACGTCGCCCTTCAGGTTGATCAGCGGCCCGCCCGAGTTGCCGGGGTTGACCGCGACGTCGCTCTGGATCAGCGGCAGGTACTCGCCGGTGTCGCGCGACTTGGCCGAGATGATCCCCGCGGTGACGGTGTTGTCGAGGTTGAACGGCGAACCGATCGCGATCACCCACTCGCCCACGCGGATGTTGCGCGAGGTGCCGACCTTGAGGCTCGGCAGGTCGCGCGCTTCCACCTTGAGCAGCGCCACGTCGGAGCGCTCGTCCGCGCCCAGCACCCTGGCCTTGAACTCGCGGCGGTCGGTCAGCGTGACGAGCACGTCGTCGGCGCCCGCCACCACGTGCGCATTGGTCAGGATGTAGCCGTCGCCGGAGATGATGAAGCCGGAGCCGACGCCGCGCGCCACATCGTCGTCCGGGCCGCGGCGGCCGCGCGGGCTTTGCCCGCGCGGGACCGGCGCACCGAAGAAGCGGCGCAGGAACTCCTGCATCTCCTCGTCGCTGGTGCCGCCCTGCGCGGTGCGCGCCTTTTCGGTGGTGCGGATATTGACGACGGCCGGGCCGACCGCGTCGATCAGGTTGGTGAAGTCGGGCAGCCCCGTCACGGCGGGCGGGTTGACTGGCGCGTCGGCCAGTGCAACGGGGGAGGAAAGCGCGCCGGCGCAAGCGAGAAGCGCGGCGATGAGGGTCTTGCTGCCAATCGTGTTCATAAAGTCGTCGCCAAGGGAAGAAGGGCCAGGTGGGCGTGTCGCAATGTTAAGCGAAATTGACAAGCTTGTCGCGACTGCATTGGCTCGTCATTCCGGCGGATGCGGGGACCCATGCCGAGGCTGGCGTGAGGTAGCTCGAGCTCACCAGAGGCCCGGCGTGCGCTGGGCTGACGGTGGTTTGCCTTACGGCGCCGGTCGCGAAAGCGCCGGGGGTTCCGGTTCGACCGCCGCAGCCGCAGTCGCGGACTCGGCATCGAGCCGGGCGGCGAGCCGGGCGGCGAAGCCGTCGGACAGTGCGGCGCCATCGGCTGCCCGCACCGCGTCCCCTACCTGGTGGTACAGCGCCCACGCGCGCTGGCCGTCCTGTTCCAGCAGTGCGGCGAACGCGAGCTCGAGGTCGGCGTCGGAGACCTCTCCGTCGACCAGCGCAGAAACCAGCTCCCTCATTTTTTTATGTGTGTCCATTGCTCTGTTGCAGTGTGTAACCGGAGGTTGCTTCAGCTATTTGCGCTTGTCAACCGTGGATTCGACCAGCGGCCGCAGTTTCTCCGCAATCGCCTCGCGTGCACGGAAGATCCGGCTGCGCACGGTACCGATCGGGCACGCCATCACTTCCGATATCTCTTCGTACGTCAGTCCCTCCAGCTCACGCAGCACGATCGCGGTGCGCAATTCCAGCGGCAGCGCGTCCATTGCCAGGTGGACGGTGATCGCTATCTGCTTGGACGCGAACATGGCCTCGGGAGTTTCAATGTCACGCAGGCGTTCCGCTTCTTCCATCGCTTCGGCCTTGTCGGCATGCGGCCCGCCGGTCGCCGAATTACGGCGCCCCTGGGTGGCCAGCATGTTCTTGGCGGTGTTGATGCCGATCCGGTACAGCCATGTATAGAACGCGGCGTCGCCCCGAAAATGCCGCAGCGCCCGATAGGCCTTGATGAAGGTTTCCTGCACCACGTCCTCGGCCTCGGCCTGGTCGTGGATCAGGCGTGATACCAGGCGCATCAGGCGACGCTGGTACTTGGCGACCAGCAGGTCGAATGCGGCGCGTTCGCCATCCTGGGCCCGCTGCACCAGCAGCTGGTCACCTTCGCGTTCTGTCGTCACTGCGTTCCCCGCGCCGCGGCCGCGTGTCTACAGTCTTTGAGCTTGGCCGCCTGCAATAAGTTCAAAAGTCCGGTCACAAAATCCCTCGTCCCGCGCTGCAATCGTGCGCAGCGCTGCGGCGAAACGGCGGAACTCTCCGCCGCGCATGGCATCTGGTAGTACGGCGATCACCTTGTGCTTCCCCTGTTGATCCACCAGCCTCAGCACCAGCAAGCCGGGCAGGAAGGTCGAGCCAGGAAGCAGCCGCAGATGTTCCGGCGGCGGTCCGGATGGGTGTCGCACATACCGTTTTACCGTTACCGTGATGGCGCCGACTCCAGATACATCAATCTGCCGCGCCGTTGTACGCTGCGCTGCACAAACGGCGCACGCAATTGCGGCCGCTATGTGAACTGCGGGTAAGAATGTGGGGAGGTGGAACTCGCCAAGCCATGCGCTGGCGATGCCGGATGCAAGTGCGACATGGAGCGCGGCGAATGCGGCGAGCGCGGCGCGCATGGTGCGGGAAGCGCCGATGTGGACCGTGCAGGCGATCGACATGTGGTGTCCGGGAATGGGTGCGCTTCGCGCGGATCTTGATTGGACAACCACGTGCAGCGACAGTTCAGGCACCGTCATCCCCGCGTGCGCGGGGATGACGGGGAGCGGACGGTAGCGATAAAAAAAACCGGCCGCGAAGGCCGGTTTTTTTGCGAAGCGGATGCTCAGACTTTGCCGAAGACCAGCGTGCCGTTCGTTCCGCCGAAGCCGAACGA
>DASWYE010000040.1:0-23065 GCA_036405115.1 Telluria sp. | reverse complement strand
GGCCTTCCTGCTTCGCGGCCTTCACCAGCGCCAGCCCGGCGGCCGAGGACATGCGGCACAGGTGCACGCGCGCTCCGGTCGTGCGCATCAGTTCGAAGATGGTGTGCAGGGCGATGGTTTCGGCCATCACCGGCACGCCGGACAGGCCGAGGCGCGATGCCAGCGGGCCGCTGTGGGCGACGCCGCCCTGTCCGATCCAGGAATCCTGCGGGCGCAGCCACACGGTATAGCCGAAGGTGTTCGCGTACTGCATGGCGCGCAGCAGCACGTTGGTGTCGCGCACCGGCTGTTCGGCCTGGCCGAAGCCGACGCAGCCCGCTTCGGTCAGCTCGGCCATCTCGGTCAGCGCCTCGCCCTTGAGTCCCATCGTGAGCGCGCCCAGCGGGTGCAGGTTGGCGCCGCGCCGCGCTTCATGCAGGTCGCGCGCACGGTGCTTGAGCATTTCCACCAGGCCCGGCTCGTCCAGCACCGGGTCGGTGTCGGGCGGGCACACCAGGCTGGTGACGCCGCCGCGCAGCGCGGCCTGCATTTCCGATTCCAGCGTGGCCTTGTATTCGTAGCCCGGCTCGCGCAGGCGCGCGGACAGGTCCACCAGGCCGGGCGCGACCACCAGGCCGCCCGCGTCGATCACCTGGTCGGCCGCGAATCCCGCCGGGGCGCTGCCCAGCGCCGCGATTTTTCCGTTGTCGATGTACAGGTCCTGCACCGCGTCGACCTGGTTGGCCGGGTCGATCACGCGGCCGTTCTGAATGTGTAGTTTCATGCCTGGGTTCCCGCCACAATACTCATTACCGCCATGCGCACCGCAATGCCGAAGGTCACCTGCGGCAGGATCACTGCCTGCGGGCCGTCCGCCACCGCCGAGTCGATCTCGACGCCGCGGTTCATCGGCCCCGGGTGCATCACGATCGCATCGGGCGCGGCCAGCGCCAGCCGCTCCGGGGTCAGGCCGTAGCTCTTGAAGTACTCCTGCGCCGATGGCAGCAGCGCCCCGCTCATGCGCTCGTGCTGGAGGCGCAGCATGATCACCACGTCCACGCCCTTCAACCCTTCGTTCATGTCGTTGAAGACCCGCACGCCCATCTGTTCCAGCCCGCCCGGCAGCAGCGTGGCCGGGCCGATCGCGCGCACTTCCGGCACGCCCAGCGTGGTCAGCGCGTGGATGTCCGAGCGCGCCACGCGGCTGTGCAGGATGTCGCCGACGATCGCCACGCGCAGGTTGGTGAAGTCCTTCTTGTAGTGCCGGATCGTGTACATGTCGAGCAGGCCCTGGGTCGGGTGCGCATGGCGGCCGTCGCCCGCGTTCACCACGTGCACGTGGTTCTGCTTCGTTTCGTTCAGGTGCTTGGCGATCAGGTAGGGCGCGCCGGACTGCGAATGGCGCACCACGAACATGTCCGCATGCATGGCGGCCAGGTTGTCGATGGTGTCGAGCAGCGACTCGCCCTTTGCCGTGGAGGATGCCTGGATGTTCAGGTTGATCACGTCCGCCGACAGGCGCTTGGCCGCGATCTCGAAGGTGGTGCGGGTGCGCGTGGAGTTCTCGAAGAACAGGTTGAACACGCTTTTGCCGCGCATGAGCGGCACCTTCTTGACTTCGCGGTCGGTGATGCTCGCGAACGACTCGGCGGTATCGAGGATGTGGTTGATGATCGACTTGGGCAGGCCCTCGATGCTGAGGAGGTGCTGCAGTTCGCCGTGTTTGTTCAGCTGCGGATTAAACATTGTCCTCTTCCACCGTGAGCGAGAGTTGCGAATCGGGTCCCTTGGCCAGCGCCAGCGACTGTCCCGGCTGGAGCGCCACGCGCACGCCGGTGAACTCGGCCGCCACCGGCAGCTCGCGTCCGCCGCGGTCGGCCAGCGCCGCCAGCATGATGCGCGCCGGGCGGCCATAGTCGAACAGCACGTTGATCGCGGCGCGCGTGGTGCGGCCGGTGTACAGCACGTCATCGACCAGGATGATGGTGGCGCCGTCCACGTTGAACGGGATGTGGGTCGGCTTGACGTCCGGGTGCAGGCCTTTTTTCGCGTAGTCGTCGCGGTAGAACGAGACGTCGATGAAGCCGAGCCGGTGCGCCAGGCCCAGGTCGGTGGCCAGCCGTTCGGCCACCCAGGCGCCGCCCGAGAAGATGCCGACGATGGCCGGGTCGGTGACGCCGACCAGGCCGGCGCGCATCTGCGCGAGCAGTTCCCGGTATGCGCTGTCGGCGTCGGCGCTCGGGTTGTCAGTGAGGGACATGTTCGTCAAAGTATTGTTGCAAAATGATGGCAGCGGCTTTCGCGTCGATGACTTCGCCGCGTTTGGCCGCAATGACGGCCGACGAATAGCGTTCGTCGACCAGGATGACAGGAAGATTGAAGCGGCCGCCAAGCTGGTTGGCGAAGCGCCGGCAGCGCAGCGTCATCTCGTGCTCGGCGCCGTCCGGGTGGCGCGGCTCGCCCACCACCAGCCGCGCCGGGCTCCAGTGCGCGATCAGCTCGCCGATTTCCTTGAAACGGGTGGCGTTGTCGGCCGCGTGGATCACGGACAGCGGTTGCGCCTGTCCGGTGATGGTGTTGCCCATTGCAATGCCGATGCGCTTGGTGCCGAAGTCGAAGCCCAGGATCAGTTCAGCCATTACGCATGACCGGCCTCGGGGGCAAGCATCAGGGGGTCAATGCCGAGCAGCTTGATGGCCGCCGTGTAGCGCTGCTCCACCGGCAGGTCGAACAGCACGTGGGCGTCCGCGCCCACGGTCAGCCAGCCGTTGCGGCTGATTTCTTCCTCCAGCTGGCCCGGGCTCCAGCCCGCGTAGCCGATCGATACCAGCAGGCGCTTGGGGCCGACGCCCTTGGCCACCGCTTCCAGCACGTCGATGGAGGTGGTGAAGGCGACTTCGTCGGTCACGTTGAGCGAGGAGGAATAGCGCCGTCCGGGCGTGTGCAGCACAAAGCCGCGGTCGTCCTGCACCGGGCCGCCGAACATGATCGGCTCGTTCTCGACCGCGGGGCGCATGTCGTCGGCGAGTTGCAGGTCGATCCGCTCGAACAGGATCTCCATGGTCATGTCGGTCGGCTTGTTGATGACGACGCCCAGCACGCCTTTTTCGTTGTGTTCACAGATGTAGACCACGGTGCCGCCGAAGATCGGATCCTCGACCGCCGGCATCGCGATCAGGAAATGGTTGGCCAGGTTCAGCGTTGGCGCGCCCACCCCGCCCACGAGGTGATCGGTTTCCTCCTGCGTGAGACCATGCAAGGGGAGAGTTTTGCCGACTTTGCTCTTCTTCATACGGAATGCTTTCTCTTGGCGTGCTCTCTCTGGCCTGGCTGCGGCGCAGTCTGTCATGAACTTTGCGATAGTTTACACCGATTTGTCCATCCGACCGTTCGCTGCCCCGTACCGCGCGCGGATGAGGGAATCGTACAATGCCCTGTCCAAGCCGATATTGACGAGAAGCACTTATGCAGTTTTCCGCCTCCCTGGTGTGGTTCCGCCGCGACCTGCGGCCGTTCGATCACGCCGCCTTGCATCACGCACTGGCAACGTCCAGGGTGGTTTACTGTGGTTTTATTTTTGATAACGCTATTTTAGCATCGCTGCCCCGTAACGACCGGCGGGTTGCCTTCATCCATCGAAGCGTGGCGGCGCTGGACCGCGAACTGGGCGCGCTGGGCGGCTGCCTGCTGGTGCGCCAGGGCGATGCGGCGGAGGCGCTGCCCCGGCTGGCGGCCGAGCTCGGCGTAGAGGCGGTGTTCACCAACGAAGACTACGAACCCTACGCGATCGCGCGCGACACCGCCGTGGCGCAGGCGCTGCACGCTGACGGGCGCCGCTTCCTCAGCTACAAGGACCAGGTCGTATTCGACGGGAATGAGGTGCTGACGCAGGGCGGCAAGCCGTTCTCGGTGTTCACCCCATATAAAAAGGCCTGGCTGCGGCGACTCGATGCCGAACCGTGGTCGGTCGACCTGCTCGACACGGCGGTGAATGCGGCGCGGCTGGCCACGCGGCCCGCCGGCCACCGCCTGCCTTCGCTCGAGGACACAGGTTTCCGTGCGGACGCGCCCTTGCCGGCCGGGCTGGTGCCCGGCCCGGAAGGCGCCGCACAGGCATTCGACCGCTTCCTCGACCGGATCGGCGACTACGCGCAGGCGCGCGACTTCCCGGCGCTGGAGGGCACCTCCGGCCTGTCCGTCCACCTGCGTTTCGGCACCACTTCAGTGCGCCACCTCGTCCGCAGCGCGCGCGAGCTGATCGCCCGCGGCATTGGCGTGGAAGGTGCGCGCTCCTGGCTGAGCGAGCTCATCTGGCGCGAGTTCTACCAGGCCATCCTGCTGCACCACCCGCAGGTGGTCGGCCACGCATTCAAGCCGGCCTATGACGCAATCCGCTGGGAAACCGGACCGGAGGCCGACGCCCTGTTTGCCGCATGGTGCGAGGGACGCACCGGCTATCCCCTGGTGGACGCGGCCATGGCGCAGCTCAACCAGACCGGCTTCATGCACAACCGCCTGCGCATGGTGACAGCCAGCTTCCTGACCAAGGACCTGGGCATCGACTGGCGCCGTGGCGAACGCTATTTTGCGCTCCAGCTGAACGACTACGAGCTGGCCTCCAACAATGGCGGCTGGCAGTGGGCCGCCTCCACCGGCTGCGATGCCCAGCCGTGGTTCCGTATCTTCAATCCGGTCACCCAGTCAGAACGCTTCGATCCGGACGGCCAGTTCATCCGCCGCTACCTGCCGGCGCTGCGCGCACTTGATGCAAAGCAAATCCACGCGCCGTGGACCGCGCGGACGCCGGTCGGGGATTATCCTGAACGCATCGTCGTGCATGAGGAAGCACGCCAGAAAACACTGGAGAGGTACGATGCGATCAAACAGCAAGGCCCCGGGCAGGCGTAAATACCGCTTGAAGTCATGAAAGTCATGAACTAGAATGGGTTTCATGACTACCCTGCATACCTCCTCAGCGGCGGAGGCCTGCGCCGACAGTGCGGACGGGAACAGCCCGTTCTCGAACTTCCGCAAGAGCCTGGCGCGCAGCCGGCCGCGACCGAAAAACGCGCTGGAACTGGCGCTGGCGGACCACCACATCCGCAAGCTGGTCGACCTGCGGGTCGAGGAACGGCTGCAGGAATTCCAGAAACTCATCGGCCGGGGCAGCCGGCCGCCCGAAACCGCCATCGAGGCGGCGCGCCGGCGCGGGGTGTCCTACATGAAAGCCGAACTCGACCGGCCGGAAAACCTGACGCTGGGCGAGGCCAGCGCCTACTGCGGCCGCTCCGACCGGCTGGTCAACGAGGCGCGCCAGCGTGGCGACTATTACGCCCTGGTCATGGAAGGCAACGAGCGCGGTTTCCGCTATCCGCGCTGGCAGTTCGACGCGCAGCTGGCGCGGCTGGTCCCGGTGCTGCGTCAGCTCGACAGCATAGGCGCCAGTTGCTGGGCCAGGCATCATTTCCTGTTGCAGCCATCGCGCCTGCTCGCCGGGCGCTCACCCCGTGACGTCATCCTCGACAGCAGCGCCGACCTTGGCGCCATCGAGCGCGCCGTGCAAGAGCATTTCCTGGCCGACCAGGGAGCGGCATGACCGCCGGCGACGCCGCCAGCACCTGCCCCCTTCCCCCGGCGGACTTCGCCAGCCGCACTCTACCTGTCAGGGAATTCGATTGCAGCAGCACTCCCCTGCTGCGGATCCACCTGCGCGCCAACCATCCCGTATTCCATTCGCGCCGGTCCAGCTGCCGCGAAGCCAACCGCTTCGACGCCCCCGCAGACGAATTTGGCGTGCTGTATGCCTCGGCGTCGTTTTCCGCCTGCATGGCCGAAGCCATCGTCCGCGACCGCTACGCCGGCGGGCCCGCGCCGCTGGTGCTGGAAGAGTTCCGCCTTCGGCTGCGCAGCCTGTCGCGGCTGGAGCCGCACCAGCCCCGCCTGCGGCTGGCCGACTTCAGTGCGCCGCTGGTCGGGCTGGGATTCTCGACCCAGGTACTGGCCACGCCCGACTATGCTGCGCCCAACCAGTGGAGCCTGGCGGTGCACCGGCACCCGGAGCAGGTCGATGGGATCTATTTCGTCTCGCGGTATGCGAACGAGGCGTCGGTGGCGTTGTTCGACCGCGTGCCGGTGTCGGCGCGCGGCGCGCCGGTGCCTTTGCTGGAATGCGCGCAGCTGGAGGGATTCCTGCAACAGCACGAGATCGCGCTGGTGCCGTAGCTGCCGTCACCCCCGCGAACGCGGGGGCCCATGCTGAAGCTGCAAATTGGCTCAGCATGGGTCCCCGCGGAGTGCCGCCTTGGCGCGGGGATGACAACTTTACCTGCGCAGCAGGCCTTCGATGGCCTCGAGCAGCACCGCTTCCTGGAACGGCTTGCCGAAGTAGGCATTCACGCCAAGTTCTTCGGCGTAATTGCGGTGCTTGTCCGCCGTGCGCGAGGTGATCATGATGATCGGGATCGCACGCGTAGAGTCGGCGCCGCGGATGTTGCGGGTCAGGTCGAAGCCGTCCATGCGCGGCATCTCGATATCGACCAGCATCAGGTCCGGGCGCGTTTCCTGCACCTGAGCCAGCGCATCGACGCCGTCCTTGGCCAGCAGCACCGTGTAGCCTTCGCGCTCGAGCAGGCGCTGCGTCACGCGGCGCACGGTCAGCGAATCGTCCACCACCATGATGGTGGCGTTGCGCGGCAGGTCCGGCTCCACGTGGGAACCGGCAGCCACGCTGTGCTTGAGCGCCGGATGCTGCTCGATGTGGCTGGCCAGCGCCACCGGATTCAGGATCAGCACGATCTCGCCGGTACCGAGCACGGTCGCGCCGGCGATGCCGGCCACGCGCGCCAGCTGCGGCCCGATGTTCTTGATGACGACCTCGCGGTTGCCTTCCACCTCGTCCACCTGCAGCGCGATGCGCTCGGTGCCGCTGCGCAGCACCAGCACCGGGGTAGTGCGCTGCGGCGGCGGCAGTGCGACGTCCTCGCCCAGCAGTACCGGCAGGTAGTGCAAGGCCAGCGTGGCGCCCTTGAAATCGATTGCACCGGCTTCCTGCGCCTGGGTCATCGGCCCCTGCTTCAGGTACAGCACCTGTTCCACCAAGATCGCAGGCAAGGCGTAGGTGCGCCCGCCGCCGGTCACCGGCACCACCTGGGTCACCGCCAGCGTCAGCGGCAGGTGGATGGTGAAGCGCGCGCCGGCGCCACGTTCGGTTTCGATCGACACGCGACCGCCCAGCGCCTCGGCTTCCGCCCGCACCACGTCCATGCCGACGCCGCGCCCGGCCAGTTCGGTCAGCGCATCGGCGGTGGTAAAGCCCGGTTCGAAAATCAGGTTGGCCGCCTGTGCGTCGTTCAGCTGTTCGCCTTCCGCGACCAGCCCGTTCTTCAGCGCGCGGGCGCGGATGCGCTGCAGGTCGAGGCCGGCGCCGTCATCGCTGAACTGCAGCACCACCTCGTTGCCCTGCTGGCTGACCTGCACCAGCAACTCGCCGGTTTCCGGCTTGCCGGCCGCGGTGCGCACCGCGCGCGGCTCGATGCCGTGCACGATCGCATTGCGCAGCAGGTGCTCGAACGGCGCCGCCATCTGCTCCAGCACGCCGCGGTCGATCTCGACCGAGCCGCCGCGGATGTCCAGGTTGACGCGCTTGTCCAGTTCCTTGGCCGCGCCGCGCGCCACGCGATACAGCCGCTCGGACAGGCTCGAGAACGGCACCATCCGCACCCGCATCAGGTCCTGCTGCAGCTCGCGCGTCAGGCGCGACTGCACCTGCGCGTCGGCGCTGGCGCCATCCACCGAACGCGTCAGCGACTCGTGGAACGAGGCCACGTCGTTCACGCTCTCGGCCATCATGCGGGTCAGTTCCTGCAGGCGCGTGAAGCGGTCGAACTCGAGCGGGTCGAAGCCGCGCTCGCCGGCGATCGACAGGCGCGACGCGATCTGCGATTCGGCCTGCATCTCCACTTCGCGCAATTGCGCCGACAGTCGGCCGAGGTTCTCCGCCAGGTCGTTCAGGGTCGCCTTCGCCGCCCCGATCCGGGTCTCCAACTTGGAACGGGCGATCGACACCTCGCCGGCCTGGTTGACCAGGCGGTCGAGGATGTCCGCGCGCACGCGCACCAGCGGGGTGCGCGCCTGGGTGGCCTGGGTTTCTCCGGGCGCCGGAGCGGCCTCGGGCGCCCCGGCCTGTGCGGCAGGCTGCGCCGCCGCTTGCTGCGGCACGCCGCCGGCCTGGAGCTGCTCGAACATCAGCAGCGCCTGGTCGTAGTTGGCCATCAGTTCTTCGAACGCGGCCGGCGTGGTGGTGCCGGCATGGACCATGTTCTCGATCTGGGTTTCGATGTCGTGCGCGTGCTGGCCGAGGCGCATCGCGCCTGCCATGCGCGCGCTGCCCTTGATCGTGTGCAGGCTGCGCAGCAGCGACTGGGCCGGGGCGCTGTCGCCCGGGTTCTGCTGCCAGTTGCGCAGCGCATTGCCGACCTCCGGCAGCGTATCGGTGGCTTCCTCGATGAACACCGGCAGCAGGTCCGGGTCGAGTTCGTCCAGGATGGCGCCGCCGAGCGGCGCGGGCATGGCGGCCTGCGCCGGTTCCGCGGGCGCCGCCGGCTCCACCAGCTCTTCCGCATCCGACGCGGGCGAGGCGCCCAGCGCGAATGCTTCCACGTGCTGCTCGTCCTCCGGCTGCGCCAGCGCCTCCAGCGAGAATGCCTCCGCATCCTGGTGCGCGGCCGGCAGCTGGAATTCCAGCGCGTCCTCGACCAGCTCCTCGGAATCGGCGGCCGGCGACGAGGCCAGTGCGGCTTCGCCTGCATGCAGCTCGTCTCCGGCAAGCGGCGCGATCTCGAGCGTGAAGGCGTCGGCATCCTCGCCCGGCGCCGGCAGCGCGAGGTCTTCGTCGCCCACTGGCGGCAACTGCTGCGCCAGTTCCGGTGCGTCGAACTGGTCCGCAAACGAGGCGTCGAAGGCTTCTTCCATCAACTGGCCGGCCTCGCCGGGCAGCGGCAGGTCCGGCGCGGGCTCCACCAGGCCGGCATAGGCATCAAGTTCATGGGTCGGGAGCGGGCCTGCCTGGCGCTGCAACTGTTCGCGCAGCGCGTGCAGTTCGGCCACCAGCCCGGGCTCGGCGGACGCCAGCTCGCATGCCGCAAACTGCAGCAGCATCGAGCGCACCGTATCGAGCGTGCGCTCGAGCAGGGCGCGCTGGGGTTCCTGCAATGCGGGCGCCGGCGGCACCAGCACCTTCAGCGCCATCTCGAGCGCATAGGCGATCTCGCGCAGGGCCTCGAATCCGACCGTCGCCGAGGTCCCGGTCAGCGTATGGGCCGCCTTCAGCGCCTGTGGCGACACGGGCCTGTCGGGCTGTTCGCGCCAGTCGCCGAAGTCGCGCTCCAGCGTGCGCACCAGCTGGTCGGTCTCGGCCAGATAGATGTTAAATAGCGGGAGCGCGAGCTCCAGCGTGCCCACCCGGCGCGTCGTTTCCTCGGCCGCCGGCGCCGGTGGCGCCATGACCGGGAATTCGATCACGTCGGCGGTCGGCGCTTCCAGCGTCAGCTCCTCGTGTTCCACCGCTTCGACCGGGGGCGCCAGCAGTTCGATGACCTCGGCCAGCGGCTGCGGCCTTTCCTCCGGCAGCGGTTCGCCTGCCTGCACCAGCGCGGCGTCGGCCACCAGCAGGTCGGCGCTGCGCGCCGAGCTGCCGGTCGCGGCCAGTTCGTCCACCCAGGCCGCCATCTCGCGCCGGGCGCGTGCCAGCAGGGCCAGCAGGTCGTCGCTGGCCGGGCGCGATTCCGACAGCCAGTGGTTCATGACCTTCTCGATCGCATGCGCGGCGTCGGCGAACGTGTTCAGCCCCACCATGCGCCCGCTTCCCTTGAGCGTGTGGAAGGCGCGCCGCAAGCGCGTCAGCGTCTCGTGGCTGGACGGGTCCAGGTGCGCATCCGGCAGCGTGTCGGCGACGGTGGCCAGCACTTCCTGCGCTTCCATGATGAAGATCTCGAGCAGTTCCGCCTCGACCGCCTCGCCTGCCACCTCGGACGCAGGCACGGCCGCCACGGCCGGCGCAACGGAAGCCACCGGGGCTTCCTGTGGCGCCGCCACTGGCGGCGCGGCTTCCTGCGGCTCGCGCTCGCCCTTGCTGCGGCCAAACGGCACCGCGGCAAACAATCCTTTCGACTGGTCGAATTCGAAGCGGTCACGCGCCTGTTGCGGCTGGTGCGCCAGCGTGTCGATGAAGAAGCCGAGCGCGCCGACGTTCTGCGCGATGTTTTCCAGCGACGCCGAGGTGTCCGCAGGCGCACGCCCTGCCGCCAGTGCGCGCACCGCCTCCTTGACATGGCGCGCCGCGCGCATCGCATCTTCCTGGTCGAGCATGGCCAGCGCACCCTGCAACTGGTGCAGCACCGGATCGATGCCGGCCAGCTCCTCGCGGCGCGCAGGGTCGGTGTAGAAATCGTCGAGCACCTTTTCAACCGGGCGCAGGCCGCTCCTCATTTCCTCGGCCAGCACCTGGACGGTCTCGTCGCGCCCGGGAGAACCGGCCAGCGCGCCCTGCCACGCTGTCGCCGGCGGCGGTGTTTCGCCGGCCGCCAGCGCCAGCAGGCGGGCGCCGATCGCTTCCGCGTGGTCCGCCACCCCGGCAGGCAGCTTGCGCGCCTGGTCCAGCACCTGTCCGATGAACAGCAGCGCGGACGCCATCTCCATGCCGAATTGTTCGCTGCGGTCCCAGTGGCGCGCATCGCTCACCGCGCGGCGCAGCTCGTCGGCGAGCTGGCACAGCGGGTCGATCGCCAGCGCGCCCAGCGCCCGGTCGAGCGCAGCCAGCTCGTCGCCCATGCGCTGCGCGGATGCCGCGTCGGGCGCACTGTCGGCGGTGATGGCCGACCAGGTAGCCTGCGCCTGCGCCAGCGCGCCTTTGGCGGCCGCCAGCGCGGCGGCGTCGATGCGGCCGTACCATTTCTGTTCGTAGTCGGGCGGCACCAGCCCGTCGAGGCCGAACAGCGCGCGCAGTTCGCGCGCGCCTGCCGACGGCTGCGCTGCCGCCGCGATGAAGAACAGCGCGTCGCGCAGCATCTGCCCTGGCAGCTCGGGCTGCCCCTGCGCCAGGCGGCGCATCTGCAGGTTGACCTGGCCGAACAGCTGCTTCACATACACGCCGCCATCGAGCTGGCCGGCGGCCACGAGTTCCGCGAAGGCTTCCATCGCGGCCCAGAAAGTGCGCGCATGCGGCTCTTCCTGTGCGGCGGAAACCAGCGCCACCGCCTGCTGCAATTCGGCCGCATGCTGCTGGCGCGCCGCAGGCTCGGTCGCGCGCAGGAACGGCAGCAGCGATTTTTCGAAGCGCGCGCGGTAGGACGCGTAATCCGGCGCCGCGGAAGGCGCGGCAGGCGCCAGCGCGACGGCGGGAAGTTCTCCCGTGAACAGGTCCGACGGGTGGATGCGCTCCGCGCCTTGCAGTTCGAGCAGAGTGCGGTAATACGGGTACAGACGCACAGGCTGCGGCGCTTCGCCGGCCAGCAGCTCGTCCAGGTACTCCACCAATGCGCCATAGGCTTCGCGCACGGCGGCCGCCTGTTGCAGCGTGATCGCGGCCTCGCTGGCGCGCAGATGGTCGATTGCCTGTTCGGCGGCCTGCGTCATCAGCGCTGCGCCGGCCACGTCCACCATCTGCAGCGCGCCGTGCGCCTGGTGCAGGTGGGTACGTGCCAGTTGCAGCTGGGTCGGGCGCGCCGCGGCGTCCGTGGCGGCGGCGCCGAACGCGTCGGCCGAGCGGCCAAGCGCATCGCGAATCTCGCCAATCACCCAGGAAAGCGGACCGGTATCGAACTCCGCCGGGCGGGGCTGATTATTCATTTCAAACGCCTTCACGGATTACGCGCTCACGCGGAAGCGCGACACCGAGTTCTTCAGTTCCTGTGCGAGGACCGACAGCTGGCGAATCGACTGTGCGGTTTGCTGCGTGCCTTCCTGCGTATGCTGGGTCACCTCGAGGATGTGGCCGATGTTGCCGGCCACGCCGTTGGCGGAGGTCGCCTGCTTTTCGGTCGCGTGCGAGATGCCTTCGATCAGTTCCGCGAGCTGGTTCGACACGCGCGAGATCTCGGACAGCGCGGTGCCGGCCGCGTCGGACAGCCTGGCACCTTCCACCACACCCTGGGTCGACTTCTCCATTGCGGCCACCGCGTCATGGGTGTCGGTCTGAATGGTACGCACCAGCGCGCCGATCTGCTTGGCCGCGCCGGCGGAACGTTCCGCCAGGCGCTGAACCTCTTCCGCCACCACCGAGAAGCCGCGTCCCGCCTCGCCGGCCGATGCCGCCTGGATCGCCGCGTTCAGCGCCAGCACGTTGGTCTGCTCGGTAATGTCGGAAATCAGCTCGGTGATCTCGCCGATCTCCTGCGAGGATTCGCCCAGCCGCTTGATGCGCTTGGAGGTTTCCTGGATCTGGTCGCGGATCTCGTGCATGCCGACGATCGCGTTTTCCACCGCGGTCGCGCCCTGGGTTGCCGCCGCCACCGACTGGCGCGCCACGTGCGCCGACTCGGTCGCCGAACGCGACACGTCGGTAATTTCGGTCGCCAGCTTCAGGACGGTCGCCGATGCGTCTTCGATCTCGCGCGACTGCTGGCGCGCCGCGTTCAGCAGCTCGGTCGAGATTTCCTGCGCGTGCGTCGATGCCGATGTCACCTGCTCCGCGGTGCGGGTCACGCGGCCCACCAGGCCGCGCAGTTCTTCCACCGTGTAGTTGACCGAGTCGGCGATCGCGCCGGTGATGTCCTCGGACACGGTGGCGTGGATGGTCAGGTCGCCGTCCGCCACTTCCTGCAGTTCGTTCATCAGGCGCAAAATCGCGGCCTGGTTCTGGTCGTTGGTGGCCTTGGCTTCCTCTTCCTTGGCCTGCGACTGCAGGCGCATCGCTTCCGCTTCCTGGCGGCGCTGCTCCGCGCCGCGGGTACGGTTGCGCGAGTCCTGCAGCAGCACCCGGCTGACCGAGGCCGCGGTCAGCAGCGTGAACACCGCCGCGGCGACCATCAGCCAGAACCAGATGTCGGGAGTGCCCTGTTCGGCGCGGTAGGTCTCCTGCACCGCGGTCAGCTGCTTCTTGAGGTCCTCGTTCTCGTAGAAGATCGACTGTTCCGCCGCCTTCGCCGCCGAGAACTTGCCGAGGTTGTTCAGGATCGAACCCACCGTTTCCTGGTAGCCGTCGAAGCGGTTGTTCATCTCTTCCAGCTTGGCCAGGGTGCCGGCGTCGCTGGCCCTGGCGATGCCCATCGCCGAGTTGCCGTGGTTGAAGGCGTCGATGGTGGCGCCGAACGCGGTGGCGTCGCGGCCCAGCTGGAACGCGGTCTCGGAGCGGATCGCACCGGCGGTCAGGAAGTCGCTGGCGCCGCGCGACATGCGCTGGCTCATCATCATCATGCGGCCGAGCGCGGCCAGTTCGCGCGGCGAGCCGCCGCGCGCCACCTTCTGGTCCAGCAGTTCTTCGGACAGGTTGAGCAGCAGCGGTGCGATGGTGTCGAGCTGGCGCACCGACTTCTCCAGGCCGAGCAGCTCCGGCTGCATCTTCAGGATGGTCGCCGCGGCGTTATCGGTGCTCTTCCACTTGCGGGTGACCTCCACCATCACGCGCGCCATGCGCGCATCCGGCGACGGCAGCGAACGGCCATTGAAGTTGCCGCCGCGCGAGAGCAGCTGCAAGTCTTCCGTCAGCAGCTTGCGGCTGTCTTCCAGCTGCGCAAATGCTTCCGGGTTGCCGCGCACCGCATTCGGCGCTGCCTTGCCGATACGCTGCGAGTGCATCAGGGCGTCGGACGCCACCTGGGTCAGGGCCGAGGCGTCGGCGCTACTGGCGGCATTGCGCCACAGCGCCAGCACCGTCATCAGGATGCCGGCGCCGAGCACCATCAGCAGGATGCGCAGCTGGCGCGGCAGCGACAGGTGGCCGATCAGCGGCAGCGGGGTGTCAAGTTCGGCTTCATCTTCCTGGCCGCGCTTGCGGCCCATGATGGAACCGATGCGCAGGGGCGCGTTGGGGTCGTCCGGAGCGGCCTCCGGGATCGGGAACGGCGGAAGTCGGGTGCCGAACTCCGTGTCCTGCGCCGGTGTCACCGGCAATTGGTCCTTCTTCAAGCGCCCCAAGCTGAATCTGTCCGCAAATCCCATTCCGTTCCCCTGTCCGATGGCCAGCGCGGCGATTTTGACCGCCGCTGATTATTATGAAAAGCGTGTGATTACATTCCGATATGAAGGAAGCGCGGCTCCTTCACCAGTCCTGCCAGGTCGAGCGTGGTCCATTCCTGGCCGTCCGCATCGACCAGCGTGCCGCCCGCGTCCTGCATTGCGGCGGTGTCGCGCAGGCCGTACACGCGCGACACCAGCAGCGCGCACTGCAGGCCCAGGCCCGGCGCCAGCGTGACGATGCGGTTGTGCGGGCTGGCCGGGGTTTCGCCCACGCCGAGATAGCGCGCGATGTCGATCACCCCGACCAGGTTGCCGCGGATGTTCGCCAGCCCGAGGTACCAGGCGTGCGTCAGCGGCACCTTGGTGAGCGGCGCCATGGTGATGATTTCGCCCGCCTGCGCCAGGTCGAGCAGCAGGCGCCTGCCGCG
This sequence comes from Telluria sp., assembly GCA_036405115.1. Lineage (GTDB taxonomy): Bacteria > Pseudomonadota > Gammaproteobacteria > Burkholderiales > Burkholderiaceae_D > Telluria. The sequence continues at coordinate 8,486 of DASWYE010000040.1, read as the reverse complement.
GCCTTCCGGCCCGGCCTGGACGCCCAGCAGGCTGGCGCGCTGTCCCCTGGTGGTGCGCGCCACCTGTACCCGCTCGATCAACTGGGTCTGGTATTCGCGCAGCCGGGTGCGGCGCGCCGAGATGTCGGGCGTGTCGCTCATCGATCAGCCGAGCGCGTTGATTTTCTCGAGCAGTTCGGCCGGGTCGACCGGCTTGACCAGGTAGTCGCGCGCGCCCTGGCGCATGCCCCAGATGCGGTCGGTCTCCTGGTCCTTGCTGCTGCAGATGATCACCGGGACGTCCTGCAGCTCCGGGTCGCGCGCAATCGCGCGGGTGACCTGGAAGCCGTTCTGTCCCGGCATCACCACGTCCATCAGGATCAGTTGCGGCTTTTCGGCGCGGATGCTCGCCATGGCTTCTTCGCCGTTTTCAGCGGTCACGACGGTAAAGCCGTGCTTGACCAGGATGTCGGTGAGGTAGTAGCGCTCGGTGGGCGAGTCGTCGACGATGAGGATGCGATTGATAGGCACTGTTTCTCCGCTTGGGTTCTGTTTATTCGGGGGCGACATGGGCCGTATGCTCGCGCACGGCGGCAAGCAGGCTGTCTTTGGAAAATGGTTTGGTGAGATAGGCCGACGAGCCCACCATCGCGCCGCGCGCGCGGTCGAACAGGCCGTCCTTGGATGACAGCATCAGCACGGGGGTATCGTGGAAGCGCGCGCTCTTCTTGATGAGGGCGCAGGTCTGGTAGCCGTCCAGGCGCGGCATCAGGATGTCGCACAGGACCAGCGCGGGGTGGTGGTCGTTGATCTTGGCGAGGGCGTCAAAGCCGTCTTCCGCCAGCACCACCTGGTAGCCGGCCTGGCCCAGGAAAATCTCGGCCGACCGCCGGATCGTGCTGCTGTCGTCGATTACCATGATCTTTAAGCCTGTCGGCGCTGTCGTCATTTCGATTGCTACCCGGTATCTCTATGTGTGCATGCAAGATAGCATAGCGAAACCGGCTTGTGCAAAAATGTTGCGCAGGATCAACTCCAACACGCAACATCTCTGTATCGACTGCCAACGGTGATTAAATAACCGTCAATTCAAAGTCGTCCTTGCGTGCGCCGCACTCGGGACAGGTCCAGTTCATCGGCACATCCTCCCAGCGGGTGCCGGGCGGGATGCCGTCTTCCGGCGCGCCGGCGGCCTCGTCGTAGACCCATCCGCAAATCAGGCACATCCAGGTCTGGTAAGGGCGGTCGGCCGCCGCGTTCGATTCCATACTGCTCACGTTGCTGATCCTTCAATCTAGTAAAATGTCGAATCAGGTATCTTAAAGCATCCACCCGCTGCCCGTGCAAAAGAGAACTCGTCCGCTCATCCTCACCTTCAACATGTTCGACCCGGTCGGCGCCATGGGCACCCAGGCCGACGTCGCCGTGTTTTCGAGCTTCGGATGCCACGGGCTGTGCGTGCCCACCGCGATGCTGGTGGCCGATACCGCGCGCATCGAGGAAGTCCATCCGATGGAGTGCGACTGGCTGGTCGACCAGGCCCGCGTGCTGCTCGAGGACATGCCGGTCGCCGCCTTCAAGGTCGGCGCGCTGGCCAGCATCGCGCAGGTCTCGTGCATCGCCGAAGTGCTGTCCGACTATCCGCATATCCCGCTCGTGCTCGACCCCTTCATGTCGGCACTGCCCGAAGGCGGCGTGCCCGGCGAGGACATGCTCGAGGCGGTGCGCCAGGTGCTGATCCCGCAGGCGACCGTGCTGGTGCTGTCGCACACGGAGCTGGACCGCGTGGCCGAGACCTGGCGCGAGCCGAACAGCGACGACGAGCGCATGGCCAGCGACGCGGCCGAACTGACCGCGACCGGCTGCGAATTCGTGCTGGTCAACTGCACCGCGCCGCACGGCCACGGCGACAAGAAGTCCCTCTCGAACACCCTGTTCGACATCGAGGGGGAAATCGAAACCCTCAGCTGGCCGCGCCTGCAGGGCCCGTTCACCGGCGCCGGCAACACGCTGTCGGCGGCGCTCGCGGCGCTGGTGGCGCAGGGCGACGAAGTGCCGGACGCCGCCGCCGCCGCACAGGAATACACCGCCGGCGCGCTCGCCCAGGCGCAGCGCTTCGGCATGGGCAAGCTGGTGCCCAACCGCCTCTACAGAATACTTACTCAGGAATGACCATGACCTCCAAGAACGATACCCTGTTCGCCCGCGCCCAGAAAACCACGCCGGGCGGCGTCAACTCGCCGGTGCGCGCCTTCCGCTCGGTGGGCGGCACGCCGCGCTTCATCACCCGCGCCGAAGGCCCGTACTTCTGGGACGCCGACGGCAAGCGCTACATCGACTACATCGGCTCGTGGGGCCCGGCGATCGTCGGCCACGCCCACCCTGAAGTGGTGAAGGCGGTGCAGGATGCGGCCACGCGCGGCCTGTCGTTCGGCGCCCCGACCGAGGGCGAGATCGAGATGGCGGAAGAAATCTGCCGCCTGGTGCCGTCGATCGAGCAGGTGCGCCTGGTCTCGTCCGGCACCGAGGCGACCATGAGCGCCCTGCGCCTGGCGCGCGGCTTCACCGGGCGCGACAAGATCATCAAGTTCGAGGGCTGCTACCACGGCCACGCCGACTCGCTGCTGGTGAAAGCGGGCAGCGGCCTGCTCACCTTCGGCAACCCGACCTCCGCGGGCGTGCCCGAGGCCTTCGTCAACAACACGATGGTCCTGAACTACAACGACACCGCGCAGCTGGAAGAAACCTTCCGCACCATGGGCGAGGACATCGCCTGCGTGATCGTCGAGCCGGTGGCCGGCAACATGAACCTGATCCGCGCCCGGCCCGAATTCCTGAAGGCGATGCGCGAGCTGTGCACCAGGCACGGCGCGCTGCTGATCTTCGACGAAGTGATGTGCGGCTTCCGCGTCGGCCTGTACGGCGCGCAGGCGATGTACGGCATCACCCCGGACCTGACCGCGCTGGGCAAGGTAATCGGCGGCGGCATGCCGGTGGCGGCGTTCGGCGGCCGCGCCGACGTCATGCACCAGATGGCGCCGCTGGGCCCCGTGTACCAGGCCGGCACGCTGTCGGGCAACCCGGTCGCGGTGGCGGCCGGCATGACCACGCTGCGCCTGATCCAGCAGGACGGCTTCTACGAGAAGCTGACCGCGCAGACGGACAAGCTGGCCAAGGGCCTGGCCGCGGCAGCGAAGGAAGCCGGCATCGCCTTCTCCACCGATGCGGTAGGCGGCATGTTCGGCATGTACTTCAGCGAGGAAGTCCCGCAGGACTATGCGGCGATGATGGCGGGCGACCGCGAGCGCTTCAACCGCTTCTTCCACGGCATGCTGGACGAAGGCGTGTACTTCGCGCCGGCCGCGTTCGAAGCCGGCTTCGTCTCGGCGCAGCACGGCGACGAACAGATCGAAGAGACCATCGCAGCCGCGCGCAGGGTTTTCGCCAAGCTCGCGTAAGATCAAGGGTGCCTGCCGGCACCCTTTTTTTTCGTGCGCCGGCAGGGCCAACCGACAGCACGCCGCGCATGAGACTTTCGCTTCGCACCAGATACTTCAACCAGGCCCTCAAGGCCCTCGGGCCGGGCCTGATCACCGGCGCCGCCGACGACGACCCGTCCGGCATCGCGACCTACTCGCAGGCCGGCGCACGCTTCGGCCTCAACACGCTGTGGACGCTGGTGCTGACCTACCCCTTCATGGTCGGCATCCAGCTGGTATCGGCGCGCATCGGGCGCGTCACCGGGCGCGGGCTGGCCGCCAATATCGCCCACGCCTACCCTCCCTCCCTGCTGTACCTGGTCGTGCTGTTGCTGCTGGTCGCGAATGTGATCAACATCGCCGCCGACATCGCAGCGATGGGCGAAGCGATGCGGCTGGTGACTGGAACCGGCTCGGCGCACTTCTATTCGCTCGGCATGGGCATGCTCTGCATGGCGCTGCAGGTCTACCTCCCCTACCGCATCTACGTGCGCTACCTGAAGTGGCTGACGCTCGGCCTGCTGGCCTACGTGGCGGCCGTGTTCGTGATCGACACCCCCTGGCTGGAAGTGGCAAAGCGCACCGTGTGGCCGCAGTTTGCGTTCACCAGCGAGTCGGTGGGAATGGTGGTGGCGATCTTCGGCACCACCATCAGCCCCTACCTGTTCTTCTGGCAGGCCTCGCAGGAAGTGGAGGAGATCCGCGCCGACGCCGCGGCCGGCGCGCTGCGCAAGCACCCGGCAGAGGCGCCCGCGCAGATCCGCCGCATGAAGCTTGACACCTTGTTCGGCATGGGCTTTTCCAACCTGGTCGCGTTCTTCATCATGCTTACCGCAGCCGTCACGCTCGGCGCCAACGGCATCACCAATATCGGGAGCTCGGCGCAGGCCGCCGAGGCGCTGCGGCCGGTCGCGGGCGACTTCGCGTTCATCCTGTTCGCCAGCGGGATCATCGGCACCGGCATGCTGGCAGTGCCGGTGCTGGCGGGATCGGCAGCTTACGCAGTGACCGAATGCTTCGCATGGCGCAATGGCCTGGACCGCAACTTCGTGCAGGCGCGCCGCTTCTACATGATCATCCTGCTGGCCACTGCGGGCGGGATGGCGCTCAACTTCGCACCGCTCGACCCGCTCAAGGCGCTGGTGTGGTCGGCCCAGATCAATGGCGTGATCGCGGTGCCGATCATGGTCGTGATGATGCTGCTGGCACGGAACCGGCGCGTCATGGGCGACTTCATCCTGACCCGCCGCCACACCGCGCTCGGATGGATGGGAGTTGCCATCATGCTGGCGGCGGTAACTGCCATGTTCGCGACGATGTAGGGAGAACTGTGGCGCCGCAGCCACCGCCAGCCTGTACAGACAAAACGCCAACCCCTAGAATCGATGCTTTTTTCCAAAGAAAGCATCACAAATGAAGAAGAAGATCGTCATCGTCGGCGCCATCCTGTCGCTGGCTGCAGGCATCGCGGCAGCCCAGGAATCCGCTCCCGCTGCCGCGCGCGGCTTCGGGATCGGACTGAAAGCTGGCACCGCCGGCGCAGGCCTCGACCTGACCCGTTCGTTCGGCGACAAGTTCAAGCTGCGCGTGGGCTACTCTACCTACGAGTACAGCACCGAGCTGACCGAAGAAGACGTGGACTACGATGCCGACCTGCGCCTGGGCGGCTTCAACCTGCTGGCCGACTACCACCCATGGTCCGGCGGCTTCCGCCTGACCGCGGGCGGTTATGGCGTGAAGCACCGCGTTGGCGGGATCGGCAAATTCACCGGCCCCGAGTCGACCATCGTCATCAACGACCAGGAGTATTCGTCGAACGAACTGAAGGACGTGACCCTGGACGCAAAATGGAAGGGCTTCCGTCCTTACCTGGGCCTCGGCTACGACGGCTTCAACAGCAGCAAGGCCGGCCTGTTCTTCACCGCCGATGCCGGCGTGATCCTGTCCGGCGAACCTTCGCTGCGCATCAATGCGACCTGCGTCAACCCTGAAGTCTGCGCTGCGGCCGCCGCCGACATCGCAACCGAAGAAAATCGCCTGCGCGACGACATCAGCGGCGCGAAATACCTGCCGGTCATCCAGGTCGGCCTCGGCTACCGCTTCTAAGGAAGCGGCCCCGGTTGGCGGAATCGGCCATGAATTAGTCGATTCCGCCAGAACCGGCTGCCCTCCCTGGCGGAATCGGCCATAAATTAGTCGATTCCGCCAATCCGCCCCTCCCTTGCAGTTAGTTGCCAATCTGACCACCAGGTTCGGTATACTCGCGCCATGCCCAGCGCCCCAGCCCTCATCGATGCCGAACTGGCCTCCTTCATGGAGAGCGGGATCTCGCTCAACCTTGCCGCCTGCAACAGCGCGCTCGAACCGGGCGTGGCGCGCGCACTCGGCTGCCGGGTGACCGATGCGGGACGCACCGTTCGCCTGCTGGTGTCGCAGCAGCAGGCCGCCAAGGTGCTGGACTACATCCGGCAAACCGGCCGCGTCGCCATGGTGGCCTCGCGACCGTCCACCCACCGCACCGTGCAGCTCAAGGCCGAAGGCGCACGCATCGAGCACGCCTGCGCCGACGACCTGGACGCGGTGCGCCGCTACCTGGACAGTTTTCCCGCCGAGCTGGAGCAGCTCAGCCACCAGCCCGACGTGATCCGCGCCTTCCTGGCCTGCCCGGACGACGATGTGCGCGCGGTGGTATTCACCCCATGCGCCGCCTTCTCGCAGACGCCGGGATCGGGCGCCGGGCGCGAGCTGAAGGGCGCGCAATGACGGTCAAGCTGGATGCGATCCGCGCCTGCTTCGAAGGCGTCATCCCCGGCACCATGGCCACCTGTTCGGCCGACGGCGTGCCGAACGTGTCCTACCTGTCGCACGTCCACTTCGTCGACGGCGAACACGTGGCCCTGTCCTACCAGTTCTTCAACAAGACCCGCCAGAACCTGCTGGCCAATCCGCACGCGGAGCTGGCGGTGATCGATCCGCATACCGCGGCGCACTACCGGCTCACGCTTGATTTCCTGCGCACCGAAACCTCCGGCCCGCTGTTCGAAGCGATGAAGGCGCGCCTGGCCGGTATCGCTTCGCAGGTCGGCATGGCCGGCGTGTTCCGCCTGCTCGGCTCCGACGTGTTCCGGGTGCGCGCCATCAGCCAGGTACCCGGCGCCACGCTGCCGCCACCGCCGCCGCGCCACAACCTGCTGGCGTCATTGCGGCGCGCCTGCGAACGCATGGGCGACCAGGGCGACCTTGAAGCCCTGCTGTCCGACACGCTGCAGGCGCTGGCGCAGCACTTCGGCATCGACCATGCCATGGTGCTGCTGTACGACGAATGCGCGGGCCGTCTCTACACGGTGGCCAGCCATGGCTACGACGCCTCCGGCGTGGGTTCGGAGATCGGCCTTGGCGAAGGCGTGATTGGCGTGGCCGCGCGCGAGCGCGCCCCGATCCGGATCGGCCACATGACCTCTGAATACGGCTACAACCGCGCGATCCGGGCGAATTTCGAGGGCGGCGTTCCCGACGTCGAGATCCCGTTCCCCGGGCTGGCCGATCCGCGCAGCCAGCTGGCCGTACCGCTGGCCGTGGGCGCGCGGCTGCTCGGCGTGCTGTACGTGGAAAGCCCGCTCGACCTGTACTTCTCGTATGACGACGAGGACGCGCTGGTCGCGCTGGCGGCGCAGCTGGGCATGGCGATCCACCTGCTGCAGACGCTGGCGGACGACGTCGAAGCGGGCGACGACGGCCGCGCCGGCAGCCAGCCACGCGGCGAGCCGGTGGTGGTGCGGCATTTCGCCGGCAACGACAGCGTATTCCTTGGCGACGACTACCTGATCAAGGGCGTAGCCGGCTCGATTTTCGCGATGCTGGTGGCGGACTACACGCAACGCGGGCGCACCGAGTTCTCCAACCGCGAGCTGCGGCTCGACCCGCGCGTGCGCTTGCCGGACGTGGGCGATAACCTGGAAGGACGTTTGCTGCTGCTGGCGCGGCGGCTGGTCGAGCGCGAGGCGTGCGTGCGCATCGAGAAGACGGGGCGCGGGCGGTTCCGGCTGGTCGTCGACCGTCCCCTGACCCTCGTCGCGCTCTGACGTCGTCCTCGCGAACGCGAGGACCCCTGCCGACTTTGCCCGAGGTGGACGTTCTCAATGGGTCCCCGATGCGCCGGGATGACCGGGTTATGCGGCGAGTAGCGGGGATGCGTAGCCGAGGCCATCCGCGAGCTGCTGCCACTGGCGCGCGCCCAGGTGCTGGCGCAGTGCTTCCATCATCCCGCAGAACACCTGTACCGGCGCGCCCTTCTGCACGCCGGACAGCATGCCGAGCCGCTCCTGCGGCGTCATCGAGGGGATCATCCACTCCAGCGTCATGCCATGCTCGGCTGGCGTGAGGGTGGACACGATTTCCATTTCGATCGCGAACAGCTGGTGGTCGTCGTACGCCGCCCACAGCACGGCGTTGTTGTCGGTTTCTTCCATGTGCATGTGATGCAGGCTGTCCGCCATGAACAGGCTGGCCGCGTGGTACAGCTTGGCGGCCAGCGCGATGCGCGCATCGCCGTGCTGCACCGCTGGCTCGAGGCGGGCCTCGATCTCGGCAACCACACGTACTCGCACCCCAATCTCGGCCAGGTGCCGCTCCACCGCTATCTCGACGACATCGTGAAGGGCGAGGTCATCACGCGCCCGCTGCTCGAGGCGCGGCGCAAGCAGCTCGTGTGGTTTCGCTATCCCTTCCTCGCCACGGGCAAGGACGAGGCGACGGCCCGCGCCGTGGAGGAATTTCTCGCGCAGCGCGGCTATCGCATCGCGCCGGTCTCGGTCGACTACCACGACTACACCTTTGCCGGCGTCTACAGCCGCCATCTCCGCGCCGGCGAGCAGGCGCAGGCCGGGCGTAGCGTAGGCGGGATCGGTCATTGCCTCGTCCATCGACACAAAGGTGTATCCGCGATTACGGATACGCTGGAGCGTCTGGCGCAGGGTGTGGGCGTTGAGCTCGTTGCAGTGGATGAGGAGCGTTTGCGGCAGCTCGTAG
>DASWYE010000039.1:0-9633 GCA_036405115.1 Telluria sp. | reverse complement strand
CGCGCGCGGCGCCTGGCTGCTGGCGCGCCATCACGGTGGCCGCGCTTTACGAATGCCGTCGCTGGTGCGCCGCCTCGACCGCCTGCCGGTCGGCCTGCTGCCGCCCGCGCGTCCCTTCGATGCCTGGTTCGACGGCATCGGCTGCGCCACGCTGGGCGACCTGCGCCGCCTGCCGCGCCCCGGCCTGCAGCGCCGCTGCGGCCGCGCCCTGATCGACATGCTCGACGCCGCGCACGGCATGACGCCCGAGCTGTTCGAATGGATCGAGGCGCCGGTGACCTTCCGCGCGAAGATGGAACTGTTCGACCGCGTCGAAAAGGCCGACGAGCTGATGGCCGGCGCCCAGTCGCTGCTGCAGCAGATGACCGGCTGGCTGTGCGCACACCAGCTCGCGGTCGAGCGCATCACGCTGGCGCTGGAGCACGAGCGCGGCAAGGTCGCGCGCCCGCCGACGCTGGTCGAGGTGGCGCTGGCCGAAGCCACCTGGCGCGACGGCCATCTGGTGCGCGTGCTCAAGGAACGGCTGGGCCGGGTGGAGCTGGATGCGCCGGTGATCGGCCTGTGCCTGGAAGCGCCGCAGGTGCAGCCGATGGCGCCGCCCAGCGAGTCGCTGTTCCCGGAGCCGGGCGGCAGCGAGGAGGACCAGCAGCGCATGTTCGAGCTGCTGGCCGCGCGCCTCGGCGCCGACAACGTGCTGCAGGCGGCGCCGCAGGCGGACTACCGCCCGGAGCTGGCCAACCAGTGGGTGCCGGTGCAGAAGAAGACGCGGTCGACGATCGCCTCGCGCGCATCGATGCCGCCCAACCCGGGCAGCCTGCCGCGCCCGGCCTGGCTGCTGAAGAAGCCGATCGCGCTCCTGATGCGCAACCACCGGCCTTTCTACGGTTCGCCTTTGAAGATGGTATCCACGCCCGAGCGCATCGAAGCCGGCTGGTGGAGCGACTCGCAGGCACGCGACTACTTCATCGCGGAAGGCGCCGACCATGCCCACTACTGGGTGTACCGCGAGCGCATCGTCGGCAGCGGCGAGGACGCCGAGCCGCGCTGGTACCTGCACGGTTTGTTCGGATAGCGAAAATGGGGTCTGCCCCCATTCTTGGCCCGCCACGCGCGCCATCCTTACTGGAGGAGTTCTATAATCGGCGCCGAAAGCGGCAGGGGCGGGATGGCGCATTGCCAACCCGACGGCCACCCCATGCCTTGCCTCGTGCATTGCCGGCCAAACGCAGGAAGGAGGCGCAACGATGAATGTACTTTTGTTCCTGCTCGGGCTCGCGCTCCTCGTCGTTGGCGCGGAGGCGCTGGTGCGCGGCGCTTCCCGTCTCGCACTTTCCATCGGCATTTCCCCCCTCGTGGTCGGCCTTACCGTGGTGGCATTCGGCACCAGTTCACCCGAGCTGGCCGTCAGCGTGCAATCAGCTTTTTCCGGACGCGCTGACCTAGCGCTGGGCAATGTTGTCGGCAGCAACATCTTCAATATCCTGTTCATCCTCGGCGTTTCCGCCCTGATCGTACCGCTGCTGGTGGCGCGCCAGCTGGTGCGCCAGGAAGTGCCGGTCATGATCGGCGTCTCGCTGCTGCTGCTCGCGCTGGCGCCGGACGGGCGCATCGGCCGCGGCGATGGCGCGCTTCTGCTGGGCCTGCTGCTCGCCTACACCGCTTTCCTTGTATACCAGTCGCGGCGCCAGAACCAGGGCGGGGCTCCCGGCCGGTCCGACAGCGCGCCGGCCGTGCCTGCGGGCTGGGACAGCCGCCCTGCAGTGCAACTGCTGCTCATCGTCGCCGGACTCGGCTCGCTGGTGCTGGGGGCTACCTGGCTGGTGGATGCGGCGGTCAGCTTCGCGCAGTACCTCGGAGTTAGCGAGCTGGTTATTGGCTTGACCATTGTTGCTGCCGGCACCTCGCTGCCCGAGGTGGCCACCTCGATCATCGCGGCGTTGCGCGGCCAGCGTGATATCGCGGTCGGCAATGCGGTAGGGAGCAATGTGTTCAACATCCTGGGCGTGCTGGGCTTGTCGTCGCTGGCGAGCCCGGCGGGCATACATGTCGCCCCGTCAGTGCTGGCCTTCGACCTGCCGGTCATGATCGCGGTGGCGATCGCCTGCCTGCCCATCTTCTTCACCGGGAACCTGATCGCACGCTGGGAAGGGGGGCTGTTCCTCGGCTTATATGCAGCCTACATGGCGTATTTGCTGCTGGCCGCCCAGCAGCATGACGCACTACGGCCGTACAGCGCCATCATGCTGACCGCGGTGCTGCCCATGGTCGCCCTGACGCTGGCAATCGTCGCCTGGCGCGAGTGGCAGGGCCGGCCCGGCGCGTGACCGGACCTCATCCTTCAGCGATGGCACGGAGCGCGCCACCGCTGAAGGATTCCTGAACTGCCGGGGTGACGGAGCTTATTTGCGGGGGGCGTAGATGGCTTGCAGGCGGTCCGGCGTGCCCTTGATGCGCTCCAGGCGCGGGTAGCGCAGGCCGTCATGATAGTCCAGCTTGACCGTGCGGTAGGTCTGGCCTTTCTTCAGCAGCAGTTCGATCGGCGCGGTCGTGCCCTTGGCCGCTTTCACCGCCGCCTTCAACACGTCGCCGCTGTAGGCGCGGCCGTTCACCGCGACGATCGTGTCGGCGCCCGACAGCCCGGCCCTGAAGCCGATGCCATCCCAGGCGATCGAACTCACGCCGCCGTCGGCGCGTACGGAGAACCCGAGCGAGTACGCGAAGTCGGCCGATTTGCTTTGCGCTTCCGCGGCCCTGGCGTAGTCGGTCTGGGTGTCCGTGTACACCAGCTTCCAGCCCGCGCGCGCCAGGCCATCGAGCGGCGCGCCCGGACCATGGCCGTCGAGGCGAGCGCGCAGGAAGGGCGCCCAATCGAATGCCTGCACGGCGTTCAGCGCCTTCACCACGTCATCGAAGGTGTAGTGCGCCGGACCGATGCTGCCGTTATCCACCGCGAAGAAGGTGCGCGCGAAATCGTCCAGCGAGCGCTTGTCGCCCGACAGTTCGCGGATCTTGGTGTCCACGTCCAGCCAGATCAACAGTCCTTCGACGTAGTAGTCCTCGCTGCGCTGCCAGTTGCTCCAGCCCTGCGGACGGCGCGCCTGCACGATCGGGTCGTTCACCGTGTCCTGCACCGTGCGCCACGCGCGCCCGCGCAGGTTGTCGTAGTAGGCAGCACGCAGGGCCAGCGAGTCGCGCGCACTCTGCTGCGACCACAACCCTGAGCGGGCTGCCAGCACGGTGCCCCAGTACTGGGTCTGGCCCTCGTAGACCCACAGCAGGCTGTTTTGCACCGGTTCGTTGAAGGTGGCCACCTTCTGGTCGGCCGGACGGCGGAATTTGCCGTTCCACGAGTGCGTGAACTCGTGCGGCAGCAGGTCGCGCCCGGCTTCGGTCTTGCTCCAGTCCGTGAAGTAGCCCGGCTTGACGCCGTTTTCGCTCGACTGGTGGTGCTCGCGCCCGATCCCGCCGAATTCGTCCGACAGCGCGAACAGGAAGTCGTAATGCTTGTAGTGGTAGGAGTCGAACAGCTTGTACGCCTGTTTCACCATTTCGCGGTGCGGCGCGATCTGCTCCGGCTTCGTTTCCAGGCTCTCCGGATTGTCGGCCATGATATTCAGGAAGACCGGTACCTTCGCGCCCGGGTCGAGGTCGACGCGCTTGAAGTGGCGGCCGGCGAACACCGGCGAATCGACCAGTGTCTCCAGGTCGGTCGGCTTGAAGCGAACTTCGCCGCCTTGCTTCGACGCGGTTTCCAGCGCGGTGCCGTACTGCCAGCCTTCCGGCAGCTTCAGGCTGGCCTGCACCGGGATGCCGCGGGTGGCGTAGCCCGCCGGGTACAGCGACATCGACAGCCACTGCACGCCCAGCATCTCCGGCGTCATGGTGATGCGCCCTTGCGACGGCTCCACCGGCGACAGGTATTCGTACTGCGCCTCGATGCTGCTGGCGCCCTCCGGCACGGTGATGTGGAAGGCGTGCACGTGCACCGGATCGCGTGTCCATTCCACCGGCTTGCCGCCAGCCGTGATGCGCAGGCCCGCCAGCTGCATCAGCGGTCCGCTCGGTCCGTGGTTGCCTGGCACCCATTGCGGATAGAGCAGCGTCATCGCGCCCGGTTTGGCAGGGATGGTCGACTGGATGCGGAAGATCCTCTGGCCGACGTTGGTCGCATCCACCTTCAGCGCGATGGTGCCTGGGTAGGGCTGGTCGACGGCTGCGGGTACGGCGGCGTGGGCGGAAAAGGCGATCGAGAGGGACAGTGCGAGGGCGTTCAATGTATGGCGGCGGCTCATGTTGAGGATCGTCAAAAGCAGTCAAAAGAAAGCCGAGTTTAGCACGCGCGGTTTTGCAAAAATTTTTGTGGCAGGGCCCTTGAAACGCTAACCCGGCAGCCCTACATCGGACTCAACGGATGCTCCACGGAGGTCCGTCCATTTATCGCTTAACTTTATAAGGATACTTATCATGCGTACTTTCGATCTCACCCCTCTCTATCGTTCCGCGATCGGCTTCGACCGCCTGGCCAGCCTGATCGAGGATTCCACGCCTAGCTACCCGCCGTACAACATCGAGCTGGTGAGCGAGGACAACTACCGCATCGTGATGGCGCTGGCCGGCTTCGACCGCAGCGAAATCGACATCACCGCGGAGCGCGACAGCCTGATCGTGGTCGGCAAGAAGCGCAAGGACGACCAGCAGCGCACCTACCTGCATCGCGGTATCGCGGCGCGCGATTTCGAGCAGCGCTTCCAGCTGGCGAACCACGTCAAGGTCACCAGCGCGTCGTTCGACAACGGCATGCTGAACATCGAGCTGGTACGCGAAGTGCCCGAGGCGCTCAAGCCACGCAAGATCGCCATCGACGGCAGCAACGTGCAGGTGCTCGAACAGCGCCAGGCCGCCTAAGCGACGGCCGGGGACTGTCCCCGCAGGGGACTGTCCCCTGATCTTTACTGCGCGTTCCGCAAACATCGGGGACGGCCCGATCGGGCCGCCCCCTTTCGCCGTTTGCACGCTAAAGATCCGGGGACTGTCCCCTTCCGGGGACGGTCCCCAACCGCTCCGCCATTAAGCAAAATCTAAGTCTGATGCCCCATTATCAGCACGTAGACAACCACCACCACTCAGGAGAACGTATGCAAACCGAAGGTGTTTCCACGACCATCACCGCCAAACGTCTCACGCTCGCACTGGCTGCAGCTGGCGCGATCGGCGGAGCGGTTGGTGCGATCACAGTCAACCACAATAGTGCCGTGGCCGCAGCAGCGCCGACCGCAGTCGTGACCACCCCGGTCGCCGCTGCGCCTGCACCCGCACAGGTGGCGCCGGCAGCGGGCGTGATGCTGCCAGACTTTACCCAGATCGTTTCCCGCATGGGCCCCGCAGTCGTGAACATCAGCGTGAGCGGTTCCACCCGCACCGCCTACCGCGGCCCGCGCATGGACCCGAACGATCCGTTCTACGAGTTCTTCCGCCGCTTCCAGGACCCGCGCCAGGATCCGCGCGGCGGCCGCGACATCATCCGCGGCATGGGCTCGGGCTTCATCATCAATGCGGACGGCGTGATCCTGACCAACGCGCACGTGGTGCGCGACGCCAGCGAGGTCACCGTCAAGCTGAAGGACCGCCGGGAGTTTCGTGCCAAGGTGCTGGGCTCCGACCCCAAGACCGACGTGGCCGTGCTGAAGATCGACGCGAAGAATCTCCCGGTGGTTCCTATCGGCCGCACCAGCGACCTGAAGGTCGGCGAATGGGTGCTGGCGATCGGTTCGCCGTTCGGCCTTGAAAGCAGTGTGACCGCCGGCGTGGTCAGCGCCAAGGGCCGTTCGCAGGTGGACGATTCCAATGTGCCGTTCATCCAGACCGACGTGGCGGTCAACCCGGGCAACTCGGGTGGCCCGCTGTTCAACACGCGCGGCGAAGTGGTCGGCATCAACTCGCAGATCTACAGCCAGACCGGCGGCTACCAGGGCCTGTCGTTCGCGATCCCGATCGATGTGGCGTTCCGCATCAAGGACCAGATCGTCAGCACCGGCAAGGTGCAGCACGCCAAGCTGGGCGTGACGATCCAGGAAGTAAACCAGGCCTTCGCCGATTCGTTCGGCCTGGACACGCCGGAAGGCGCGCTGGTCGCCAATATCGAAAAGGGCGGTCCGGCCGACAAGGCAGGGCTTAAGCCGGGCGACGTGGTGCGCCGCGTGAACGGCCAGCAGATCATCGCATCCGGCGACCTGCCCGCGACGCTGGCGCTGGCCCGTCCTGGCGACAAGGTCACGCTGGACGTCTGGCGCGAGGGCAAGCTGGTCCAGGTCAGCGCCAAGCTTGGCAGCACCAGCGACAAGCTGGCGGACGCCGGTCCTGCCGATACCGATCGGGCGGACAGCAGCGCCAGGTTGGGCCTGGCGCTGCGTCCTCTCGAACCGATCGAGAAGCGCCAGTCCGGCATCACGCAGGGCCTGGTGATCGAGGACGTGGGCGGCGCCGCGCTGAATACCGAGGTGCGCCCCGGCGATGTGCTGCTGTCCGTGAACGGCCGCCCGGTCAACTCGGTCGAGCAGGTGCGCGAGCTGGTCGGCAAGTCGAAGAAGTCGGTGGCCTTGCTGATCCAGCGCGGCAATGACAAAATCTTCATTCCCGTCCGAATCGGCTAAAGTATCAGGGGGGACTGTCCCCGTATGGGGACTGTCCCCCGATTTTTAGCGAGCCGCTGGAAATTGGCATCCTAAGGAGTATTAATGCGGCTGTTGCTGGTAGAAGACGACACCATGATCGGCGAGGTAGTGCTCGACCTGCTGCGCGCCGAACACTACGCAGTCGACTGGGTCAAGGACGGTGCGATGGCCGACACCGCCCTGCAAACCCAGACCTATGATCTGGTGGTGCTGGACCTGGGCCTGCCCAAAAAGGATGGCCTGGAAGTGCTGCGCACCCTGCGCGCCCGCAAGGACCGCACCCCCGTGCTGGTGGCCACCGCGCGCGACGCGGTCGCCCAGCGCATCGCCGGCCTGGATGCGGGCGCCGACGACTACGTCCTCAAGCCCTACGACCTCGACGAACTGCTGGCGCGCATCCGCGCCTTGCTGCGGCGCGCCTCCGGCCGCGCCGAGCCGCATTTCGAATACAAGAACATCTCGATCAACCCGGCCACCCGCGAAGTGGCGGTGGAGGGCGCGCCGGTCACGCTGTCCGCGCGTGAATGGGCAGTGCTGGAGGCGCTGATCGCCCGCCCCGGCGTGGTGCTGTCACGCGCGCAGCTGGAAGAAAAGCTGTACAGCTGGCGCGATGAAGTGAGCAGCAACGCGGTCGAAGTCTACATCCACGGCCTGCGCAAGAAGCTGGGCAGTGACCTGATCCAGAACGTGCGCGGCGTCGGCTACATGGTCCCGAAGCTATGAAGATGACGCATTCGCTGCGCGGGCGCCTGCTGTGGTTCCTGCTGGCCGCGATCTCGATCACCGCGCTGGCGCAGGCCTCGATCGCCTACCGCACTGCGCTGCGCGACGCCGACCAGATCTTCGACTACCACATGCAGCAGATGGCGCTGACGCTGCGTTCCGGCGCGCCCATCACCAACCAGTACGAGTACGGCACCGACCCCGGCGCGCGCAACGACGAGCTGGTGGTGCAGGTGTGGACGCCGGACGGCGTGCAGGTGTTCCGCACGCTCTCGCGCGCACGCCTGCCGCAGCGCGCAGTGCTGGGCTTCTCCAACGTGGACGCCAACGGCACCACCTACCGCGTGTTCTCGGTCCAGACCAATTCGCAGACGGTGCAGGTGGCGCAGGACCTGGCGGTCCGGCGCAATATGGCGAGCAACCTCGCGCTGCGCACTGCCGGCCCGATCCTGGTGATGGTGCCGGTCCTGATGCTGGTGGTGTGGTGGGTGGTGAGCGGTTCGCTGCAGCCGGTGGCGCGCGCCCGCGCGCAGGTGGCTGCGCGCCAGGCCGACGACCTGTCGCCCGTGTCCGAGGCCGGCCTGCCGGACGAAGTGCGCCCGCTGGTGCAGGAACTGAACCTGCTGTTCTCGCGCGTGAAGACGGCGTTCGACGCGCAGCAGCACTTCGTGGCCGACGCGGCGCACGAACTGCGCACGCCGCTGGCCGCGCTCAAGCTGCAGGCCAAGAGCCTGGAACGTGCCGATACGCCGGAAGCGCGGGCGCTGGCGGTGGACCGGCTCACCTCCGGCATCGAACGGGCGACGCGCCTGGTGGAACAGCTGCTGGTGCTGGCGCGGCAGGAGGCGAATGACGCCAACGTGGCCGCCGAACCGGTCAATCTTGCCGAGCTGGCGCGCCGCACCGTGGGCGACATGGCCGGCATGGCGGCAGCAAAGAATGTCGACCTTGGGCTCGATCGCGCCGACGAGGTGAGCGTGCCGGGCCATCCGGACGCGCTCACGATCATGGTGCGCAACCTGGTCGAGAACGCGATCAAGTACACGCCCGAGGGCGGCACCATCGACCTGGAAGTGCGCGGAACCGAAGCGGGCGCGCAGTTCGTGGTGCAGGATAGCGGCCCGGGCATCCCGGTGGAGGAGCGCGAACGCGTGTTCGACCGCTTCTACCGCATCGCCGGCAGTCCCGCTGGCGGCAGCGGCCTTGGCCTGGCGATCATCAAGTCGATCGCCGTGCGCCATAACGCCACGCTGACCCTGTCGCGCTCGGAGAAGCTCGGCGGCCTCATGGCAACGATCTCCTTCCCCGCAAAGAAATAGGGGACTGTTCCTGGAAGGGACTGTCCCCGGTTCTTTAGCGGGCCTGTCGCAAACAAAAAATTCAGGGCAAGTTGCGTACATGCCCGGCGATGCTGACGGCATCACCTTCGATACTGGTCGCCATCAGGCACGGATTCCCGAGCGCAGCACCCTGGCACACATGCAGCCCGCGCCCGAACAGCACCGACAGTGCGCCCGCCGCCACACCCGTTGCGCTATCCTCCAGCGCCGGATCAAGATGGTTGAAGTTGCGGCCTTCTACCTCTCCGTCGCTGCACACCCAGTACACGTAGATCCCGCTGACGCCGTGCTCCCGGCTCCAGGCGGCGATGGCCGCCAGGTCGGGTTCGAGGCGATACAGCGTGCCCGCATCGTTCACCTGCACCAGCAGCTTGGGGCTGCCGACCGACGCGATCCGCGCCGCGGTGACGAAGCCCAGCACCTGGTTGCCGAGCAATCCCCGCAGCTGCGACGTGCTGATGCTGACTTGCGGCGCTTGCTGGCGTTGCAGTCCTACCGCATACATCTCGCCCTGCCGGTGCAGCTTCAGTAACTGTCCCTTGAGCGCGGTCCTGACGATGACGGGATGTTCGCCGGCCAGCAGGCGGGCGGCGGCCACCGACGCATGCACGCACAGCGGGCTGCGCGCATGCGGATAGTAGAAGTCCAGCACGAACGCCGCATCCGGATCGTCGGCAGGGTCGATGAACACGCAGGTCTTGCCGTGCTCACGTGCATATTGCTGGCGCTGGTCGATCCCGGCCGGGCCGTGCAGCACGGCCAGGGCAGGATTGCCGTGGCCGGCGGTCGCGCCGAAGCAGAGGAACGCGTGCGTGTCGCCGCAGGACAGGTCTGGTGTCATGGCCGGGATGAGCTGTTCGGAAACTTGCATTCTATCCAGATTCTGGCTTGAGGTTAAC
>DASWYE010000038.1:0-3950 GCA_036405115.1 Telluria sp. | reverse complement strand
GGACTGGCGCTGACCGGTTAGCGGCGGCGCAGCGCCTTGAAGGACTGCGGCACCCACGGCCGCACCGCGACCATCAGGCTGATCGCGTTGCGCTCCTCCAGCGGCAGCCGCGCCTCATGCTGGTGCTGGTGCGCGAAGTCCCCCGCCACCTGCTTCAGGCGTTCCAGCAGGGCCGCGCTGGTCTGCTTCGTCAGCATCATGTTCACCAGCTTCATCATCTCGAATTCTCCGTCGAAGCGCGAATTCAGGTAGTCGTGCGCGGCCTCGCTGCGGAAGTAGCCCTGGATCGGGCCGTCCGCAAGCCAGCTGAAGGTGCGCGAGATCAGCAGCTTCACCCGGTTGTTCGGCAGCAGTTCCAGGAAGCCGATCTTGTCCAGCCGGACCAGGTAGCCGGTCACTTCGGCCTCGGTCAGGTCGTACTCGCGCACGATGTCGGCGTAGCCGATGTGGTTCATCGCCGATACCGCCACCACCAGCAGGCGCGGATCCTCGATCAGCTCCTTCTCCTGCGCCAGCGTCAGCTGCGAGACCAGGTTCGGTTCGCGCTGCGCGGTGCTCAGCTCATCGAACTCGATGCCGGCGGCCAGCAGGATCTCGTCCAGCCGCTCCAGCGTGAAGTTCCGCTGCGAGAACATGCGCTTGACGCTGGCCTCGGACATATCGATCTTCGCCGCGAGTTCAGCGTACGTGACGCCGCGCGCCTTGAGCAGGCGTTTCAAGGTATCCACCAGTGTAATCGCGTGAGCCATGACTGCCCCAGTTTGAAATCGAGTATCGGATATTAATACTTTCGAGTTTCAAAAGCGATACTGCCCAGCAATCGATTGAACTGCTGCTGCGCATGGTCAATGATTCGGCCATGCCGTCCGTGGCAGACCGAAAGAATGAAAGGTTTCCCCTGCGTGTCATTCACCTGGATGACCGCGGTGGATCATGATGGTGGGGACCGTCCCCCGAAGGGGACTGCCCCCCTACGGCGGGGTGACGTCGTCGATGCGCTTGTCGGAGCGGACCGCTGCCACCGCCGCCACGTCGATCAGGCCTTCGCCGGCCGCGTGCGTCGCAGCGGCCACGCTGTCGGGCGTCAGCATGAGCTGGGCGCCGGTGGCGCTGACTTCCTCCACCAGCCTGTCGATCGCATCGATCCGGGCCGGGTCCGGATTGACGTTGCGGATGTAGATGACGCGCACCGATTGCGGGAACCGCCGCACCGCCTCCGCATACAGCTCCGGGTCCTGCTCGCCGCTGTCCCCCATCAGCACGAACTTCATGTCGGGGTAAAAGCGCAGGATGGTTTCGATCTTGTCCAGCTTGTGCGTGTGGTGCCGGCCTTCGCCGAACACCTGGCGCATGCCCAGTTCCTTGAGCAGCAAGGGGCCGTGCGGGATGCCCTGCAGCTTGAAGAACTCGGTGAGCGGCCCGTACAAATGCCATGGGCTGCTCGACACATAGAAGATCGGATTGCGCTCGCTGCCGCTGCTGCCCGCGTGCAGTGCGCGGTAGAAGGCGGCGACGCCCTTGAACGGCTTGCGGGTGTGCGCGTTCGAGCGCGCCAGCATGCGCAGCATATTGAGCTTGTTGGTGACGTTGGTCCACAGGACGGTGTCGTCGATGTCGCTGATGACGCCGAAGCGCGCACTCGGGGGCGGCACCAGCACTTCCGACTTCGCGGTCACGATCGACGGGCCGTGATGCCCTGCCGGTTCATCCAGTTCCAGGTCCACACTGACCCAGCCGCCCGATTCCAGCGCCGTGGACAGCTCGATCTCGAGGCTGAAGTAGCCGCCCGCATCGGTCACTGCGCGATGCTCGGCGCCCTGGAAGCGCGCAATGACCTTCGCGCCGCCCACCTGGTCCGATTCCAGGCGCTTGTACAACTCCACCAGGTTGCTCCAGCGGCTATCGGTCGCCGCCTGGGTCCGGAAATGCTCGACTTCCAGCACGCGGCCGCGCACCAGCAGGCGGTGCTGGTTGCCGAAGCCTGCGTAGGGCACGATCATCATCTGCCGCCCCTGGCCGAGCTTCCTGCCCGCGCGCTTGATCGCCTGCAGGGCGAACCTGCCCGCGGTTTCGACGAAACCCGGCGCAGCCGTTTCCGGTGCAGGCTCCTCCACCGTGACGGATGGCGCCGCGGCCGGTTCCGGCGCTGCCTGGGCCGCCGCCTCGACCCACACCGGGTTGCCGGCCGCTCCGGCCACGTAGGCGACGGCATCGTCCACCTGCTGGCGCGCTTGCGGGTCGACGTCGCTCGCCAGCAGCTGCACGGCGGCGCCGGCCGCGCGCAGCCGGTCGAGCTCCGCGGGAGACAATAGCGATGGATTGACGTAGAGCGTGGCGCCGGCTGCCTGCGGCAGGATGTGGTCGAAGGCGGCGCGGGTGAGGATCATGAACGGCATCGGCATGGAACTGGCCTCGATGAAGTCGATGCCATGTTTTACCACAGCGGGGCCAAGCCTTCAGCTCGCAGCCCAACGGTGCGCACCACCGTCATCCCCGCGAACGCGGGGACCCCTTGTGAGTGGATCGTAGAGACAAATCCGCCTGCGTGGCAAAATCACCAGGGTCCCCGCATGCGCGGGGATGACGCTGGTGCTGTGGGCGGCCCGTTTACGCCAGCGACTCCAGGCGGATGCGGGTGACGGGTCCGACCACCGTCGGCAGCGCTTCCATCTGGGCGATCGCCGCATTCATCTTCTTCTCCTGCGTCTGGTGCGTCAGCAGCACGATGTCCAGGCGCGTCGCGTTCTCGGCCGGCTCCTTCTGCAGCACGGCGTCGATCGAGATGCGTGCGTCCGCCAGGATGCGCGTCAGGTCGGCCATCACGCCCAGCTTGTTCTTGACGTACACGCGCAGGTAGTAGCTGGTGGTGACCTCGGACATCGGCAGGATCGCCACGTCGGTCAGCTGGTTCGGCTGGAACGCCAGGTGCGGCACGCGGCTCTCAGGGTCCGCCGTGGCCAGGCGCGTCACGTCCACCAGGTCGGCGATCACCGACGACGCGGTCGGTTCGGCGCCGGCGCCACGGCCGTAGTAGAGCGATTCGCCCACGGCATCGCCGCGCACCATCACCGCATTCATCGCCCCTTCCACGTTGGCGATCAGGCGCTTGTTGGGGATCAGGGTCGGGTGCACGCGCAGCTCGATGCCCTCCTCCCCATTCACCAGCGCGCGGCGCGCGATCCCCAGCAGCTTGATGCGGTAGCCCAGCTGCTCGGCGTAGCGGATGTCCACCGCCTGCAGGGTGCTGATGCCTTCCACGTGCGCCTTCTCGAACTGCATCGGGATGCCGAATGCGATCGCGGCCATGATGGTGGCCTTGTGCGCCGCGTCCACGCCTTCGATGTCGAAGGTCGGGTCGGCTTCCGCGTACCCCAGCTCCTGCGCCTGGCGCAGCACGGTCGCAAAATCCAGCCCCTTGTCGCGCATTTCGGACAGGATGAAGTTGGTGGTGCCGTTGATGATGCCGGCGATCGATTCGATGCGGTTGGCGGTCAGGCCTTCGCGCAGCGCCTTGATGATCGGGATGCCGCCCGCCACCGCCGCTTCGAACGCGACCATCACGTTGCGCTCCTGGGCGGCGCGGAAGATCTCGTTGCCGTGCGTTGCCAGCAGCGCCTTGTTGGCGGTGACCACGTGCTTGCCCCTGGCGATCGCGCGCATGACGATCTCGCGCGCGGTGTCGTAGCCGCCAATCAGCTCGACCACGATGTCGATGTCCGGGCTGTCCACCACTTCGGTCCAGTCGGTGACGATGCGGCAGCACTCGTCGACGATGCCGCGCGCCCGTTCAGGCGTGCGCACCGCCACCATCGCGATCTCGATGCCGCGCCCTGCCCGGCGGCGGATGTCTTCCTGGTTGCGCTTCAGGACCTGCCAGGTCCCGGTGCCCACGGTGCCCAGGCCGATCAGGCCGACTTTGATTGGTTTCATGCGTATTCTTTCACTGGTAG
>DASWYE010000037.1:0-15186 GCA_036405115.1 Telluria sp. | reverse complement strand
ACCTCGACCGCAGCTCCGCCTCCATAGGCGACAGCGATAACGCATATTCCAGCTAGCGCCTATGCATGGCTGATATCAGGTGTTACGCTGATGGCATGACACATGCCCAACCGCCTTTCATCGATCCATCCCGCCTGGTGGCAGCCTTGAAGAACGAGGGCTATGCCGTCCTCAAGCCAGCCGACGTGCGTGCGATCGCCAACGTCAGCGACGCAGAACTCACGCGCCTCGCGCAAAGCTGGGACCAACTCGAACCGGACAACTACCTCAAGGACGGCGGCCGCTATCGCCGCCGTCGCCACGCGTGCTTCATCCAGCGCGGCACGGAACTGGAACAGGCTCCGCATCGCGCACACTGGCAGCCGGTGGAATACAACGCACTCCATGGAGGCATGCATCGCATGTTCGCACCAGTGGAGGCGGGTACGGTGGCCCAGGCGGCCTGGCAGCGCCTGGTCGTCGCGTTGGGCGGCATCTGCTCGCAGGTGGCCGGCGTGCCGAAGTGGTACGTGGAAGCGCACCAGTTCCGCATCGATACGGCGGGCGGTATCGGCCGGCCGACGCCGGAAGGTGCGCACCGCGACGGCGTCGATTTCGTCGCAGTGCTGCTGGTCGGGCGCACCGGAATCAAGGGCGGCGAGACGCGCGTGTTCGACGCCGACGGCCCGAACGGCAAGCGTTTCACGATGGAGGAGCCGTGGACGCTGCTGCTGCTCGACGACACGCGCGTGATCCATGAGTCGACGCCGATCCAGCCGCTGGGCGAAAACGGTCACCGTGACACGCTCGTCCTCACCTGGCGCGCTGGCGGCTTCCAGGGTGAAGGTGCTGAATAGGAAGGTCGGCGTCTTTGATGCTTTCCGGCAACTCCGCGCGTAGAATGCGGGCCAGGCTCCCCTCAATTCCCTGAAAAGCCGGACCCAATTCCACGATTCCCCTTGCCCGTCGCAAGGCGGATGATTTGCACGCACCGGAAGGCGACCATGACCAGGTCTGATCACCTGGAGACGCATATGCGAACCGAAAACGATAGTATCCGCAGCAAGGCTGCGGCCCTGACTTACCTGACCCTGTCCGGCGTCCTTTGCGCCCTTGGCTTCCTGGTGGCGATCCTGCCGCAGCCTTGGTGGTACATGCTGGTCCCGATGGCCATCCTGGCAGCGGTGATGTGTGCAGCGTCGGTCGACCGGAGCCTGCCGCCGGCTCCCCAGATTCGTTACATCGCCCGCTTGCATCTGCAGAGTTCCATGCAGCTGCTATCTGTGTTCGCCATCATCGCCGTCCTGATGCCCGCATTGGTGTACGCGCTCGGCGTCGTGTTCGATGATCAGGGATGGCTGGACAAGCTTGCGGCCTTCGATTTCGCTGCGGCGGCAGAGATCGCAGCCATTGCCTGCTTCGTCGGGAGTTTCGGGCTCACCTGCCTGCGCCTGGAAGACCTGAAGCGCAAGCAGGTCAGCCTGACCGATCTTGGCAGCGGCAAGCTGCGCGTCGTGGAGCACAGGTTCGCTCTTCCGCTCGACCTGGTGCGCCAGCGCCTCGACGAGCGCCTCGACGATCTGCTGACCGAGCGCATTCCGGAATTCTCCCGGCTGACCTACGGCCGCCGTCCCGGCATCCGCCGCGAAAACACGCACGGGCTGGCCACGATCCTCGTATGGCGGGACTGCCCCGGCCAGGTCCGCATCACGCTGACCTCCGTTGGGGAGCGTGAAACGGTACTGCGTTTGGAGTGCGAGCTTCGGGGCGGCATGTACCGCCTGAACTTCGACGTCTCTCCGCACGACATGCTGGCGCTGATGACCTACCTGCGCATCAACGTAGTGCAACCGCTCGCCGGCGAGCTGGCCTTGTCGGATGCGCTCACCAGGCAGGACGAACTGCGCATGCGCGCACTCGAAATGCAGCTGCGCATCCTGCAGGCACAGATCGAGCCGCACTTCCTGTTCAACACCCTTGCCAACCTGCGCCAGCTGTACCGCACCGGCGCCGGGCCGGGCGAGGCCATGCTCGACCACCTGATCGCCTACCTGCGCTCGGCGATGTTCGAGCTGCGTTCGGACGCGTCCACCGTGGCCCAGGAGTTTGACCTGGTGCTGCACTACCTCGCCATCATGAAGATCCGCATGGGCGAGCGCCTTTCGTACAGCTTCACCAATACGGACGGTGTGGCGCGCAGCGCCTTCCCGCCGGCGATGCTGATCTCGCTCGTCGAAAACGCCATCCGGCACGGCTTGCAGGACCGGCCGGATGGCGAGGTCCGGATCAGCGCGGAACAGGAGGGAACACGCCTGCGTGTCTCCGTGCGCGACAACGGCGCCGGCTTCTCGAGCGTGCAGGGCACCGGCCTTGGCCTCAGCAATATCCGCCAGCGCCTGGAAGCGATCTACGGCAACGAGGCCTGGCTCGAAGTCGGCGCGCTCGCCGACGGCGGTTTCATCGCCACCATCGTGGTCCCGTTCGTGGCCGCCGAAGAAGCGCAACTGGAGCTGGCAGCATGAAGACGAACAGGCTATCCGCATTCCACTGGGCCGCCTACGCTGCCCCCGTTGCAGCAGTGGCGCTGGCGCGCGCAGCGTTTGGCGCGGAATACTTCTCGCTGCCGCTGGTCGCCGCGGTCGGCGCAGCGCAGGCTGCCTTTTTGTGGTGGATTCTAAGCATTTCGCGCGCTCCGCAGGCGGGTGTCATCCGCTTTGCACTGCGCATGGAAGCGCAGGCGCTGGCGCAGTTCGTGACCCGTTTCGGCCTTGTGCTTGCGGCCATGCTGTTATCGGACGTGCTGTGGGACGGGGCGTCATGGATGGACAGTGCCACCGCGACCATACTGCCGGCAGCCTTGCTGGTCCCGAAGGTGGCGCTGGCTTACGCGATCCCGCTCGCATGGTGGCGCTGCATCAGCCTGCGCCGGGCGGCGGGTGGCATTGAGGCCGTGGTGGACGAGAGCTTCATGCGTGCATCGGTCCAGCTGCACGGACGCGCCGGACAGGTCGCAGGTGCGCTCGAGCAGCGCCTGCTCGCGCTGGAGGCATCCCGCACGCAGCGCTTGGCCCGCATGTTCTACCACGCCCGGATGCGCGCGCGCCGCGATACCCTGGACGGAGCACCTGCCTGGCGCCTGACGTGGGCCCAGCTGCCGGTCGAAGCATGGCTGGTGCTGGCGCCGGCCGGACCGAACACGCACGAGCTGCGCGTCCATTGCGCGCTGCGCGGCGGGATCCACAAGCTTGAAGTCATCCCCAGCCCCGGCGTCGTGCTGCAGTTGATGCGCTTCCTGAAGCTCAACCTGCTCCAGCCGCTGGCCGGCGAGCTGACGCTGGCCGCGGCATTGCACCGTCAGGACGAGCTGCACCACCAGGCCGTGGAATCGCAGTTGCGCGTGTTGCAGGCGCAGGTCGAGCCTCACTTCCTGTTCAACACACTGGCCAACGTCCGCCAGATGTATCGCAGCCAGCCGGACGGGGCGGAAGCCATGATGGATCACCTGATCGGCTACCTGCGCAGCACACTGGATGACCTGCGTACAGAGATGTCGACGGTTGTCCGCGAAATGGACCTGGTCATGCACTACCTGGAGATCATGAAGGTCCGCATGGGCGACCGGCTGTCGTACACCTTCGTCATGGGGGACGACGTGGGGTCGTTGTCATTCCCGCCTGCGATGCTGGTGTCGCTGGCCGAGAATGCGGTCATCCATGGCTTGCGCGACAAGGACGATGGCGCCATTACGATCTCGGCCCAGCGCGAGGACGGATCGCTACGTGTGCAGGTGAGCGACAACGGCCATGGCTTTTCGAGCGTGCAGGGGAGCGGGGTTGGCCTGAGCAACATCCGCCAGCGGCTGGAAGCCATCTATGGCCAGCGCGCCAGTCTGGAAGTCGGCGCCTTGCGGGATGGCGGCTTTGCCGCTAGCATCGTGCTCCCCCTGCCTGAGTGACCTCGACATGCCGACCGCAATCCTCGCTGAAGACGAACCCCTGCTGCTGGCCGAGCTGCGCGAAGCGCTTGCCAGCCTGTGGCCCGAGCTGCAGGTAGTGGCCGAGGCGTCCGACGGCGCCAGCACGGTGCGGGCGATCCGCGAGCACGCACCGGACGTGGCCTTCCTCGACATAAATATGCCGCAGCTGTCCGGGCTGGAAGTGGCGCGCGTGGTGCAGCCATCCACCGCGATCGTGTTCCTCACCGCCTACAACCAGCACGCGCTGGAGGCGTTCGACCTCGGCGCGGTCGACTACCTGACCAAGCCGCTCAATCGCGGACGCCTGATGCAAACCATCTCGCGCTTGCAGGCCCGCGGCGCGGCAGCGCCTGCGCCGCAGCCAGTCCCGGTGGAGAAAGCCGAACCGAAGTATCTGCGCTGGATCCAGGCCTCGGTGGGCAACCTGCTGCGCCTGATCACCACCGACGAGATCTACTACTTCCAGTCGGACGCCAAGTACACGCGCGTCGTGACCGCACAGGCCGAAGCCCTGATCCGCAAGCCGATCAAGGACCTGATGGAAGAGTTGAATCCGGATGAATTCATCCAGGTGAGCCGCGGCGCCATCGTCAACCTGCGCCGCGTCGAATCGATTTACCGCTCCGACGGCCACATGGAAGTGCGCCTGAAGGGCCGCGACGAGCGGCTGACGGTGAGCGTCGGCTACCAGCCGGCCTTCCGCCAGCTTTGACCCGGTCCGGGACTGCCGACATATGCATCAAGCATGCGTTGACCCGGCAGGGCCGACCATGCAAACTGTGCATCCCATTACAACACTCGGAAAGCCGACCGTGACCAGACTGCCCGCCGTACTGCTATTCGCCGCCGCTCCAGCCCTTGCCTTCGCCAACCCGACGGCGGGCACGGACCTCAAGTCGATGACGAGCCGGGTGACGCCCGAGGCGCTGCGTGCCCACGTGTCCTTCCTGGCGTCGGATGCGCTGGAAGGGCGCGCCACCCCATCGCGCGGCGAAGAGGTCGCGGCCGAATACATCGCGGCCCAGTTCCGTCGCGCCGGCCTGAAACCGGCCGGCGACGACGGCTACTTCCAGACAGCGAACTGGAAATACGCGCAACGCAACGCAGCCGACTTCACCATGACCATCGAAGCGGGCGGCAAGACCATCAGCGTCCCGCACACGCAGGTCAGCTATGGATACAAGGGCGCATACCAGCTGCCCGCGACAGCGGTCGTACGCGTTGACGCGGCTGGGGCGATGGCGAATCCGAAGCAGGCCGACGGCAAGATCCTGTTCCTGCAGGCCCCTGGCGCCGGCCAGGTTCAGGCCACGCTGCAGAAGCTGAAGGATGCTGGCGCCAGGCCGGCCGCAGTGATCCTGGTCGACAGCCAGCGCAAAACCGGCAGTGGCGGAGCCGAAGGATGGCTGGTCGATCCGGCCGCCAAGCCTGCCGCACCGCGACCACCTGTGATTTCGGTTCACGGCGCCGATGCGCAGGCCCTGCTCGAAGGTGCAGACGCGCGCGTCAGCCTTGCGATCCCCGCCGGCGCCGAGCGCCCGGTCAAGCTGCGCAACGTGATCGGCGTGCTGCCCGGTTCCGACGCGGCGCTCAAGGACACCTACGTCATCCTGAGCGCGCACTACGACCACGTCGGCATCAATAACGGTGAAATCTTCAACGGCGCAAACGACAACGCCAGCGGCGTCGCATCGATGATCGAAGTCGCCAGCGCGATGGCGCAGTCGAAGCAGCGCCCGCGCCGCAGCGTCGTGTTCCTGGCCCTGTGGGGAGAGGAGCTGGGTATGGTCGGTTCCAACTACTACGGCCGCAATCCGGTGTTCCCGCTGGCGAAGACGGTCGCCAACCTGAATCTCGAGCAGATGGGCCGCACCGACGACATGGAAGGCCCGCAGGTCGACCGCGCCGCGATGACCGGCTTCGACTTCAGCGACATGGGCGCGATCATGCAGAAAACCGGCGCCGCGATGGGCATCAAGGTCTTCAAGCACGAGAAGTTCAGCGACGTGTTCTTTGGCCGCAGCGACAACCAGGCGCTGGCCGACCAGGGCATCCCTTCGCACACCATGTCGGTCGCCTACGCCTTCCCCGACTACCACGGCAAGGACGACACCTGGGACAAGCTCGACTACGACAACATGGCGCGCGTGACCCGCATGGTCGCCGCCGGTTTGACCACGCTGGCCAACAGCGCCACCGCGCCCAAGTGGAATGAAGCAAACAAGAAAACCGCACCTTACGTCAGTGCAGCCGCCAAATTAATGGCTCCTCCGGCCGCGTCGGCCAAGTAGTTTGCGGCAATCCTGGCCGTCCTCGTGACGGCCGTACGTTCAGTCGGGGAAGGCTTCGAGCCGCTCGCGCACGTTCGGCCACGACAAGCGTAGCTGTTCGAAGTCCGGGTCGTCGCTTTCCTCCTCCAACAGCGCCTCGATGGTCTTGATGTGCGCGCGGGTCTGGGTCTTCATCGAGATATCGATCAGGTAGGCCGCGACCGAGGCGTCGGTCAGGCCGTAGGAGACCGGCGACTCCGGCGCACTCGCGATCCTGTCGAAAATTTCCTCGCGCAACCCCTCCACGATCACCTTGCCGATCTTCGCGTAGCAGTCGGCCGCGCTCGGGCAATGCAGCTCGGGATACAGATATTCCCCCAAGAGCGTCCCGCCTTCCGGCGTATCGCCCACGCGCCAGATTGTCAGCGCTTCGTTTTCGAGTTTCAGCGACAGTTGGACCTCAGTCATGGCGCGCCTCCCTTGATGCGCCATTGTATGCCGGTCCGGCATGCCGTGCCGGCCGCTTGCGTGCCGCGCCGGGGCTGCGACCATATGGCTATACTCGATCCCGGAAGGGAGGCCTTGCTGGCAGCCACGCATGAGTCCGCAACAATACAAGCTCCTCGCCGACGCGGTCCTGCTGGTCCACGCCGCGATCGTCGTGTTCGTCGTGCTGGGACTGCCGCTGATCCTGGCCGGTGGCGCGCTCGGCTGGACGTGGGTGCGCAATTCCTGGTGGCGCGCGGCGCACCTGGCAGCCATTGCCTACGTCGCCGGCCAGCAGTTGCTGGGAGTGGCCTGCCCGCTGACCGGCCTGGAGCTCTCGCTGCGACTGCGGGCAGGGCAGCCGGCCTACTCGGGAGATTTCGTCGCCTACTGGCTGGCGCGCCTGATGTTCTACCAGGCGCCCGCCTGGGTGTTCAGCCTGCTGTACGCCGGGTTCGCCATCGTCGTCGCCCTGAGCTGGCTGTACGTGCCGCCCGTTTATCCGTGGGCCCGGCGCCGCGCTCACGGCAACAGGCAGCGCTGAGGCGGACCCGCGCCACGCGCTGCTATCATGCGGGTTTGCTTTACCGAGGGAACCAATGCAGTCGCCGTCCACCAATCCTGTCGACAACGTCCCCCTGCTGGCGCGCGCGCGCGCCGCGCTGGCCCACCGGTTCAGCTTGCGCGAAGACCAGGCCGAGCACGACGTGATCGACCAGCGCATCCGCGCCGGGGTCGAATTGTGGGGCGCGACGCCCTGGATCCTGATGTTCGCGATCTTCATCGCGTCGATCGGCCTGAACGTCAACTCGGCGGCGGTGATCATCGGCGCGATGCTGATCTCGCCGCTCATGGGGCCGATCATGGGGATCGGCTACGGGGTGGCGATCTACGATTTCCCGCTGATCCGGCGCGCGCTGGCCAACCTGGCCATCGCAGCTGTCATCAGCGTGCTGACCTCGGCCCTGTATTTCGTGATCACCCCGCTCGACCAGGCCCAGTCGGAGCTGCTGGCGCGCACCACACCGACCATCTGGGACGTGCTGATCGCGCTGTTCGGCGGCCTCGCCGGCATCGTTGCCTCGACCCGGCGCGAGCACTCCAACGTGGTGCCGGGCGTGGCGATCGCCACCGCCCTGATGCCGCCGCTGTGCACGGCGGGCTACGGCATCGCCCACCTGAACTGGGACTTCGTGCTGGGCGCCCTGTACCTGTTCTCGATCAACAGCGTGTTCATCGCCGTCTCGGTGGTACTGGTGACCGGCTTGCTGCACCTCCCGCAGCGCAATTTCGTCGACCGCCGCATCGAGCGGCGCCTGAAGGCGGTGCTGCTGGTGGTGGTGCTGGCCACCACCATCCCCAGCGCCTACCTGGCCTTCAACATGGTGCGCGCGGAAGTGTTCCGTACCAGCGCCCAGGCCTTCATCAAGCGCGAGTTCCAGTTCAAGCACACCTCGGTGGTGGCGATGGCGCTGGTGCCGGAGAAGGCGGTGATCGAGGTGACGCTGACGGGCGACCCGCTGACCGAGGCCGACCTGGATGCGATCAAGGCGCGCCTGCCGGGCGCGGGCCTGGGCGGCGCCCACGTGATCGTGCACCAGGGAGCGGACCGCAGGGTCGATGTCAACCTGCTCAAGCAGGGCATCCTGGAAGACCTGTACCGCGCCAACGTCGATACCTTGCGCGAGCGCGATACCACGATCCGCAAGCTGCAGGCCGAGCTGGAGGAAAGGAAGGTGCGGGCCGCGGACACCGGCAATGTGCTGGTCGAGCTGGAGGCCCAGTATCCGGCCCTGTCCGACGCCGTGGTCGGCTACGGGCAGGCGGCTGGCGCGAGTGGCGCCGCGCCCGTGCCTTTCCTCGCGATCCGGCCGAAGAAGCCGCTGGCGCGGGCCGAGCACGAGCGCCTGCTGCGCTGGTTCAGGGCGCGCATGAAGAACGCCGCCGCCATGGTGGTGGTGGGCACGCCGGAGCGTGCCCGCCGCTGATCAGGCCGCCTTCTGCGGTAGCGGGGCGATGCGCCCCGCGGCGCGCTCGAGGCCCTGTTCCAGTCCCGCGATGTGCAGGGTCTGGGTGGGGAATGCAAAGCCGATGCCGCGCTCGCCAAAGACGCTGTAGAGCTGGTAGTTGATTTCCTGCTGAATGTCCATGTGCGCCAGGTAGTCGGCATTGTTGACGATGTAGACTACCTCGAAGTCGAGCGAGGACGGGCCGAAGCGCAGGAAGTGGGCGCGGTCGAACGTGACATTGTCGCGGGCCCGGACGATCTGCTCGATCAGCCCGGGGATGCGGCGCAGTTCGTCCTCGGGGGTGCCATACTCGACGCCGATGGTCAGTACCACGCGGCGCGTTTCCATGCGCTTGAAATTGTGGATGCGGCTGCCCAGCAGGTCGGCATTCGAGAAGATGATCTCCTCGCCGCCCAGGCTGCGCACCCGGGTGGTCTTCAGGCCCACGTATTCGACCGTGCCGGAGCGGTCGTCGACCCGGATGAAGTCGCCGATCACGAAAGGCTTGTCGAGCACGATCGACAGCGAGGCAAACAGGTCGCCCAGGATGTTCTGCACCGCCAGCGCGACCGCGATGCCGCCAATCCCCAGGCTCGCCACCAGCGCGGTGATGTTGAAGCCGAGGTTATCCAGGATCATCAGCGTGATCACCGCCCACAGGAACACGCGCGCGATGAAGGCCAGCGCGGCGGTGGAGGTGGCGCGCGCCGGGTCGGTCTCGCGCTCGGCGCGCGACTGCGACAGCCAGGCGCGCACGCCCGCATCGCCCCATAGTGCCGCCTGCACCAGCGCGGTCACGATCGCCACGCGCGTCAGGAACAATTGCGTGCCCGGATCGAGGACCAGCACCGTGGCGCCGGCGTACAGGCCCAGCACCACCATGGCGAGCAGCCGGGTCGCCCCCACCATGTCCACTGCGATATCGTCGATGCGGTTGCTGGTACGTGCCGCCAGCGTTGCCAGGCGCCGCTGCAGCACGCCCCGGGCCAGCCGCAGCCCGAGTGTCACGGCGATGGCGATGCCCAGCGCCGACAGCCAGGCGCCGGAGGTATTGCCAAGAAAACTGTATTCCATCATGTCCGGTTTCTCCTCTCTTCAGTGCCGGCTCAGGCGGCCAGCGCCGGCGGCGCCGCGTCCGCCAGCTGCGACTGCTCCAGCGCAGCCAGGAAATCGTCGCCCCAGCGCTGCACGTCGTGGTCGCGCACGATCGCCGCCATGCGCGAGGTGCGGTAGGCCGCCTCGTCGTCGCCCATCACCAGCGCCTGGTGCAGGGTGGCGGTCATCGACGCCGTGTCGTAGGGGTTGGCCAGCAGCGCGCCGTGCAGCTCCACCGCGGCGCCGGCGAACTCCGACATGATCAGGATGCCCGGCTTGTCCTCCGCCGCGCGGCTGACCACGAATTCCTTGGCCACCAGGTTCAGGCCGTCGCGGAGGGGCGTGATCCAGGCGATCTTGCAGGCCGCGTAATGGGCGATCACTTCCTCGAACGGCAGCGAGCGGTAGAAGTAGCGCACCGGCACCCAGGTCAGGGTCGAGAAGCGCCCGTTGATGCGGCCTACGGTGCGGTCCACTTCGGTGCGCAGGCTGTCGTACACCTCCATGCCCGTCGCGGCCGGGGTGATGATGTTGAGCAGGGTGACGGTGCCGTGCAGTTCCGGATGATCCTCCAGCAGGCGCTCGAACGCGTGCAGCTTCTCCAGCGTCCCCTTGACGTAGTCGAGCCGCTCGATCGAGACGATGCCGGTCACGCCGCCAAGGTAGTCATTGATGCCCTCGATGTGGCGCTGCACCGCAGGGCTGGCCACCAGCCGCTCGATCAGCGCGACGTCGGTGCCGACCGGATGCGCGCCCATGCCGACGCGGCGCCCGCCGACTTCGATTGCGGTGGTCATGGTGTCCACGCCCAGCGCGCAGCCATAGGTCAGGAAGCGCGGCGCGCACGGCACTTCGCCCAACACCTCGACCGGGGCGAACGAGCGCACCGCGGCGACGAAGTTCTCGACGTAGCGCGGCACGTGGAAGCCGACGTAGTCGCACTGCAGCAGGCTGCCGATGATGTCGCGCCGCCACGGCAGGATGTTGAATACGTCGCTGGACGGGAACGCGGTATGGTGGAAGAAGGCGATGCGCAGGTCCGGGCGCAGCGGACGCAGGAAGGCCGGCACCATCCACAGGTTGTAGTCGTGGATCCAGGCGGTGGCGCCGGGCGCCGCTTCGCGCGCGGTCTGCTCGGCGAACAGGCGGTTCACTTCCAGGAAGTGCTGCCAGTGCTCGGGATTGAACTGGGCCTTGTCGGGAAACGAGAAGATGATCGGCCAGAAGGCCTCTTTCGAGAACTTCTTGTAGAACTGGTCGACGTCGTCTGCGGTGAGGGCGACCCGCGCCGCCATCAGGTTGGGGTAGCGCTCGCGGTCGACCGGCACGTGCACCTCGAAGTCGTCCGGCTGGCGGCTGTCCTGCTGCGACCAGGCCACCCAGGAACCGGTGCGCCCGCCCGCGAAGAAGCTGAGCAGCGTGGGCATGATGCCGTTCGGGCTTTTAGGGCGGCGCCGCAGCGCCACGCCGTCTTCCTCGACCTCGTCGAACGGCTGGCGGTGGTACACCATGACCAGCTCGGCACTGCCGCGCGGCTGCAGCGCGACCGGCGCGCCGGCCTGGCGCAGCGCGCCGTGGTGGGCCAGTCCCTGCAGGATGCCGCCACAGCCGTCTTCGTCAGCAATGAAGGTGTCGGGCAGGCCGCGCACCTTCTCGGCCAGCGCCGGCTCGGCGCTGCCGACCACCACGCCACGAAAACCCGCTTCGAACATCGACAGGTCGTTCAGGGTGTCGCCCGCCACCACGATGCTGTCCGGGTGCAAGCCGGCCACCTCGGCCAGCCGGCGCAGGGCCTGGCCCTTGCCGACCCCGCGCGGCAGCACGTCCAGGTAGCGCCCGGCGGAGAACAGCAGGTCGCAGCCGAGCTGTTCGACGGCGGCGCGCAACTGCGGGGTAATGCCTTCCTCGCGCACCACGAACGAGCAGCGTCGCTCCTGCGGCACCTGCTGGCGCTGCAGCTGGCCGAATCCTTCCAGCGCCTTCAGCACGGCCTGGCTGCCGGGCCAGTGCAGCACCACTTCCTGCTCCAGCGGCTCGACCGGGCTCAGGTCGCCGCGCACGATGGTGGCGCCGACGTCGGCAATGATGTAGTCGGGTGCCGGGATGTTCGGGTCGCTCAGCAGCGGCATGATCGATTCCAGTCCGCGCCCGGTCACGTAGATCAGCTGGGCGCATTCCAGCGCGCCGCTGAACAGTTCGCGTACGCGCCGGCGCGCCTGCCCGGTGCCGGCCAGTAATGTGCCGTCGAGGTCGGTGGCCAGCACCAGGCGGCGCGGGTCGAGTTGGCTGCTGCGCGGACGGGGAGGGGAAAGATGCATTGGTTCATCCTTTCTGGGATGCGCGCCGCAGGGGGGCGCTGGCCAGGCGCGACGACGACCGTGGGCCGCCATCTGCGCCGCGGAACAGGCAAGGCGGGCTAAGCACCGTCATTGCCAGGCGGAAGGGGAAACAGTGGCCTTTGTGGAGGCACGCCAGGGGAGCTTCGGCTCGAAGCAGGCG
Organism: Telluria sp.; assembly: GCA_036405115.1. Lineage (GTDB taxonomy): Bacteria > Pseudomonadota > Gammaproteobacteria > Burkholderiales > Burkholderiaceae_D > Telluria. The sequence continues at coordinate 2,872 of DASWYE010000037.1, read as the reverse complement.
GCGTATTCCCTGCATGAAGCAGGGCAATTCTAGCATTTCTGACCGGCGGTTACAACCCGCGACCCGCTGCGAGGCCGGGCCTCCTCCCGCAACGGCGAGGCTCGCCGCGTAAGTACGTACTCACAATCGATGCCGCGCCTTGCTGCGGCGCCGATCGGTCGCTATAATGCCGCTCCCCGGGCGGTTAGTTCAGCTGGTTAGAATACCTGGTCGACATCCAGGGGGTCGCAGATTCGAATTCTGCACCGCCCACCAGTTTCCCCCGCCGGCTTCCGCGCCGGCACCCATGTCCCTTCCGCCCCTGCGGTGCGATTTATGCGCAACAAGGCGACATACCCCCAACTCTCTTGTTGCGTCAACCCCCTTTTCGCGATACACTAGCCGGCTTCGGTATGGATTCGTCTTTTTCCTGGATCCATGCGTTATTTTGTAGTTAAACATCAGCCCCGCCCAATCGTAGGTGGGAATGGAGAAAAAATGAGCCTAGGCCTTCTCGGTCGCAAGGTTGGCATGATGCGCATCTTCACGGATGACGGGGATTCGATCCCGGTCACCGTGCTGGACGTGTCGAACAACCGTGTTGCGCAAATCAAAACGCCTGAAACGGATGGTTATACCGCTGTTCAGGTTGTCTTCGGCCAGCGTCGCGCTTCCCGCGTGACTAAAGCTGCTGCAGGTCACTTCGCTAAAGCAGGCGTCGAAGCCGGTACCCTCCTGAAGGAGTTCCGTGTCGATGCAGCCAAAGCAGCTGAATTCAAGGCTGGTGACACCATCGCTGTTTCCCTGTTCGAAGTTGGCCAGAAAATCGACGTGCAAGGCACCTCGATCGGTAAAGGCTACGCCGGTACCATCAAGCGTCACAACTTCGCATCCGGCCGTCAGACCCACGGTAACTCGCGTTCGCACAACGTACCAGGTTCGATCGGTATGGCGCAGGATCCGGGCCGTGTATTCCCAGGCAAGCGCATGACCGGCCACATGGGTGACGTCACCGTGACCACCCAGAACCTCGAAATCGCCCGTATCGACGCCGACCGCCAGCTGCTGATGGTCAAAGGCGCGGTTCCAGGCGCGAAAAATGGCCAGGTTGTTGTATCGCCTGCTGTCAAAGTTAAAGCACAGAAGGGAGCTTAAACGATGGAACTCAAGCTTCTGAATGAGCAAGGTCAAGCTGGCGCGAACGTCGCCGCAGCCGATACCGTTTTCGGCCGCGATTACAACGAAGCCCTGATCCACCAGATCGTCGTCGCCTATGCTGCCAACGCCCGCTCGGGTAACCGCAAGCAGAAGGACCGCGAAGAAGTCAGCCACACCACCAAGAAGCCATGGCGCCAAAAAGGCACCGGCCGCGCTCGTGCTGGTATGTCGTCGTCGCCACTGTGGCGCGGCGGTGGCCGTATCTTCCCGAACTCGCCTGACGAGAACTTCACCCACAAGGTGAACAAGAAGATGTATCGCGCAGGTATCTGCTCGATCCTGTCGCAGCTGGCCCGCGAAGGCCGCCTGAACGTGATCGAAAACCTGTCGATCGACGCGCCAAAAACCAAGCTGCTGTCGCAAAAGCTGCAGGGCATGGGCCTGGATTCGGTCCTGGTGATCACTGACACCCTGGACGAGAACCTGCTGCTGGCATCGCGCAACCTGCCGAACGTGCTCGTGGTCGAGCCGCGTCACGCAGACCCGATGTCGCTGGTGTTCTACAAGAAGATCCTGGTCACCAAGCCAGCACTGGCCAAGATTGAGGAGATGTTCGCATGAACGCCGTCGTAAAACATAGCGAAGAGCGCCTGATGAAGGTGCTGCTGGCGCCGGTCATTTCCGAGAAAGCCACCATGGCTGCGGAAAAGAACGAGCAGATCGTGTTCAAGGTCCTGCCTGACGCGACCAAGCCGGAAATCAAGGCCGCCGTTGAACTGCTGTTCAAGGTCGAAGTGGAATCGGTACAAACCGTGAACCGCGAAGGTAAGCAGAAGCGTTCGGGCCGTTTCAATGGCCGTCGCAACCATACCAAGCGTGCTTTCGTGTGCCTGAAGCCAGGCCAGGAAATCAACTTCACCGAGGAGGCTAAATAATGGCACTCGTTAAGATGAAACCAACCTCGCCAGGCCGTCGCGGCATGGTGAAGGTTGTGACCGAGGGCCTGTTCAAAGGCCGTCCGTTCGCAGCCCTGGTTGAGAAAAAGTCGAAGACTGCTGGCCGCAACAACAACGGCCACATCACCACCCGCCACATCGGCGGTGGTCACAAGCAGCACTATCGCCTGGTCGATTTCAAGCGCCAGAAAGATGGTATCCCTGCGAAAGTGGAACGTATCGAATACGATCCGAACCGCACCGCGCACATCGCGCTGCTGTGCTACGCCGACGGCGAGCGCCAGTACGTGATCGCGTCCAAGGGCCTGGCTGTGGGCGACGTGCTGATGAACGGCTCGGAAGCGCCGATCAAGGCCGGCAACTGCCTGCCAATCCGTAACATCCCGGTCGGCACCACGATGCACTGCGTCGAAATGCTGCCAGGTAAGGGCGCGCAGATGGCCCGTACCGCCGGCGCCGGCGTCGTGCTGATGGCACGCGAAGGCACCTACGCGCAGGTCCGCCTGCGTTCGGGCGAAGTGCGCCGCGTGCACATCGAGTGCCGCGCAACGGTGGGCGAAGTCGGCAACGGCGAGCACAACCTGCGCAAGATCGGTAAGGCTGGCGCGATGCGCTGGCGCGGTGTTCGTCCTACCGTCCGCGGTGTGGTCATGAACCCGATCGATCACCCGCACGGTGGTGGTGAAGGTCGTACGGCAGCTGGTCGCCATCCAGTGTCGCCATGGGGTCAACAGACGAAGGGCAAGAAGACGCGTTCGAACAAGCGCACTTCTTCCATG
>DASWYE010000036.1:0-10718 GCA_036405115.1 Telluria sp. | reverse complement strand
TTCTGTCCTGCTGGAGAACGAAGCCGGCGCCCTGTCGCGCGTGGTGGGCCTGTTCTCCGCGCGCGGCTACAACATCGAAACGCTGACCGTGGCGCCGACGGAGGACGCGACGCTCTCGCGCATGACCATCGTCACCAGCGGTTCGGACGACATCATCGAGCAGATCACCAAGCACCTGAACCGCCTGATCGAGGTGGTGAAGGTGGTCGATCTCACCGAAGGCCAGCATATCGAGCGCGAGCTCATGCTCATCAAGGTGCGGGCGGTCGGCAAGGAGCGCGAAGAAATGAAGCGCACCGCCGATATCTTCCGCGGCCGCATCATCGACGTCACCGAAAAGACCTACACGATTGAACTGACCGGCGCCAAGAGCAAGCTCGATGCCTTCATCGATTCGATCGACCGCACCGCCATCCTCGAAACTGTTCGCACCGGCGGCTCCGGCATCGGCCGCGGCGAACGCATCCTCAAAATCTGATCAAGGGAAGAACAACAATGAACGTTTACTACGACAAGGACACCGACCTCTCCATCATCAAGGGCATGAAGGTCGCCATCATCGGCTACGGCTCGCAAGGCCACGCGCATGCGCTCAACCTGTCGGAATCGGGCGTCGACATCACCGTCGGCCTGCGCCGCGGCGGCGGCTCCTGGCACAAGGCCGAGCAGGCCGGCCTCAAGGTCGCTGACGTAGATGATGCGGTAAAGGGCGCGGACGTCGTGATGATCCTGCTGCCGGACGAGAATATCGCCCAGGTCTACACCGAGAACGTCGCGCCGAACGCAAAGGAGGGCGCGGTGCTCGCATTCGCGCACGGCTTCAACGTCCACTACGGCCAGGTGGTGCCGCGGCGCGATCTCGACGTGATCATGATCGCGCCGAAAGCGCCGGGCCACACCGTGCGCAACACCTACAAGCAGGGCGGCGGCGTGCCGCACCTGGTCGCTGTCTACCAGGACAAGTCGGGCAGGGCGCGCGAAATTGCGATGTCGTACGCGTCCGCGAACGGAGGCGGCAAGGCCGGCATCATCGAAACCAGCTTCCGCGAGGAGACCGAGACCGACCTGTTCGGCGAGCAGGCAGTCCTGTGCGGCGGTACGGTGGAACTGATCAAGACCGGCTTCGAGACCTTGGTGGAGGCAGGCTACGCGCCCGAGATGGCGTACTTCGAATGCCTGCACGAGCTCAAGCTGATCGTCGACCTGATCTACGAAGGCGGCATCGCCAACATGAACTACTCGATCTCCAACAACGCCGAGTATGGCGAGTACGTCACGGGCCCGAAGATCGTCACCAGCGCGACCAGGGACGCGATGCGCCAGTGCCTCAAGGACATCCAGACCGGCGAATACGCCAAGAGCTTCATCCTCGAGAACAAGGCGGGCGCCCCGACCCTGATCTCGCGCCGCCGCCTGACGTCGGAGCACCAGATCGAGCAGGTTGGCGAGAAGCTGCGCGCCATGATGCCGTGGATCGCCAAAAACAAGCTCGTCGACACCACCAAAAATTGAATGGGAAGGGGCTGAAGAGCAGGGGACAGTCCCCTGCGGGGACAGTCCCCGGTCGCCAAAAAGTTGCAAGCAATTATTACGATGCGCCATTTCGGTCAATTTGCTTGTATCTTGCTAAAAAACCACGCTACCGGAGATCCGATATGTCGCCCAACAAACTCGTCGCCATTGCCGCCCTGGTCGCCGCCACCCATGCCGGCGCCCAGCAGCTCCCCACGACCGGCACGCTGGTCATCGTGCCCGCCAACGGCGAAGTCACCGCGCCGAACGACATGGCCACCGCCACCTTCATGGCCGAAGAGCAGCACAAGGACAAATCGGTCGCGGCCTCCCGCGCCAACGTCAAGATGCGCGAGGGCACCGCAATCATCAAGAAGGCCGACCCGCGGGCGGAGTTGAAGACCTACGGTTATTACACCTATCCGGTCTACCCGGAAGACCGCCCGCCGCAGCCGCTGAACGCGGCGCCGAAGCCTCCCGTGCCGGTGGCATGGCGCGTCGGCCAGTACCTGCAGGTGAAAACGACGAACCTGGCAACGCTTGAGAAAACGGTCGCCGCTGCCCAGCGCGTCGTCGCCCTCAACGGTCTGCACTTCCACCTTTCCCCGCAGGCGCAGAAGAAGCTCGACAACGAGCGTATCGCCGCCACCTACAAGAACCTGAACGAGCGCGTTGCCGCGATTGCCGCCGCGATGGGCCGCAATGTCAGCGACGCGGTGCTGGACACGGTCGACTTTGAGGGTTCCGGCAACTATGCGGGCGACGCGGCAGCTTCTGCGCCTCAGATGATGATGGCAGAGCGTGCCGCCAAGGCCGCGCCGGTGGAAGAACCCAGCTTCGAACCTGGCGACACCACCCTGAACATGCGCCTGGTCGGCAAGGTCCGCTTCAAGTAATGCCGTCTTCCCCGCGGACGCGGGGACCCTGCTGAAGTGGCCACACCGACTCCGCCTGGGTAACCGCCAAGGGGCCGCCATCGGCCCGGTATGACGGAAGGGACGGTTGGGGCCGCAATTTCCTTTGATGCGTTTGCCCCACTATAATGGGGCGAAAACATCAACAAGAACGGACCACCCATGCCAGCATTTCCACGACGCAAACCCAAGCACGGTAACGGACAGGCAGCGAAAGCGCCGCGCAAGTCGCGCTTCGCCCGCTTCCGCCGCCAGCCGCTGGAAGGCGGCGTGCGCCAGCGCAGCCGCGGCGTCTACCTGCTGCCCAACCTGTTTACGACCGGCGCGCTGTTCTGCGGCTTCTACGCGATCGTGATGTCGATGAACCTGCGTTTCGAGGCAGCCGCGTATGCGCTCTTCGTCGCCATGGTGCTGGACGGCCTGGATGGCCGCGTCGCGCGCCTCACCAACACCCAGTCCGAATTCGGCGCCCAGTACGACAGCCTGTCCGACATGGTCTCGTTCGGCGCGGCCCCGGCGCTGGTGATCTATGAGTGGTCGCTGCGCGGCCTCGGCAAGATCGGCTGGATCGCCGCCTTCATCTACTGCGCCGGCGCCGCGGTGCGCCTGGCCCGCTTCAACACCAACATCGAAGTCGTCGACAAGCGCTTCTTCCAGGGCCTGCCAAGTCCGGCCGCCGCCGCGCTGGTGATCGGTTTCGTCCTGATGATGCATGACCTCCAGGTCAACGGCATGCAGTACCCGTGGATCTCGTTCGCGGTGGCCCTGTTCGCCGGCATCACGATGGTGACCAATGTCCCGTACTACAGCTTCAAGGACATCAACTTCAAGAAGTCGGTGCCCTTCATCTTCGTGTTCCTGATCGCGCTGATTTTCGCGTTGATCTCGATCGACCCGCCGAAAGTGCTGTGGCCGATCTTCGTCGTGTACGGCCTGTCCGGCTATGTCATCTACTTCTGGCGCCTGGCGAAAGGCAAACCGGTCTCGATCATCCAGACCGACGCCGACCCGGTCGACGAAAGCGAGCGCCGCTAACCCGTCCCCCGCTACCCGTCATCCCCGCAACCCGTCATCCCCGCGAACGCGGGGACCCATGCTGAGCTGGTAAATGAGCAGGGCTACATGCGGGACCATTTCGTCACGCTGTAAACCAACGCTAGAACCGCCTCTTGTCCTCGAACATCGGATCCGGACCGCTCTGCATCAGCTGCACCACGCCCTTCTGGTCGAAGTGCACGTGCATCATCGAGTTCCACACCCCGTTTTCCCTGTAACGGTACGACCAGACCTCGTAGTTGTGCATGTGCACGCGCGAGGTTTCGGACGGCTGCCCCACCGTGGCCAGCACGTCGGCCTTGGTCGCCACGCCGGGCTTGAGCGTTGCGAAGCGCTGCCCGGTGCGAACCTGCTCGAACGACACCAGCCGCCCCTCCGGATCAAAGCGGGCCATATGCGCATACTGCGAAAACGGCCCGCTGTACTCGAATTGCATCCCGCTCGCCAGCATGTGGATGGCGCTCGGGTCGCCCAGCTTCGACTTCACCGTGTCCACCGAATCGCCCGGCGCCGGCGGCGGCCCGCCCATGCCGGCGCAGGCGGCCAGCACTGCCGCCAGTGCCAATGCTGGCAGTTTCGTCATGATTGCCATAATCGCCACTCCTTGACCTGAATGAGCACATGATGCACCAGCCCCACTAGCTACGGCGTGCGTTTTGCACTATAATCGCCGGTCTGGCCCAAGCCAGCTTTATCAACGTAGTTCACGGTACTCAAGGTTTCGACTCTGTGTACCGCATGTGAAAGGTAAGATCATGACCGTAGAAAACATCAACAAAGCCGCGATCATCGCGGACAACGCACGTGCACAAAACGACACCGGCTCCCCGGAAGTTCAGGTTGCACTGCTGACCGCACGCATCAACGAACTGAACGGCCACTTCAAGACCCATAACAAGGACCACCACTCCCGCCGCGGCCTGATCAAGATGGTCAACCGTCGTAAGAGCCTGCTGTCCTACCTGAAGGGCAAGGACGCAAACCGTTACCGCGACCTGATCGCCAAACTCGGCCTGCGTAAGTAATTGCCGGATCCCGGTTAAAAAGATGCCTGCGTCAGTTCGCTGCCGCGGGCATTTTTCGTTTTAAGGCGTCCCTTCGGCGATGCTGGTTGTAAAGGCGGCTCCAGTGGAGCTCCTGTGGTGAGGTGAACGACAGCCCCTGAAAATCTGTCGGCAAATAGAAAGGGATTACCCATGTTATTCAATAAAGTTACGAAAACCTTCCAGTACGGTAACCACACCGTGACCCTGGAAACCGGCGAAATCGGCCGCCAGGCGTCCGGCGCAGTGATGGTGTCGATGGACGACACCGTAGTGCTGGCAACTGTCGTCGCCCGCAAGGAAGCCAAGCCAGGCCAGGACTTCTTCCCGCTGACCGTGGATTACGTCGAGAAGACTTACGCTGCCGGCAAGATCCCTGGCGGCTTCTTCAAGCGCGAAGGCCGCCCTTCGGAGAAGGAAACGCTGACCTCGCGCCTGATCGACCGTCCGCTGCGCCCGCTGTTCCCGGAAGGCTTCCTGAACGAAGTACAGGTCATCATCCATGTCCTGTCGGTGAATCCTGAAATCGATCCAGACATCCCGTCGATGATTGGCGCATCCGCCGCCATCGCCATTTCCGGCGTGCCGTTCAGCGGCCCGATCGGCGCCGCGCGCGTCGGCTACGCCAACGGCCAGTACCTGCTGAACCCGACCACCACCGAACTGAAGACGTCCCAGATGGACCTCGTCGTGGCCGGTACCGAAGCGGCCGTGCTGATGGTCGAATCCGAAGCCAAGCAGCTGTCCGAAGAGATCATGCTGGGCGCCGTGGTATACGGCCACACCCAGATGAAGGCCGTCATCGACGCCATCCACGACCTGGTCGCCGAAGGCGGCAAGCCTGAGTGGGACTGGCAGCCGGCGCCGAAGAACGAAGCGCTGATCTCCGCCGTCGCACGCCTGGGCGAAGCGAAAATCCGCGAAGCGTACCAGACCAAGGACAAGCAGGCCCGTACCACCAAGGTGCGCGTGGCGTACAGCGAAGTGCTGGCAGCGCTGGCCGACGAAGCCCTGCAGGGCCAGTCGACCGCATTCGACGCAGCTGAAGTGAACAACGTGCTGTTCGACCTGGAAGCCAAGATCGTGCGCTCGCAGATCCTGGAAGGCGAGCCACGCATCGACGGCCGCGACACCCGCACCGTGCGTCCGATCGAGATCCGCACCAGCGTGCTGCCGCGTACCCACGGCTCCGCACTGTTCACCCGCGGCGAAACCCAGGCGCTGGTCGTGGCAACGCTGGGCACCGCCCGCGACAGCCAGAAGATCGACGCGCTGATGGGCGAGTACACCGACGACTTCATGCTCCACTACAACATGCCTCCGTTCGCGACCGGTGAAACCGGCCGCGTCGGCTCGCCGAAGCGCCGCGAAATCGGCCACGGCCGCCTGGCCAAGCGCGCGCTGATCGCCGCGCTGCCTACGCCGGAAGAGTTCAGCTACTCCGTGCGCCTGGTGTCCGAGATCACCGAGTCGAACGGCTCCTCGTCGATGGCTTCGGTCTGCGGCGGCTGCCTGGCACTGATGGACGCTGGCGTGCCGATGAAGGCGCACGTCGCCGGCATCGCGATGGGCCTGATCAAGGAAGGCGGCCGTTTCGCAGTCCTGTCCGACATCCTGGGTGACGAAGACCATCTGGGCGACATGGACTTCAAGGTGGCCGGCACCGCGCAGGGCATCACTGCGCTGCAGATGGACATCAAGATCCAGGGCATCACCAAGGAGATCATGCAGGTTGCACTGGCACAGGCTAAAGAAGGCCGCCAGCACATCCTGGGCGAAATGCAGAAGGCCGTACCGTCGGTGAAGACCGAACTGTCCGACTTCGCGCCACGCCTGATCACCATCAAGATCAACCCTGAGAAGATCCGTGACGTGATCGGCAAGGGCGGCGCCGTGATCCGCGCGCTGACCGAAGAAACCGGCACCCAGATCGACATCACCGACGAAGGCCTGGTGACCATCGCTTCGGTCGACGCAGCTGCCGGCCAGGAAGCCAAGCGCCGCATCGAAGAGCTGACCGCATCGGTTGAAGTGGGCAAGGTCTACGAAGGCACCGTGCTCAAGCTGCTGGACTTCGGCGCGATCGTCCAGGTCATCCCGGGCAAGGACGGCCTGCTGCACATCTCGCAGATCGCCAACGAGCGTGTGAACGCCGTCGCCGACTATCTGAAGGAAGGCCAGCAAGTGCGCGTGAAGGTCATCGAGACCGACGAGCGCGGCCGCCTCAAGCTGTCGATGAAGGCCGCTGCCGCCGAAGGCGAAGCAGCTCCGCAGTAATCGCAGCCTGACGCTGTCAAAAGCCGCCGCGCGCAAGCCCGGCGGCTTTTTTCTTTTTTGGCGGAATCGACTAATTTATGGCCGATTCCGCCAAATCCGCAGCCGCATGCCCGGCGCTGAAGTCGCCCAGCGCGCGATTTCGCACGCCCAGGTCGCCGATTTTGCAGTTCATCGCATATCGATGGAGCCATCAGGAGCCCTTCGCTACAGTGATCACATCGAACAACCGATCACACGCAGGAGGCTCAAATGAACATCGCACGCAATATGGAAGCTGTCTTCCTCGCAGCGACGCTGCTGGCCCTCACCACCACCGGTGCATCGGCAGCCGCGAAGTCCCGCCCGGACCTGCAGCCAGCCCTGGACGGCAAGGTTCACACCGTGGTCGTCAGCGCCAAGCGCCTGGCCCCGGAAACCGGCGTGCTGGTCGCCGCAAAATAAGCTGGAAACCGCCGGGCGTTGCTGATATGGTAACGCGAATAAGTTTCGGCGCGCACCGGACGATAACAAGACATAGTGGAGATGGGATGAACATGTTTTTCAAGATGAGCATCGGCACGCTGCTGCTGGCGGGAGCCGCCAGCACCGCGATCGCCGGACCGGAACACAAGCACGTCACCGAATCGCGCGAGGTCGATGCGCGCACCGTCCGCGTCAAGGTCGAAGGGGTGATCAGCCTGAAGGTGCGCCAGGGCGACGTTGCCCGGCTGGTCATCACCGGCGACCCGCGCTGGGTCGCCAAGACGGTCGCGCTGCAGAAGGGCGACAGTCTCTACATCGATACCGAAATGCGGAGCGGGAACGTGGTCTCGCACAAGAGCGTGAGCGCAGAACTGACGCTGCCGCAGCTGCGTGAAGTCGTCTCGGAAAGCCTCGGCTCCACCGATATCCGCGGCTTTTCCGGCAGCGACCTGCACCTCGCGCTCGACGGCGCCGGTTCCATGAAGGTGGTCTGCAATTACCGTAACGTGAACGCCAAGCTGGGTGGCCTGGGCAGCCTGAACATCGAAGGCGGCGACAGCGAGAATGTCGACGTTGACCTGCACGGGGCAGGCTATGTCACGCTGGCAGGCACCGCCAAGACCCTCAAGGCATCGTTAGGAGGACTGGGCGGGCTGGATGCGCGGCGATTCGAATCCCGGAACGTCGACCTGGACATGTCCGGCCTCGGCAACGCGGTCGTGCATGCCCGCGATCAGGCCAACCTGAACCTGTCCGGCATGGGGTCCGTGACGGTGTTCGGCAAGCCGGCTGGACGCAAGGTCAGCGTGGACGGCCTGGGGAACGTCAACTGGAAGTAGGGATAACCAAAGCAAGACGAGCGAGACAATGAAAAGAATAATCGTTGCCGTTGCACTGACACTCGGCCTGCACGCTGGCGCGCAGGCCGGTTTTGCCGAAGGCGCCAACGCGTACAACGCGAAGAACTACGCGCTGGCTCTGAAAGAGATCCTGCCGCTGGCGAAAGCCGGCCACGCGGACGCCCAGCATTTGCTGGGCCTGATGCATTACATGGGACGTGGCGTCGCGCGCGACTACAAGCAGGCGCTCGCGTGGCACCGCAAGGCCGCGATGCAGGGCAAGGCGGACGCCATGTACGTGATCGGCGCCATGTACTACACCGGCAATGCGGTACCGCAGGAGTACAAGCAGGCGGTCTATTGGTTCCGCCTGGCGTCCGAGCGCGGCCACGCCGAAGCGCAGCATGCGCTCGGCCTGATGTACCGCTACCACGTGGCTGGCATGCCGCATGACCGCGTGATCGCCTACATGCTGTTCAACCTGTCCGCGGCGAGCGGCAACAAGAACGCCATCGACCAGCGCGCCGCGATCGCACGCCACATGACGCAGGAGCAGATCCAGGAGGGCCAGGCCCTGTCCGCGAGCTGGAAGCCCGGCCGTCCGCTGCCGCAACGATCCCGCTCCGGCCTGATTCCCGACTAACCGTCGTCCCGCGCACGCGGGGACCCATGCTGACCTGGTGACACGGGCACGGCTCGCAAAACAAAAACCGTCATCCGGAACTGCGGGTATGACGGTTTTTTTTTCAATGACGACCGGACTAGCGCGCCGCCGCCCTGATCCGCGCAGCCCGCTCCTTCGTCACCGGATGCGTTGCCAGGTAAGGCATTTCCGGCCCGCCCACCTCTTTGTCGAGCCGCTCGAACAGTTCGGCCAGCGCATCGGCCGGCAGCCCGTTCGCCTTCATCATGGCCACCGCATAATCGTCGGCCGACGACTCCACGTCGCGCGAATACTTCAGGTCCAGCATCAGCGTAGGCAGGTTCGACACGAGCGCAGATGCGTCGCTGAAAATCAGCATGCTGGCCGCCGCCACCGCCGAGGTCTGGATCAGCCGCTGCGTCAGGTGCCGTTCGTGCAGGTGCCCCAGCTCGTGCGCCAGCACCGCCATCACTTCATCGTCGCTGGCCGCCAGCTTGACCATGTCGTCGGTGATGACGATCTCGCCCGATGGCAGCGCGAGTGCGTTCGGCCCCAGCTTGCTGCTCCTGAACAGCAGCCGGAATTCCGGCGCGCCCTCTACCGGCGCACGCAATCCGCGGAATGCCTGCGCCAGTTCGCGCTGGCGCTCCGGCGGCAGGGCAGTGGGCTTGAGCACGTGTTCGTCGAGGAAGCCAAGGATGCCTGCGCCGAGCGTGCGTTCCACGGACACCGGCAAGGCCTGCGCCATCAGCCTGGCGGCAGCCGGCAGCAGGAACACATAGGATCCCACCAGGATCGCGGTCGTGGTCACGAGCGCCATCAGCGCGTTGCGCCAGCTTTGCGTCAGCCGCACCGCGATGCCGTCCGCATGTCCGGCCGCGGCCAGCATCGCATCGATCGCCGGCGTGTCCGTGAACTCGACGAACGCGCCATCCGGGAATTCCAGCTTGCGGGCCGCATGCACGCTGCGCTCGGAAACCTGCATCTCGCGCAGCGGGCAGTCGCGGTGGGCGTCGCCGCGCATGTGCACGACGCCGTCCTCGATGGCGACGGTCACGGCCCGCTTGCGCGAGGTCCGGCCGTCGTAATAGCACCCCTCTACCACGTCAGAGTGACAGGTCGAAGTCGAGCAGGTCGGTCAGGCCTTCGCCGGTCGCCGAGACGCTGGCTTCGGTCTCCGCGACGAATTCGTCCAGGTTCCCTGCCACCAGCATCGAAGTCGAGTCGAGGCGGTAGCGCAGCATGCGCACTTTGGCGAACGGGATGAACAGGCCGAGCGTGCACACGATCGCGACCAGGTTGGTGATCGTGATGTACGTCATGCGGCCCCATTTCAGCTCCGACTTGAAGCGGTGCTCGCCGATCGAGGTATGGTTCCAGATCAGGTTCTGGATCATCGTCATGAACACCGGCAGCACCAGCAGCATGAACAGGTAGATCAGGCCCGACACGACCAAGGGCATCGTTTGCGGATCGGTGCCGAGAGCCGCCTGCGCTACCGTGCCGATCATCGCGAACACTGCGCCCAGCACGAATATGCCGATCAGCAGCGGAATGAAGAAGATGTAGTAGGCCTTGTAGAAGCTGCCCGCCGTGGCGTCGAAGTCGAAGTGGTGGTTGCCGTAACGGCTTTCCGTGTGCTGGAACTTCTTCAGGCTGTGGTGCAGCTTCGGTCCGAGGAAGATCCACAGCGTGATCGCCGCCAGGATCGGCATGACCAGGTAGCACCAGTAGGCGCGTCCGGCGCTGCCATCGAAGCCGAAGCGCACGCCGCGGTAGCTGGTGTTGTGCAGTTTAAACTGCAGGCTGCGCCAGATCATCCACGGCATCGCGGCCATGAACAGCAACAGGATGATCCCGCCCAGCAGCGGCGAGGAGGTGAACGCCACGTTGTACGCGACGATCATTGCGACCGCTACGATGCGGCCCTTGAGGATCGCGATCGGGTTGCCGTGGTAATCGAAGCTCGAGC
>DASWYE010000035.1:0-2856 GCA_036405115.1 Telluria sp. | reverse complement strand
ACTGGCCGCGCTCTTCCGCGTCAATGCCGGGGAACGCGCCCGGGGTGTCGACAAAGGTGAAGATCGGCAGGTTGAATTTCTCGGCGACCTTCATCAGGCGCATGGCCTTGCGATAGCCTTCCGGCTTCGGCATGCCGAAGTTGCGCATCGCGCGCTCCTTGGTGTCGCGGCCCTTCTGGTGGCCGATGACCATGCAGGCCTGGCCATTGAAGCGCGCGAGGCCGCCGACGATCGACTGGTCGTCCGCATAGGTGCGGTCGCCGTGCAGTTCGTGGAAGTCGGTGAAGATCTCGTTCACGTAGTCCATGGTGTACGGACGCTGCGGGTGACGGGCGATCTGCGACACCTGCCATGGCGTGAGCTTGGCGTAGATGTCCTTGGTCAGCTGCTGGCTTTTCTTGGCCAGGCGGTCGATCTCTTCCGAGATGTCGACAGCGGAATCGTCCTGCACAAAGCGCAGCTCTTCAATTTTGGAATCGAGCTCGGCGATCGGCTGCTCAAAATTGAGGAATGTAGTTTTAGTCATTGGTCCTCCAGTGTTTGTTGCGGCCGCGACGGATGCTCCGGCGGCAGTTTGGGCGCTATTTTACCGGAACTGGGTCAAGGCTACGCCATAAATACCACGTGGCAACTGTTCGCCATGGTTCCCAGTTGGCGGAAACCTCGCGCGCGTCACTTCTTGAGACCGGCTCACCGGAGAAATAGTTCCGGCTGATACCGTGAATCAGGCCAGGATCGTCCAGTGGCAGGACGTTCGGGCGCAGCAGGTTAAAGATCAGGAACATCTCGGCGGTCCAGCGGGTGATGCCGCGGATCTGGATCAGCTCCGAAATCACCTCTTCATCGGACATCTGCGCCCATTTGTCGGTATGTACGCGCTTCTGCCGGAAACTGTCGGCAAGGTCCAGAATGTACTCGGTCTTGCGCTTTGACAGGCCGCAGGCGGCGAGGTTGTCCGCGCCGGCTTTCGCCACCTGGGCAGCGGTGAATTTGGGCACCTCGGCCATCAGCTTGGCCCAGGCCAGTTCGGCGGCCTTGAGCGTCGCCTGCTGGCCGACGATCGAACGCGCCAGCGTGGTGAACGGATCGCCGTTGCCGACCAGGTGCAGGTCGCCAAACTGGGGGATCAGCTTCTTCATGATGCGGTCGCGCTTCATGAGTTCGGCTTTCGCCTCTTCCCAGTACGACGGCACCTCGAGGGCGCCCGAGCCGGCGCCCGTTTTCACCAGGGCCATCATGCGCGGCGCCAGTTGGTGGTGCCGTCCGGCTTGTCCTCGAGGACAATGCCGCCGGCCAGCAGTTCGGCGCGGATGCGGTCTGATTCTGCGAAATTGCGCGCCTTCTTGGCGGCGGCGCGTTCGGCGATCAGCTGCTCGATGCGCGCATCGCCCTCGCCCGCTTCGCCGCGCAGGAATTCCTGCGGGTCGCGTCCGAGCAGGCCAAGCACGCCGGCCAGCGCCTTCAACTGGCGTGCCTGTTCCACCGACTTCGACTTGTTCACTTCGGTGACGAGGTCGAACACGGCCGCCAGCGCGAGCGCGGTGTTGAAGTCATCGTCCATCGCTTCGCGGAAGCGCTGCGCGTGCGCCTCGTTCCAGTCCACGGCCGGCGTGCCGGCGCCCAGGTCGATGCCCGACAACGCCGTGTACATGCGCTGCAGCGCGACGCGCGCGTCGTCCAGGGTGACGTCGGAGTAGTTGATCGGGCTGCGGTAGTGCGCGCGCAGCATGAAGAAGCGCACCACTTCCGGGTCGTACTTTTCCAGCACTTCGCGGATGGTGAAGAAATTACCCAGCGACTTGGACATCTTCTCGTTATCGACGCGAATGAAGCCGTTGTGGATCCAGTAGTTGGCCATCGGCGCGCCGAACGCACCTTCCGACTGCGCGATCTCGTTCTCGTGGTGCGGGAACTGCAGGTCCTGGCCGCCGCCATGGATGTCGAAATGCTCGCCCAGCGCCGCGCACGACATCGCGGAGCACTCGATGTGCCAGCCGGGACGGCCGCGGCCCCACTTGGAGTCCCACTTCACTTCCTCAGGCTCGGATTCCTTCGCGGCTTTCCACAGCACGAAGTCGAGCGGGTCGCGCTTGGCGGTGGCGACGTCCACGCGTTCGCCCGCGCGCAGGTCGTCCAGCGATTTGCCGGACAGCTTGCCGTAGCCGGGGAAGCCCCGCACCGAGTAGTTAACGTCGCCGTCCTCGCTCTTGTATGCCAGGCCGTTCTGCTCCAGCTTTTCGATAATCGACAGCATCTGCGGCACGTGCGCGGTCGCGCGCGGCACCACGGTGGGCTCGAGGATGCCCAGCTTGGCCATGTCTTCATCCATGATGCGGATGAAGCGCTCGGTCAGCTGGCCGATGGTCTCGCCGTTTTCCACGGCGCGCTTGATGATCTTGTCGTCGATGTCGGTGATGTTGCGGACATAGGTCACGTCATAGCCCGATGCCAGCAGCCAGCGGTAGACCACGTCGAATGCCATCACCATGCGCGCGTGGCCCACGTGGCAGTAGTCGTACACGGTCATTCCGCACACGTACATGCCGACCTTGCCTTGCACTTTGGGGACGAATTCCTGCTTTTCACGCGCCAGCGTGTTGTAGATCTTCAGCTTGCTCATCGGGCTCTTGTGGTTCGCAGGGACAGGCGCGAGAGAAAACGGCAGGAAGGCGCGCGCCGCAAAAGGCACGCACCTCTGGTGTGTTTACTTCGTAGTTCGCCAGGACCCCTGAGTTATTCTTCTTGGTAGAATGGGACGTTGGGTAAAGTATAGCATTGATAAAAACCGGACTGACCGGCTCCCGGCCATGATTATTTTTTCGCGCATGGCTTGACAGTGTCGGGCAGTCCCTACCT
>DASWYE010000034.1:0-42693 GCA_036405115.1 Telluria sp. | reverse complement strand
GGAAGTGATGAAGGAGCGCGGCTGGCTGTACGGCGGCGAAGGCTCGGGCCACCTGCTGTGCCTGGACAAGCACACCACCGGCGACGGCATCGTGTCGGCGCTGCAGGTGCTGTCCGCGCTCAAGCGCAGCGGCAAATCGCTGGCCGGCTGCTGCGGCGAGCTGACGCTATACCCGCAAACCCTGATCAACCTGCGCGTCGCCGCCGGCTACGACTGGCAGCAGAACCAGGCTGTGGTTGCCGAAAAAGAACAGGTCGAACGCGAACTGGGCGACAAGGGGCGCGTGCTGATCCGCGCCTCCGGCACCGAACCGCTGATTCGCGTGATGGTGGAAGCCAAGGATGCGGCCATGGCCGAATCGATGGCGCGCCGCATCGCCGACAAGGTCGCCGCCTGAAATATTTACTGCTGAAATTGCCCTTCCTCGGGGCGGGTAGTATAATCAGCACATCGGAGTGTGGCGCAGCCCGGTAGCGCACCTGGTTTGGGACCAGGGGGTCCAAGGTTCGAATCCTTGTACTCCGACCACAACATCTGCAAGGCGGGTTGTCATCGACAGCCCGCTTTGTTTTTATGGCGCGATCGCGCCGCAGACTGCCCATAGCTCAGCTGGATAGAGCAACGGCCTTCTAAGCCGTAGGTCGCAGGTTCGACTCCTGCTGGGCAGGCCAAAACTGCTACCGCAATCCCCCCGAATCGCACCCATCCTTTGACCTACCTCAACCATGGGGTCAGGTCAGCCTCTAAGGTGGTGACTGACCCCGAACTTGCCGCTTGGCCGCTTTTAGCCGGCCCCATCCGCCAGAAAGCCTTCAACCACGGGCGTTCAAGATCTGGTCATTTTCGTTCTCCCAGGCATTTTGTCGCCGTATCGCGAGGGCCGCGGTGCCTGACCCCGGTATTGGAATGTGATACCGGGGGGCGGGCGTGCTCAAGCGTGTCGCGTTGCGGATGAGAAAGCGCTATGCTGGGCGTTGTTAATTAGCAATGGAAGGCCGCGTGGCAGAATTTGTGACGGGACGCAAGCAGGATACGGTGCAGCACCGCTTCACGGCGGCGCTCACGGTGTCGCTGCTCGTCCATGCGTTGCTGTTGTCGCTGCAGTTCGGGGTGGTGACGATCGATCTGCCCGGGTTCGGGAATCCGCCGCTGAACGTCACGCTGGAGCTGCCGGCGGAACCGCTGCCGCCGCCCGAGCCGGTGCCGCCGCCGCGGGAGAAGTTGCCGACCGAGCGGCCGGCGCCGGTGCAGGGCATGACCGTGCTGGCGCAGGCAACGCCGAAGGCGCCGCCACCGCCGCCGCCCGCCACGCCGGCGCCGAAAAAGCGCGGCCCCACCAAGAAGCAGCGCAAGGTCAGCGCGCCCCGCATCGCGCCGGTGCAGCCGGTGGAGGTCACGCGCGTCATCACGCAGAACCAGGTCGAGTCCGACTTTGCCATGCCGGTGCCGATGCCGCAGGACGCGCAAACCGGAACGCTCGATGTCACGGAAGCGCAGGACGGAACCGATAAGCCCCGGGAGTCCAGTATCGCGCAGGAACCGGGCGCGCCGGAGGAACCTGCGGCTGCGGCTGCCGTTGTCGCGGCCACCGTGCTGGCGCAGGAGCTGCCAGCCGCGCAGCTGCTGCAGCGAGAGCAGGAGGAGCGCGACAACGCCGCGCGCGAGCAGGCCGAGCGCGAACGCCAGGACCGCGAGCGCATCCTGGCGCAGGAGCAGCGGCGCGAACAGGAACGGCTGGCTGCGGAGCAGGCGCAGCGCGCGCAGCGCGAGCGCCTTGCAGTGGAGGAGGCCGAACATCGCGCGCGCGAACGGCTGGCGGTCGAGCAGGCGCAACGCCGCGAGCGTGACCGCATCGCCGCGGAAGAACTGGAGCGCCGCGAGCGTGAGCGTCTGACGTCGGAACAGGCGCAACGCGTCGAGCGCGAGCGCATTGCCATAGAAGAGGCACAGCGGCGCGAGCGCGAACGCCTGGCCATGGACGAGGCCCGACTGCGCGAGCGCCTGGCAGCGGAGGAGGCCGAGCGCCGCGAGCGCGAACGGCTGGCTATCGAGGAGGAGCAGCTCCGCGAACGCGAGCGACTTGCGTTCGAGGAGGCGCAGCGGCGCGAGAACGAACGCCTGGCTGCGGTCCAAGAGGCCCAGCGCATCGAGCGCGAACGCCTGGCCCTGGAAGAGATCCGGCACCGCCAGCGCGAGCGCCAGGCTGCTGAGGAACAGCAGCGGCGTGAGGTCGAACGGGTCGCCGCGGAAGACGCGCAGCGGCGCGAAGCCGAACGCCTCGCCGAAGCCCGGCGGAGGGCGGACGCCGAGCGGCTGGCCGCGGAGGAAGCGCAGCGCCGCGAAGCCGAACGCCTGGCCGCAGAGGAAGCCGCCCGCAGGGAGGCGGAACGCCTTGCGCAACTCGATGCACAGCGCCGGGAGCGCGAGCGCCTCGCGGCCGAGGAAGCCGCGCGCCTGAACCGGGAGCGGCTGGCAGCGGGCGCTCCGGGCGGTGCGGAACAGCCATCACTGTTCGACAGGGGCGCCGGAGCGGGGCAGGGCAGCGGGCGCACCAATGGTGCTGGTAGCGGTTCGGCCAACGGCTCAGCCATCCCGCGCTCCATGCTCGATAGCGATGTCACGGCACGCGCGCGCGAAGCCGTGCGCGGACTCGGTGTGCTGAGCGGCGTGCCCCCCTTGCCCGAACGCGACCGCGGCGGGCGCCGCGTCCTCGCCAGCCGCGCGATCCGCGACGTGCCGCTCAAGATGTATGTCGAAAGCTGGCGCCAGAAGATCGAGCGCAACGGCCATCTGGTCTACTCCGCGCACCGCGGCAGCCAGGTCGAGCTGACGGTGGTGGTGTCGATTCGCAGCGATGGCACGGTGGAGGATGTATCGTTCGCCCGTTCCAGCGGCCGGCCGGACATCGACCGCGCGGTGCAAAGCATCGTGCGGCTGAACGCGCGCTACTCGGCGTTCCCGCCCAACGTGGCCGCGCAATACGATGTGATCGAGATCCGCCGCGTTTGGGTGTTCGGTGAAAACCTCAAGGTAATGGAAGAGGTCAACTAGCCGGCGGGGGACTGTCCCCCTTTGGTTCCAGGGCAGGTATCGCTGTCTGTGCGGGACGGCGGTGGCGGAACGACGCCCACAGGACCGCGCCACAAATCAGGCTTCCTCCGGCGATCGTCCGAACGCCCGGGACTTCGCCAATCACCAGCCAGGCGAGCACGATGCCGTACACCGGCTCCAGCCCGAACACCACGCTGGCTGTCTGCGCGCGCAAATGCCGCAGGCTCGCCACCACCAGTCCCTGCACCAGCGCGGTGAACACAAGGCCCAGGATGACCAGGTCGCGTACGTCGCCGGCTGTCAGCCTTCCCTGCCACTGCAGCGCGAATGGCAGCGTGCAAAGTGCCGCAAAGCCCTGCTGGTAGAAAGCGATGGCCGGCGCGGGATAGCGCCCCGAGTACGAGCGGCTCATCAGCGACAGTACGGCGAACGCGAAGGCGGATACGATCCCCCACAGCAGCCCCTGCGTCATCCGGTCGCTGAGGTCGAAGCTCGGCGTGACCATCACCAGGCCGGCGCTGACCAGCACCGCAGTCAGCACGTCCTCGCGCCGCAGCGGCTCGCCCTCGATCATCGGTTCGAGGAAGGTGGTGAACAGCGGGAACGTCGCGAACGCCAGCAGCGCAATGGCGACGCTCGACTTCTGGATCGACAGGAAGAAGGTGAACCAGTGAATTGCCAGCACCAGTCCGGACGACAGGATCGCGAACAGGTCGCGCGTGCTGTGAAGCCGCAGCGAGGCATGCGCGAACAGGGCAAACAGCAGCAGTGCGAGGCTGCCGAAGGCGGTACGCCCGGCGGTCAGCACCATCGGGCTGACCGGAACCAGCTTGGCGAACAGCCCGGCTCCGCTTGCGAGCAGCACAGCGATGTGGATCTGGACCAGGCCGATCCGGTGCCGTTCTTCTGGATTCAACTCTTGCCTTTAAAAGGGAAGGGGACTGTCCCGCCCGGGACTGTCCCCGGTTCTCTGGCGCGAATGTTGGCGGAATCGACCATGTTATGGCGGATTCCGCCAAGGCGCCGTGGACAGTACTGCCGCCCTGGCGCTGGAGGAACAGTCCCGTTTCGTGGCTCAGGCGCCCGGACGCGGCTGCGGCAGCGCAGGCGGCACGACGATGTTGTCGTTCAGGCGCAGGAACTTGAAGCCGGCCAGCTTTTGCCCATCCGGCCCGTTGGCCGCGTCGCGCTCGCGCACGCGCTTGACGAAGGCGTCGAAGGTCTCTTCGCGCACCTGCGGCGCCGCCGAATTGAGGAACATGCGCTGCCCGTCCGGCGCGGTGACGATCAGCCCCACGTGCGAGGCCCAGTAGCCGCCATTCTTGGTGGAGATGACGTTGACGAAGTCGCCGTCCTGCAGCTTGCCCAGCACCGCGCCGATCTTTTCGGTCGGGATGTAGGCCTCGGTGCTGACCTGCACCGGCATCGTCACCTCGGTATTGTGGCGCGTGCGCAGGAAGCGTTCGCGGTCCACGGTCAGCTCGTAGGTGGCGGTGGCGTCGCCGCCCAGTTGCGCGGTGACGTCGCTGACCAGCCAGCCATTATTGATGTTCCAGTCCTGCTCGGTATAGTGGTTGCGCGTGGCGACGCCGACCACGCCGTCCTTGTAGCGGATCCGCTGCAGCATCCAGAAGAATTCTTCCCACGATTTCGACATGGCCATCGCATAGGTGTGCTCCGCAAAAACAACACAATCGCTGTGCGTGAGGCTGAACATCGGCAAAGTGTCGTGCAGCTGGAAAGGGTACTCGCCGAGCAGATTTAATACATATGGCTGCCCGATATTCTGCCGTCCGATCGCCGCGATGCGCTTGCGCAGGTCCGGTTCGGTCTGCTGCATGTGCGCGATATAGCGATGCACCTCTTGCGGGGTCATCTGGTAGATCTGCTTTTTTAGCAGCTGTTCCATGCTCAATGGCTGCACGGATGCGACTTTTACGGGTTGGACGGCGCAGCCTGCGAGGGCGGCCGCGATCAGGAGGGGGGCAAAGCGCTTCATGGAAATCCAGGCGAAAAAACGTCACGCTAGTGTGCGCCAGCGGATTTTGCTAATTAATATTCTTAATGAATAAGCTAACCGCAATTTCGGTATATATGCAGGTTATGAGTCGAGATATTGTTGTCATTATCATTCGCAATCGAACTCATCAATACTCGCGCCACGCTGGCACTAGTCCGGCATAGACCCCTTTCCCGATCCAGGAGACAACATGAGTTTTCGGAAAACCCCGGGCGCTGCAGCCGTATCGATGGCACTGCTGGCGCTCTACACCCTGCCAGCTGCTGCGCAGACCGCGCCAGCCCCGGCTGAAGCGCCAGTCCAGACCGTCGAAGTCAGCGGTATCCGCGCTTCGATGGCCAAGTCGCTGAGCGTCAAGAAGGACGCCACCGCCAACGTCGAGGTCATCACGGCCGAAGACGTCGGCAAGATGCCGGACAAGAACCTGGCCGACTCGCTGCAGCGCCTCGCCGGCGTCGCGGTCCGTACCGACTACGACGAAGCGGAAAAGGTCGCGATGCGCGGCACCAATCCGGACATGACCCTGATCCTGTTCAACGGCCACACCGTCTCCGGCGGCGACTGGTACTTCGCCGACCAGCTGTCCTCCAGCCGCTCGACCAGCCTGTCCCTGATGCCTTCCTCGGTGCTGAACCAGGCGCTGGTCTACAAGACCTCGCAAGCCAACATCGTCGATGGCGGCCTGGCCGGCACCATCAACGTCACCACCCGCAAGCCGCTGGCGCAGAAAGAGCGCCTGGGCGGCGTGATCAGCGCCGGCGTCGCGTATGCGGACCTGCCGGGCAAGGCGGCGCCTGACATGCAGGCCACCGTCAACTGGAAGAACGAGGCCAACACCTTCGGCGTGATCGTCCAGGGCTTCAAGGAAAAGCGCTACGTGCGCCGCGATTCGGTGTCGCGCTTCGCCTACTCGGGCGGTAGCGGCTGGGACCAGATCGACCTCGCCACCATGCCGGGCATCACCGACGAATCGCTCGCCGGTAGCGGCTACACGGCTGCCGACCTGCAAGGCGTGCGCCTGCCAGGCTCGATGAGCACCGAGTTCGTGGAGAGCGTGCGTGACCGCAAGGGTGGCATGTTCTCGATGCAGTGGAAGCCGAACGCAGACCTCGACATGACCATGACCGGTTTCCACTCCGGCATGAAGGCCAACAACTTCGGCCGCCTGAATGCGGGCGCGATGTTCAGCATGCTGCGCGGCCGCGGCGGCGTGCAGGGCGGCGCTGCGCCGACCGTTGGCGCGAACGGCGAGCGCGTGTACGCGCAGATCCGCAATCCGGTGATCGTCAACGAAACCACCATGTACGGCCACCAGCTGAAAGTGCTGAAGAGCGCCGACATCGTGTACGCGGACGGCACCCCTCCACAGTACATCGGCGAGACCGAAGGCGCATACCGCGACGGCGCCGAGGCGACCAGCTCCTTCCTCGACCTGGACACCAAATACCGCGTCAACCAGGACCTGACCGTCAAGTCGCTGTTCTCGATCACCCGCGGCGTCGGCCAGACCGGCCGTGACCAGGGCCTGACCTATACCCGCTACGGCACCGGCGTGTCCTACCGCCTGGGCAGCCTGCACGACGCGCCTTTCGTGCAGTACCACGGCACCGGCCCGAATGTACCTGGCCGTAACGCCGACGGCAGCGGCTATGCGCTGTCGGGCCGCGCCGCATCCGGCGTGAAGACGACTGACAAGGAGCACAGCGGCCAGTTCGACTTCGAATACGCGCTCGAAAAAGGCGCACTGCAATCGCTGGAAGCCGGCGTACGCTACTCCGACCACCGCCGCGACAGCGCCCGCCGCTTCCCGCAGATGAAGACCGGTGCACTGGCGACCAACGCGCCTGACAGCAGCCAGTACATTCCATACCCTGCCGATTTCGGCGATGGCCTGGACGGTCCTGCTGGCTGGGATAACACCAGCTGGACGCTGACCCCGGAGACGCTGAAGAACTACTTCAACTCCAACTACAAGCCAACCACGGCCGACTGGGAGCGCCGTGTGTCGTCCGAGCTGGACATGCGCGAGCGCCAGGCATCGACCTACCTGATGGCCAACCTGGAAAGCGGCAAGTGGTCCGGTAACGTCGGCCTGCGTTTCGTCCGCACCAAGGTCAATGCGCTGATCCCTAGCCCGATCCCGGTCGGCGTGTGCGAGCGCACCGAACCTGGCAAGCCGGCGATCCCTTGCGCGGCAGTGCCGGGCGCGATCACCACCGCCAGCGATGGCGTGCAGTACTACGATGGCGTGCCGTTCCCGAACCGCACCGGCGTCATGTACTACAAGACCGCGACCAGCAAGACCTTCAACGACCTGCTGCCAAGCCTGAACGTGCTGTATGAGCTGTCCAACGAAATGCAGGTGCGTTTCGCTGCCAACAAGACCATCGGCCGCCAGAACTACAACATCCTCGGCGCCGGCTACGGCAGCCCGACCTGCACCGACGGTGGCGCTTGCACGGTGACCGGCCCGAACCCGGACCTGAAACCGCTCAACGCGACCAACTTCGACGCGCTGTGGGCCTGGTACTTCGCGCCACGCTCGATGGTGGGCGTGAACGTGTTCTACTCGGACATCGACGGCTACGTGAAGACCGGCGTCGCGGGCAGCAACCGTGTCGACCTGTTCGACGCGCGCGACAACCAGGTCAAGACCTTCGCCGTGAACTCGGCGTCGAACCAGGGCGCGAAGGTGCGCGGCATCGAGATCCAGTACGACCAGGCGATCGGCGATACGCCGTTCGGCTTCACCTCGAACGTCAGCCGTGCCAAGACCGACGTGGATGATGGCCGTCCGCTGACCGGCGCGTCGGAATGGGCTGGTAACATCGGCGCCTACTTCGAGAACGACAAGCTGTCGGCACGCCTGGTGGCGAACTACCGCAGCGAGTACGTGAACACCAGCACCGCGCCTCCGCCGAATGCGAACAGCCAGGGCATGGTCACCATCAACGGCGTGGCGATGCCGGCAGCGCCGACCATGGCGGCGCCGGTGACCACGCTGGCGTTCAACGCCAGCTGGTACATCAGCCCGAAATGGGTGCTGACCTTCGATGCGACCAACCTGACCAACGTGAAGCGCGCCTACTATCGCTACAGCGAGGAAGAGCAGCAGAAGCTGGACGTGTCCGGTCGCCAGTACTACCTGAACCTGAAGTACAAGTTCTGATCCTGCTAGCTTGACGAGCGGGGCAGTCGCGAAAGCGCCTGCCCCGTTTTTTTTGTGCGGCATGTTGTCTGACAGACGGGTTCGCCGTTGTCGGACAGCCTCGCGCTCCGTACAGGAGCAGCGTCTGTGCGGCAACGAACGGTCGCGCCAGCGCTCGCGCCCTATGATGGAGGCGTGTGAGTGAGGCGCCATGCGAATATAAAAAGACCGTGGGACGCGCACTCGACAGGTGAGCCGGTCGCCTCAAGGACCGGCACCAAATTCAGAGCGGAGGTTGCGATGTCCAACGTTACCAATCCACCGAAGCAGGTCGTGCGCGCGTATCTCGAGCAGCGCACGCGCGACAAGCGTCCGCCCCCGACGCCGGAAGAGATCCGGCGCCAGCTGGGATGGGGATTGACGTCGCCGGACTACAAACCTTCGCTGAGCCGTTCGTAAGCAGCCGGATCCAGGCGCGCGTGCCGCGCCTGGCCGGAGGCACGGCAGCAACAGACGACCCATCGCAACAGGAGAAAGAAGATGACCAAGCGCATCGGCAACAAGGACGAAGCACACCAGCGCAGCAAGCAGGAAAAGAAGGACATCCGCGCCACCAACAAGGCGCGCGAAGCGGTCAAGCAGGCGCTTGCCGCCTCGAAGTACCGTAACGCCATCAAGAACCACCAGGTCCCGGTGGTGGTCGTCCAGCCGGCCTGATCCGCACAAACCCAAAAGAGCCCGCACTCAGTGCGGGTTTTTTGTTTCCGCTACCCCGTCATTCCCGCGCGCGGGGACCCATACTGAGCGTCAGTACAGACGCATACAATGATCCACCTCAGCATGGGTCCCAGCCTTCGCTGGGACGACGGAATCCGCCACCCGCCGAAATCTTCGCCGTTCACCGCTTCCAGCCCGCCACTCACCGAAAACCGGTTTGCCACCGGTGCGCACCCCGCTAACCTGTCCACATTCTTTCAACGGGAGGTAACGTGAGCAAATGTTCTTCACCCAATCAATGGCGGAAACAGGTCGTCTGGGGCCTGGTCCTGATCCTGGTCGGCGCGGTCTTCCTGCTCGACCGCCTCGATTTCCTGAATATCCATGACATGTGGCAATATTGGCCGCTGATCATCGTCTTCGTCGGCCTCACCAGCATGATCGCGGCCACCTCGCCGCGCGAGTTCACCGGCGGCCTGTGGACGGTGTTCATCGGCAGCTGGCTGTTCGCGGTCTTCGACGACCGCTTCGACCTGACCTTCAGGAACAGCTGGCCGCTGCTGCTGATCGGCGGCGGCCTGATCATGGTGATCAAGCCCTTCCTTGAAAGGCGCGCACTGGAAAAGAAAGGAATCAGCCATGAATGAGGACATCAACAAGCGCCTGCCCGGCCAGGTCATCGTCGGCCTGGTCGTGATCGGCATGGGGCTGCTGTTCCTGCTCGATAACCTGAACATCTTCGAGATCGGCGACATGTTCCGCTTCTGGCCGATGATGTTCATCCTGGTCGGCGCGCTCAAGCTGTATGACAGCCATGATGCCGGTGGCCGCGTGTTCGGCGGCATCCTGATCTCGATCGGCGTGCTGCTGACGCTGCGGCACATGGGCTTCATCTACTTCGGCTGGCGCACCATCTGGCCGGTGCTGGTGATGCTGGTTGGCGTTGCTGTCGTCTACACTGCCTTGCGCAACCGCGGCGGGGAGGGCGGCGCCTTTACTTCGTGCGTGCGCCGTACTGGCGCGGCAGTGGGCGGCGACGCCGACTCCGTGATCGACCTGACTGCGGCGCTGGGCGCGATCGAACGCCGCGTCACCTCGAAGGACTTCCGCGGCGGCCATGTCACCACCTTCATGGGCGGCTGCGAGCTGGACCTGCGCGAGGCGTCCATCGCGAACGAAGCGGAGATCCGCGTGTTCGCTGTCATGGGCGGCATCACGCTGCGCATCCCGCCCGACTGGACGGTGGTGCTGCGCGGGACGCCGATCATGGCCGCCTTCGAAGAGAAGACCGCATCGCCCGCCAACAGCGGCAAGCGCCTGATCATCAGCGGCTACGCCATCATGTCGGGCGTCGAGGTGCGCAACTGATGACGGGCCCGTTCGCCTCGCGGCGCGGCATCACGCTCTACCTCGGGGTATGGCTGATGCTCGGGCTGGTGCTGTCCGCCCTCGTGGTGGGCGCCACCGGCGCCGCCTGGCCGGACGGGATTGCCCTGGCCGTGCCGATGACGCTGGTGTATGCGTTTGCGGCAGGGTTCCCGGCGTACTACCTGTGCCGGGCCTTCCCGCTGGCCGGCGCCGCATCGTTCCGGCTGGTCGGCGTGCTGGCAGTGTCGGCGGTCATGGCGGCAGGGGTGTGGACTGCCGCCGTCATGGCCTGGAACGAAGTGCTGGCGGCAGGCGGCGCCGGCATCGCCATCTCGCGCCCGGCGCGCGCCGTCATTTTCGGCATCGGCATCGCGCTCTACCTGCTGTGCGCCATGGCCAACTACCTGGTCAACGAATTCGAACGCACCCGCACCGCCGAACGGCGCGAGATGCAGTCCAAGCTGATGGCCCAGGATGCGGAGCTGCGCATGCTGCGCACCCAGATCGATCCGCACTTCCTGTTCAACAGCCTGAATTCGATCAGCGCGCTTACCTCGGTTGACCCGAAGCGTGCGCGCGAGATGACCTTGCAGCTGTCGGACTTCTTCCGCCACAGCCTGGGGCTGGAGGCGCACCGCAAGGTCACGCTGGAGGAGGAGGCGACGCTGGTCAGGCACTTCCTCGCGATCGAGAAGGTGCGCTTCGGCCAACGCCTGGGCGTCCTGCTGGAGATCGAAGACGAGGCGCGGCCCTGCCTGCTGCCGCCGATGATCCTGCAGCCGCTGGTCGAGAACGCGGTCAAGCATGGCATCGGCGCGCTGCCGGAAGGCGGCACCGTCAGCGTGCTGGCACGCCGGACCGGTTCCATCCTGCGCGTGACGGTGGAGAACGACGTGGATCCGGATGCTGCGCCGATGGGCGGCAATGGCATCGGCCTGTCCAATGTGCGCAACCGGCTAGCAGCCGCGTACGCCCACCAGGCCAGCGTGCACTGGTCGCACGAAAATAACAAGTTCCGGGTAGAGCTGGCGCTGCCCGCGGAAACCGAAGGGGATTGATGTGCGGGTCATCATAGTCGACGACGAAGAGCTGGCGCGCGGCGTGGTGCGCGAATTCCTGCGTCCGCATGCGGGCGTGGAGATCGTGGCCGAATGTGCCAACGGATTCGAGGCGGTCAAGGCGATCACCGAGCTGGAGCCGGACCTGGTGTTCCTTGATATCCAGATGCCCAAGCTGGACGGGTTCGAGGTCGTGGAGCTGGCCGGCAGCAAGCCGCGCTATGTGTTCGTCACCGCCTACGACCAGTACGCGCTGAAGGCATTCGAGATCCACGCGGTCGATTACCTGCTCAAGCCGTTCAGCCAGCAGCGATTCGACCAGGCGCTGGCGCATGCACGCAGCGGCCTGGGCGAGGCGCAGCCGACCGGCGAGATGGCTAAGCAGGCAGGGACCCGCACCGCACCCATCGAGCGCGTGCTGATCCGCGATGGCGCCAGGGTGCACGTGATCGCCGCTGGCAAGGTGGACTTGATCGTGGCGCAGGACGATTACGTCGAGATCCATTCGGAGGGCAGGTCCTACCTCAAGAACCAGCGGCTGTCGGAACTGGAAAGCCAGCTCGATCCCGGCTGCTTCGTGCGTATCCACCGGTCCTACATCGTCAACATCGAACGCGTGAGCCGCATCGAGCAGGCCACCAAGGACACGCACCAGGCGGTGCTCAAGGACGGCACTGTGGTCCCGGTCAGCCGCTCCGGCTACCAAAAGGTGCGCTCGCTGGTCCAGTAGCCTTGCCGCCGTCATCCCCGCGAACGCGGGGACCCATGGTGAGTTCGCGGCAAGCGCATGCCCGCACAGGACGCCTGCTCAGCATGGGTCCCGGCATGCGCGGGGAGGACGTGGGCGGGACAGTCCCGCTCGATCAGCTACGGTTCCACCAGCGCGGCAGCAGCTCGCGCACCTGGGCCTGCGCGAAGCGGTCATCGATCAGGTAGACCACGCCGCGGTCCGACTGCGTGCGGATCACCCGCCCCGCAGCCTGCACCACCTTCTGGATGCCAGGATAAAGATAGGTGTAGTCGTAACCGGCCCCGAACATCGCCTGCATCCGGGCGCGCATCTGCTCGTTCACCGGGTTGAGTTGCGGCAGGCCCAGCGTGGCAATGAACGCGCCGATCAGGCGCGCGCCCGGCAGGTCGATCCCTTCGCCGAACGATCCGCCCAGCACGGCGAACCCGATGCCCTGGCCGTCATGCGTGAAGCGCGCCAGGAAGGCGTCGCGCTCCGCCTCGCTCATCGAGCGCGACTGGCGCCACGCCGGCACATCCGGATACTGCGCCGCGAAGGCATCCGCCACCTGTTCCAGATACTCGAAGCTGCTGAAGAAGGCCAGGTAGTTGCCGGGCTGGGCGTTGTACTGCTGCGCCATCAGCTGCGCGATCGGCCCCAGCGAGCGGGCGCGGTGCTGGTAGCGGGTCGAGATCTGGCGCACCACGTGCACCGAAAGCTGGTCGGCCCTGAACGGCGATTCGACATCGATCCACGCAGTGTCGGCCGGCATGCCCAGCGCATCGGTGAAGTAGTTCCACGGGCTGAGGGTGGCGGAGAACAGCGTGGTCGAATGGGCCACCGCAAAGCGCGGCTGCAGCCACGGCGCGGGCACCACATTACGGATGCACAGCGTGGAGTCGCGCGCGCCCTGCATCGAGATGTCGAACAGTGAATGCGAGCCGAACTGCTCGGACAGCCGCACGAACAGCATGGCATCGAAATAGAAGCGCTGCAGCGCCGGATCCATCGGTTCCGGATGCTCCGCCAGCACGTCGGTGACGGCCGAGACCAGGCCCTGCAACTCGGACACCAGCTTTTCCGGAATCGCATCCAGCACTTCATATTCGCGCTGCGCTTTCGGCCACGCGCGCGAGACGCGGTCGAGCGCCTTGCGCAGGTGGGCGGGCGCTGCGGCGCGGGCGGCGCGCAGCGCGCCCCTGGACAGCTCGCCGCTGTACATCGAGCGCGCGCGCGACACCATGTTGTGCGCTTCGTCCGCCAGCACGCTCACGCGCCACTGGTTGGCCAGCGTCAGGCCGAACAGCATGGCCCCGTGGTCGAAGTAGTAGTTGTAGTCGCCCACGATCACGTCGCTCCACTTCGCCATTTCGCTGCCGAGGTAGTAGGGGCAGACATCGTGCGCGAGGCCAACGCGCTGCAGTGCCTCGCGGTCGAGCGTCTCCTCGGCAAGCGCCGCATTGCGGGCAGCGGGCAGGCGGTCGTAGAAGCCCTTCGCGAGCGGGCAGGAGTCGCCATGGCAGGCCTTGTCCGGATGCTCGCAGGCCTTGTCGCGCGCAGTCAGTTCGAGCACGCGCAGCGGGATCACGCCGCCGCGGAGCGTTCGGGATGCGTCCAGCGCCAGGCGCCGCCCCGGCGTCTTGGCCGCCAGGTAGAACACCTTGTCGAGCCCGTGCAGCGGCGCGGCCTTCAGCGCAGGGAACAGTGTGCCGACAGTCTTGCCGATGCCGGTAGGCGCCTGTGCGAGTACGCAGCGCCCGCTGGCGTTGGCCTGGAACACGGCCTGCGCGAGCTGGCGCTGGCCGGGACGGAAATCGGGGTAGGGGAACTGCATCTCGCCCAGTGCGCTGTCGCGCGCCTCGCGGTGCGCCGCTTCCTGTTCCGCCCATGCGATGAAGCGCTCGCACTGGGCGGCGAACATCAGCGCCAGCTCGTCGGCCGTGCGCTGCTCGCGCAGCACCGTTTCGGTCTGTTTCGCGATGTCGAAGTAGACCAGGGACAGCGCGATTGCGTCCAGCCCGAGCTCGCGGCACAGCAGGTGGCCGTAGACGCGCGCCTGCGCCCAGTGCAGTTGCCGATGATTGTCCGGCATGCGCGCCAGGTCGCCGCGGTGGGTCTTGATCTCCTCCAGCAGGTTCTGGTCCGGGTCATAGCCGTCCGCGCGCCCGCGCACGTGCAGGATGCCGTGGTCGCACGACAGGCTAACCTCGCGCCGGTAGTTGGGGCCGCGCCGCGCTGTCACGACGGCGTGGCCGGCGATGCCTTCCTGCGCGGTAGGCGACGGGGTGAAGCGCAGGTCCAGGTCGCCCTGCTTGGCAGTGAATTCGCACAGCCCCCGCACCGAGACGGTGTACTTCATTCCCATTGCAGGTAGCAGACCGAGACCGGCATGCCGTGCGTGGCGCAGTATTCGATCCAGCGCAACTGGTTGTCCTGCAGGCGGTCGCCCGGTCCCTTCACCTCGATCATCTGGTAGCGTTTTTCCGCCGGCCAGAAGCGGATCAGGTCCGGGAAACCGCTGCGGTTGGCCTTCACGTCGGCCAGGATGCGCTCGAACGCGCGGCGCAGGTGCAGGGGAGGAATGCAGTCGAGCGCCATCTCCAGCAGCTCCTCGCTCAGGAAGTCCCACGCCAGGAAGGGCGACTGGATGCCGTGCTTACCGGCGAAATTGGCGAGGATGGTGGCGCGGTATTCGCCGTTGTCCAGTTGCGCAAGGCAGTGCGCAAACTCGCGCGCGCGCCGCGAATGGAAGTCGGCGCCATGCAGGTCGGCCGGTGCGCGGTGGAAGGGATGGAAGAAAGCGCCGGGAATGGCGCAGAAGATCGCGCGCCAGCACAGCAGCCCGAACAAGGCATTGATCAGGGTGTTCTCGACATAGAACACGGGCGCGTCCTCGCGCGTCAGGTGGTCGCGCACCACCCCTTCCACCCACCAGTCCTGTCCGGGCATCGGCAGCTTCAGGTCGATCCGGTCCACGCCCGGACGACGCGCGCGCACCCTGGCGTGCCCCAGCCGGGACGCCAGTCGCGGCGCGATGCGGGCCAGGTGCTGGCGCTCCATGTCGCTCTCTGGCGCGCGCTGTGCGAGCGTCAGCAGCTCGTGCGCTTCCTGGTAGCGGCCGGCCTTTTCCAGCACCCGCACGGCACGCGCGCGCGCGCCGGGGTAGCTGCAGTTGCGGTAGGCGTCATGGGCGCAGGTCCAGTCGTGCAGCTTCTCGTAGTGCTGGGCGATCGCGAACATCAGCTTTTCGCGCCGGCTGCCAAGCCACTCGTTGTCCGGCACCGGCGGCGGTACGTCGCGCAGCACCGCGCCAATGTCCTCGCCGTTGTTGAAGCGCTCCCTGCACTGGTGCAGGGCAAGGAAGTAGTCGACATCGCGGCGGCAGCGGAACGCGCGCGAGGCGCTTGAAAACTCCACCTGCTCGAACTTGTAGATGCCCAGGTCGGACAGCACGAATTCGGTCCAGTCCTGGTGGAAGTTACCGAAGAAGATCAGGCGCAACCGGTCGCACAGCGCCTGTGCCTCCACCCGCAAGGCGCGCTCCGGCAGGTCCTTGCACCAGGCGCTGAAGGCGCGGGCATCTGCGAAGTCCACGCGCAGGGCTTCCAGCTGGTCCGGCTTGCGTGCGCCCTTCAAATGGGGCGGCAGGCCGAACACGGCCGCGACTTCGGCCTTGGTCAGCAGGGCAAACAGCTCGTCCAGGGTAATTTCGGGGTCGTCCACCACCCAGCCGGTGGCCACCAGCGCGCGCGAGGCTTCGACCGCGCAGCCAATTTCGGCGTAGTTGAGCTTACTGGCGCGGAACAGCGCGCCCTTGCGCATCACCATCCGCACGAACAGGGCGCGCGATGGCTGCGGCAGGGCCGGGAAACGGTCGAGGAAGGCCTGCTCCTCGCCAGTCAGAAGGTCCGGATAGCGCGAGCCGATCCAGTCGAGCACCCGGTGGAAGTTATCCAGGTAGTAGAACTGGTTGTCGAGCTGTGGAGTCATGGTGCGGATACTGTAATTATGTACAGTATAACCCGCCGGCGCCTCCTTACCCAGCCAATTCGGCCATCGCTACTGCGATTGCGTTGCTTTTCGTATCGCTCTTATCAAGGCGACATCGGGATCGGTGTCCGGTGCTGCCTCTGGCGCCGGTACCGGCTTCGCCCGTTGCGCCTTCGAAATCGCCCGGCGCGAGGCCTGCCGCTGCGTTGCCGGCTTGGCAGCGCGCGACGGCGCGCCCGCTGCCGGCTTCTGCCCCGACGGCTGGCGCACCACCTTTGCAGGGGGTGTAGCCTCGCGCGGCAGCACCACCAGCGGCATCGGCGGAGGCATCGGCGGCGGGTCCACCTGCGCCAGCAGTACCTTGGCTGCCGTCTGCGACTGCAGCGAGACCCGTTCGACCTTGGCCGGCCCGGTCTCGAATGCGAGCCTGGGCGGCGCCGGCTCCGCGGTCGTCGCCATTTGCGGCGAAGGCAGCGGCTTCGCCACGGTGGTACTGGACCAGGCGATCGCCGCCAGCGCGCCGACCAGCAGGACGATCGCGCCCCCGCCGGCCCATACCCACCTCGGATCGATGCCGATGCTGAAGCTGGCAGTTCCCTTGCCGCGTCCGGATCGCGGCTCCAGCTGGTCGAGGATGTTGCCACCCGCTCCAGGGCGTTTGCGATTTCCCGACATCAGGTTCGGGCGGCTGGCGGATTGTTGACGGGGGTCTGAAGGGCGCACGGTTTTGCTCCTTAAGATTGATGACTCCTAGCATCAATTAAAGCTAATCCACGCCGGAACATGATGATCTTGATCGCACTTTGTTACTTTTTAATGATTTGCGGGCTAGGCGCAGTGTTCCTGGCGCCCCAGCGCCAAGGCGCGACCCTGAAGCTGGGCCGCCTGCTCAGGCATCGCTGGATCACCGCCGTCGTCGCTGCATGCCTGCTGGTGCCGCCGCTGCTCGTGACCCTCCTGTCCAGCGCGCGCCCGGAGCTGCCCGGCTACGACCAGGGCGAGATCGAACCGGATGCCCAGGTCACCGCACTGCTGCGCGGGGAGCAACTGGTGGCCCCGCCCGCGCTGCCGCCGCTGGTGTTTAGCACCGCCGAAGTCGAGCAGGTGCGCCCGATGCTTGCCGAGGCCAGCCGTAACTGGGGGATGCTGCATCCGGAGTTCCAGCGCCGCATCCTGGCCGCGTTCCAGATCATGCGCGAACGGCACGGCTACGAGATGGCGCTGCTGGAGGGGTACCGCAGTCCGGAGCGCCAGGACCGCCTGGCGGCGCTGGGCAAGGGCGTCACCAACGCCCGCGCGTTCCAGAGCTATCACCAGTTCGGCCTTGCCGCCGATTGCGCCTTCCTGCGCGACGGCAAACTGGTGATCTCCGAAAAGGATCCATGGGCCATGCGCGGCTACCGCCTGTACGGCGAAGTGGCCGAATCGCTCGGCCTGACCTGGGGCGGGCGCTGGAAAATGATGGACTTCGGCCACGCGGAACTGCGCCTGCGCGGTGTCACGAAAGCTTGAGCCCGGTAGTTGCGCAGCCTCAAGCGCACCGGCAGTGAAGGGTGCCAACATTTCCTGACGACTACAACCGAGTCCATCCCATGCGTCGTCTATGGCAAATCCTGGCCCATCGTTGGGTCGTGCGCACTGTCGTGCTCACACTGGCCTGCGCGCTCGCGCTGCTGGTCACTGAAGTGTTCGAAATCGCGCCCTGGTGGGGCCTCGGCCCCGTGCTGCTGGCCGCCGCGTTGTGGTGGCTGGGGGTGCCGGCGTGGCGGCACTGGCGCGAACGCGCCGCCGACCCGCTGGCGCAGGCGATCGCCGAGCCGCACAACGATGCGCGCGACGAGGTGCCGGCGCTGCGCCGGGCGATGACCGAGGCGGTCGGCACGATCAAGTCGTCCAAGCTCGGGATCATGCGCGGCTCGGCCGCCTTGTACGAGCTGCCCTGGTACATGATCATCGGGAACCCGGCGGCGGGAAAGAGCAGCGCGATTGCGCATTCCGGCCTGAACTTCCCGCTGGCTGGCAGCCGTGCGCTGCATGGGGTGGGCGGCACCCGCAATTGCGACTGGTTCTTCACCACCGAAGGGATCGTGCTCGACACGGCCGGCCGCTACAGCGTGGAGGACAGCGACCGCGCCGAGTGGCTGGCCTTCCTCGGTCTGCTGCGGCGCTACCGTCCGCGTGCGCCGGTGAACGGCATCATCATCGCCGCCAGCCTGGCGGACCTGGTGGCCGGGCCGCCGCAAAAGAACCTGGAGCTGGCGCGCAACCTGCGGACGCGGGTGCAGGAGCTGACCGAACACCTGGGCGTGTATGCGCCGGTGTACGTGGTGTTCACCAAGGCCGACCTGGTGGCCGGCTTCTGCGACTTCTTCCACGGCGCGCAGGGAACGGAGCGCGACCGCGCATGGGGCGCGACCATCCGCTACAACCGCCGGCGTGCGCACCAGGATGTGCTGTCGTTCTTCGACCAGGGCTTCGACGAACTGCACGAGGGCCTGAAGGAAATGAGCCTGGCCAGCATGGGGCTGGCCGAGGCCATGCGCCCGGGCGTGTTTACCTTCCCGCTGGAGTTCGCGTCGATGAAGCCGGTGCTGCGCGCCTTCCTGGCCACGCTGTTCGAGGAGAACACCTACCAGTTCCGCCCGGTCTTCCGCGGCTTCTACTTCACCAGCGCGCTGCAGGAAGGCACGGTCGCCAACAGCTCCTCGCAGCGCGTCGCCGCGCGCTTCGATGTGGAACTGCCAGGCCGGGAGCCGGCCGAGTCGGCGGAGGCGGGCGCCGGCTACTTCCTGCGCGACCTGTTCCGCAACATCATCTTCGCCGACAAGGACCTGGTGTCGCGCTACACCAGCCCGGCGACCACCCGCATCAAGTACGGCGCCTTTGCCTGCGCGGCGCTGGCGCTGGGCGTGGCGCTGGCCGGATGGAGCTGGTCCTACTCGAACAACCGCCAGCTGGTGGCCAATGTCCAGGCCGACCTGGCCAAGGTCGTGCAACTGCAGGGCAAGCGCACCGACCTGCAGTCGCGCATGGAAGCCCTGGAAGTGCTGCAGGACCGGATCGAACAGCTGGAGAAATACCGGGACGATACGCCGCTGATGCTGTCGTTCGGCCTGTACCAGGGCGACACGCTCGAGCGCAAGCTGCGCGACGAGTACTTTGCCGGCATGCGTGACGTGATGGTGCGGCCCGTCGGCGCGGCGCTGGAGGCGCACCTGGCCGCGATGAATGCGCAGGGCGACCAGCTCGACCCGTCCACCCAGGACCGTCCCGGACAGGGCGTCCAGCCGGGCCAGCCCTTCCAGGACGGCTCGCCCACCAACGTGGCGGACGGCTACAACGCGCTCAAGACCTACCTCATGCTGGGAG
This sequence comes from Telluria sp., assembly GCA_036405115.1. Taxonomy (GTDB): domain Bacteria; phylum Pseudomonadota; class Gammaproteobacteria; order Burkholderiales; family Burkholderiaceae_D; genus Telluria. The sequence goes on along the minus strand of DASWYE010000034.1, from coordinate 23,242 downwards.
ATAAGAGCCACGCCGAGACCGGCCACCTGCACGACCAGCTGACCCGCTTCTGGCGCGGCTGGCTGCACGCGAACAGGGGCGCGATGCCGGAAGAGCAGCTGATCCGCAGCGCCGAGCGCCTGCTGACCTTCCACATCGCGAACGTGGAGGACCCGGCCTGGCCGCAGATCCAGCCGAAGATCGCGCTGCTGGACACTGCGCGCGAGAACCTGCGCCGTGTGGTGCGCGGGATTCCGGCGCGTGAACGCGCCTACGCCGACATCCGGGCGCGGGCATCGACGCGCTACCCCGCGGTGACGGTGGCGCGGCTGGCAGGCGAGCGCGATGCCGCGGTCATCGCCGGCAGCCACGCGGTACCGGGAGCGTTCACGCGGGAGGCATGGGAAGGCTATGTGCGCGGGGCGATTCGGGACGCGGCCAGCCGCGAACTGGCCAGCACCGACTGGGTGCTGCGCACCAGCACCCGGAACGACCTGACGCTGGAGGGCAGCCCCGAACAGATCGAAAAGGCGCTCACCGACCTGTACAAGGCCGACTACGCGAAGCAGTGGTCGACCTTCCTGCAAGGCGTGACGCTGGCCGGTTTCGACAGCTTCGATGGCGGAGTGCGCGCCATGAACAGGCTCGGCGACCCGCAAACCTCGCCGATATCGCGAGTGCTGACCTTCGTGCACGAGCAGACCTCATGGGATGCGCCCGGGGGCGGCAGCGCGGCTTCCGCCAAGGTCCGGAAAGGCGTGATCGCGTGGCTGCGCGAGAAGCTCCTGCGGCGCGCGCCGTCGGAGGTGCGCACCGGTGTCGACGCGGCCGGGATCCAGGTGCCGGCCGGCGGGGCGCCCGCAGCGCAGGGACGCATCGCGCGCGAGTTCTCCGGCCTCGCGCGCATGGTGTCGGTCAGGGAGAAGGAGGCCACGCTGATGACCGGCTACCTCGATGCGCTGTCGCGCCTGCGCAGCCGCCTGAACCAGCTCAAGAACCAGGGCGACCCCGGCCCGGGCGCGCGCCAGTTCATGCAGCAGACGCTGGAGGGTAGCGGATCCGAGCTGGCCGAAGCGCTCAAGTACGTGGACGAACAGATGCTGACCGGGATGAGCGACGAGCAGAAGCAGGCGCTGCGCCCGATCCTGGTGCGACCGCTGATGCAGACCTTCGGCATTGTGATCGGCCCGAGCGAGTCGGAGATCAACCGCACCTGGATGGCGCAGGTGGTGGAACCGTTCCGCGCCTCGCTGGCGACCAAGTATCCGTTTGCGCCGAACGCGAGTATCCAGGCCAGCCCCACCGAGATCGGACAGATGTTCGGGCCGGACGGTGCGGTCGCCAAATTCGTCAATACCTCGCTCGGTTCGCTGGTAGTGCGGCGCGGCGACCTGCTGGAGCCACGGCGCTGGGCCGACATGGGCATCGAGCTCAGTCCCGGTGCGCTGTCGTCGTTCCCGTCCTGGGTGGCCCCGCTGGAAGCAAACGGCGTAGCCAGCGCGAACGGGCCGCAGACCATCTTCCAGATCCGGCCCCTGCTGTCGCCGGGCGTGCAGGAATTCACGGTTGAAATCGACGGCCAGCTGGTGCGCTACCGGAATACGCCGCCGGCCTGGACCAGCATGGTCTATCCTGGCCCGGGCGTGCGCGGCTTCCGTATCAGCGCGGTGCTGATGGACGGACGTAACGTCGACATCTATAACGAAGCCGGTCCCCATGCACTGGGCATGGCATTCCGGGCATCCGACCAGGTCAAGCGCGGGGCCTACAATGAGCTGCGCTGGAAGCACGGCGGAGTCACGGTGGCGATGGACCTGAAAAAGGTCGTCAGCAGCGCCAGCGGCCGGGACGGCTTTGTCGGCATGTCGCTGCCGGAGTCGATCGTGGGCCGGCCGCCGGAGCAGCTGGCGGTAGCGGGAGTTGCGCAATGAAGCCGCTGCCGCACCGGATCGGCTACTTCGGCAAGCTGCCGTCACGCAGCGACTTCGTGAAGGCTTCCCACGACGCGTCGCTGCTGGCCGCGCTGGACGAGTGGCTGGCCGGGGTGATGGACACGCTCCCTTCCAACGCGCGCTGGAAGGCGCAATACGACGCGCTGGCGCCGGTGCACTTCGCCTTCCTGTCGCCTGCTCGCCGGCACGCGATCGCAGGCCACCTGGTGGCGAGCCGCGACGCCTCCGGGCGGCGCTTCCCGTTCATGATGATGCGCCCGATCGACGTGGCCGAGCCGTCCTCGTTCGTCCGCCACTGCCCGCTGGTGCTGGCGCCGCTCTGGAACAGCATGGCCGGCGCCGCCGCCGAGCTGCTGGAATTGCCCGAACCGCTGCCGCGGCTGCTGGCGCTGGGCGAGTCCGAGGTCGCGCTCGGGTCGCACTGCGAGGGCGCGCTGGCCGGTTTCCTCGACACCGGCACGGTTGGTTCGCTGGGTGCGCTGCTCGGCCGCGCCGATCCGCGCGAACTGATCATGGCGGTCGGCATGCTGCTCCAGCCGCTGCTGTCCTACGGCCTGGACGATATCGAAAAGAGCCTGGTGCTGCCGCTGCCGGCCAACCCGTCGGCCGTGTTCCCGGTGGCGGCGTTCTGGCTCGAACTGGTCACGCCGTTCGTCGCCGGCAGCAATGTGGAGCTGGCGCTGTTCGTCACGCAGATCGGGGCCAGCCCGGTGCTGGTGATCGGCTTTTCCGGCGCCAGCGCGCGCACGCTGGCGGCGATCGCCGATCCCGCCTTTGCCCAGGACCTGCTGGTGACGGTGGACGATACCGGCTGGGTGGACGAGCCGGACGCGTCGCCGCTCGACCTGCGCGCGCTGTCGAGCTACCTGGAGCAGACCCATACGCCGCTGCGGCTGGCGCGCGACCTCTACCTGCAAACCTTCGTGGGAGCGCCATCATGAAACGCATGTTGCTGATCCTGTGCCTGGTGGCCCCGGCCGCGCTGGCAGAGCTGCCGGTCCCCGGCCCCGTCATCGCCAGCGGCACCATGCCGGACCAGGCCGGAAAGGACGCGCTGCTGGGGCGGCTGCGCGAGGTCTACGGCGCCGGCCGGGTGGTGGACCAGATCGCGGTTGGCGACGTGGCCGCTCCCGCCGGCTGGAGCGAGCGGGTGGCGGCGATGGTCGGGCCGGCGCTGAAGAACGTCGCCGGCGGCCAGGTCGCGGTGGAGGGAAATTCCGTCAGCCTGCGTGGCGCGGTGGCCAGCGAGGAGGTCCGCAGCGACGTGGCGGCCAGGGTGGCGCTGGCGCTGGGCAGCGGCTTCAGCGTCAGCGACGGACTGCACGTGGCGGTACAGGAACAGGCGCTGCTCGACGCCGCGCTGGCCGACCGCATCATCGAGTTCGAGTCCGGCCGCGCGACACTGACCGATGCCGGCACGGCCGTGCTGGACCAGGTCCTGGTGGCGCTGCGCGAGGTGAAAGGGAAGCGGGTGGAGGTGATCGGCCACACCGACAATTCCGGCTCGCGCGCACGCAATCTGGCCCTCAGCCAGGCGCGCGCGGAAGCGGTCAGGAAATACGTGGTCGCGCGCGGCATCCGCCCCGAACTGATTTCGGTCAGCGGCGAAGGGCCCGACCGGCCCGTGGCCGACAACGCCAGCGCAGAAGGCCGTGCGCGCAACCGGCGCATCGAATTCAAGGTGCTTACGGAAGCGTGATCGTCACGTGCGCAGTGCGTGGAGGAAGCTTGACGACATCATTGTAGGCCGCCAGCGACTTTTCGGTCCCGCTGCCAAGCAGGGCCGACACGCCGCCGTAGGCGCCGGCGCCGGCCAGCAGGAATACTCCCGACAGCATCCACAGCGACAGGTCGCGCCGCATCATGTTGGCCACCTGGTCGGGGCGGGCCCCGCGTGGCGCGAAGGGGCGCGCACCTCCCCGCATCCGCGCTATTTCCTCGCCCAGCCGCGCAGTGATGAAGCCAAGCTTTTCCACGCCGTTGATGGAGTAGCGCCCGCGGAATCCCAGCAGCAGGCACATGTGGTACACCTCCAGCGCCTGCAGGTGGGCCCGTCCACGCAGGCGCAGCTCGTCGAGGCGGTCGAAGAACTGCTCGCCGGCCAGCTGGTCGCCGAACAGGCGCAACTGCAGCGGGCGCGATTCCCACAGGGCGCGTGCCTGCGGCTGCGTGCGCATGACCGTCTCGTCCAGAGCGGCACAGAAGGCATACTTGGCGGCCAGCGTCTCGTCCGGATCGATGTTGGCCTTGCGGGCGCGTTTGTCCACTTCCGCGATCAGCTCGGCCATGCGGTCGGAAAAGCTTGACTCGTCCTTGATGGTGGCGCCGTCGCGCAGCAGGAACAGTGCGTAGAAGCCTTCGTACAGCAGGTCCACCAGGCTCGGCTCGCGCTGGGCTTCGGCCCCGCCCGCGCCGGACGCGGCAGCGCGCCTTTCGGGGTGCCTGCTCATGGCAGCACCGCCACCAGTTCAAGGCGCAGCTCGGCGATACCGGCCGGGACATAGATCGATATCGCCTGCGCCTTGAGCATCGCCTCGTACAGGGGCCCGCGACTGTCGATCGAGAAGTAGCAGGTATCGGGCCTCACCGGCAATGCGGACGGCACCTGCGGGGCGTGCGAGATCTTCACGCCGGGCAGGGCGGAGGTAACGAACTTGTCGACATCCTCGGGCGCCCCCACCTTGAAACGCAGCGGCACCGCCTCCACCAGCTGCAACGCCGGCATATCCGCCGACACCGCGAGGTAGAGCGAAGCGCGCTCGTCGATCTTGCCCGAGTCGAGCGCGCCGAGGTAGTAGTTGGGGCGCTCGTTGTCCAGGGCAATCGAGAAGTAGCGTGCGGAGATGACGGTATCGAGCAGGTCGCGCACGATCAGGTCTAGCTTTGCAAATGCCGGGCCGGGGTCGCTGTGGGAGTAGGCCGGCAGGTCTTCCAGCCGGTAGCTGCGCGAGAACGTCATCAGCGCGCCCGCCAGCGACAGCAGCTGCTGGTACAGGCGTTCCGGATGCAGGTCGCGGTGCTGCGCCAGGTGCGCCAGCGCCGCATGCGCGCTGCTCGCGGTATGCAGCAGCCAGAATGCCGACGCGTCGCCGGAACGGATTTCGATCACATGGCGGCTTGGCTCGCGCTGATGTCCGTACAGCGCGTTCACCTTGGCCAGCAGCTTCTCGAGCAGGCGCGCCAGGCGCCGGTACAGCGCGGCGGTGGAGCCGATCGTCATCGAGGGTGGCAGGAAATCTCCATCCGCTTCAAATCCGCCCGCCGCCATGCGCCGGATGCGCGCGATCGGCACCGTCTCGTAGGCGTCCAGTGGCTCGTAACCGGTGAGCAGGCGCAGCGACTTGCGCAGCACGGCGACCTGCGCGCAGGCCGAACGCGAGTAGAGGTCGTCGACCTCGCGGTTCTCGGTGGCGTAGCGGGCATCGGCGCCGCTGCAGTTGCCTCCATGCGGCCGGATACGCGGCAGCGCGGCATGGATCGTCGCTTCCTGCGCGTCGTCGGGCAGCGCGGACAGGTTGAGCGGCAGCGGCAGGATGTCCGTGCCGGGCGCGCGGAAGGTCTCGCCGTCGCGGAACACCAGCGACAGAGTGTCCACGCGGACCACGTCGTTGCGCAGTCCTTCCGGATCGATCTCGACCTGCCGCACGCCCCAGGCGTAGGGATGCAGTGCGCTCGCCATCTGCTGCAGCCGCAAGTCGTGGTAGCGATCCTGCTGCTGGAAATGCTGGGGACGCAGGAACAATCCCTCGCCCCACAGAACCGGTGCCGGAGTAGTCAATTGGACCTCGCTGAGTAATCGAACCCGTCCCAAGGATCGCCCAACACGGGCGCTGGACATTGATGACCCGCAACGATTTTCCGCTTGGAATGGATCAGGCATTCTTTGTTGACTCGTCGCAATCTGCCGCATTTTTCGAGCGGCAATAATGGCCCCTGAAAAACCGAACGGGAGAGCGAGATGAAATATCCAACCCTGTTAACGTGTTTGGTGGCGGTGGCGCTTGCTGGTTGCGACATCATGCCGAAAGCGCCAGCCGCGCCGCCCCCGCCTCCGACTGTCCAGGCATCGCTCGATGAGGCGGAAAGCCTGGTGCGGACGAACCAGCGCGACAAGGCCCTCGGCGTGCTGCGCCAGGCGGCCACCAATCACCCGACCAAGGCGGAGCCGCTACTGCGTGGCGCGCAGATGCACTACGACCGCAACGAGTACGGCGAGGCCATCACATGGGCGCGCAAGGCCCTGGAGCGCGAGCCCGCCAACGTACTGGCGCACAGCATCGTCACCGTCAGTGGCCTGCGCGTCGTCACCAAATCGCTGAACGACCTGGCCGACCGCAACCTTACCGGCGAGGCGCGCGACGAAGCGGAGGGCCTGGCGAAGCTGCTGCGCACCGCCTTGCACGAAGAAGACCTGGTGCCGGTCAAGACCCGGCCGGCGCGCAGCACCACCGCGCAGGGACGCAAGAGTTCGAAGAAGGCCGCAGCCGACGATCCGTTCGGCGCGCTCAAATAAGGAGCAGACATGGCAAAAAGCGACAGCGTGCAAAAGCGCCTGCAGAAGGTGCGGCCCCCGCGAGTGCAGATGACCTATGACGTCGAGATCGGCGACGCGATCGAGAACAAGGAGCTGCCTTTCGTGGTCGGCGTGATTGGTGATTTCGGCACCGACCCGGAGGTGGAGCGCAAGCGCCTGAAGGACCGCCACTTCGTCAACATCGACAGCGGCAACTTCGACGAAGTGCTGGGCGGCGTGGCGCCGGCAGCATCGTTCCGGGTGCCGAACCAGATCGACGGCAACGGTGGCGAATTCCCGGTGAAGCTGCAGTTCCGCGAAATGGCGGACTTCCGGCCCGAATCGGTAGTCCAGCAGGTCGAGCCGCTACGCCGGCTGCTCGATGCACGCACCAAGCTGGCCGACCTGCGCAACAAGATCGCCGGCAACGACAAGCTGGAGGACCTGCTGGCCGACGTGCTGGCCAATTCCGACAAGCTCGAAAGCCTGCGCCCCACTGTGAATCCTGAGGAGAAATGATGTCCGCCACCCTCGAAGCGGTGAATGCCGCACCCGCCGCAGAAGCCAGCCTGCTCGACCGGATCGTCGAAGAGAGCCGCGTCGCCAGGTCCGGCAGCGAACACGAACGCGCGCGCGACATCATCGGTGAACTGGTGCGCCAGGTGATGGATGGCACGGTGGTCGTCTCGGACAACCTGTCGGCCACGCTGGATGCGCGCGTGGCGCAGATCGACCAGCTGATCTCGCAGCAGCTGTCGTGCATCATGCACGCGCCCGAATTCCAGAAGCTGGAGCGCAGCTGGACCGGCCTGCATTACCTGGTGAAGAATTGCGCCTCGCAGCAGACCGTGCAGGTGCGCATGATGAACGTGACCAAGCGCGAACTGGTCAAGGACTTCCAGAGCGCGCTGGAATTCGACCAGAGCACGATCTTCAAGAAGGTGTACGAGGAGGAGTTCGGCACCTTCGGCGGCGCTCCCTATGGCACGCTGGTGGGCGATTTCGAGATCACGCGCCAGCCGGAGGACATGTACTTCATCGAGCAGATGTCGCATGTGGCGGCGGCGGCGCATGCACCGTTCATCACCTCGGCGTCGCCCGAACTGTTCGGGGTGGACAGCTTCAGCGAGCTTGGCAAGCCGCGCGACCTGGCCAAGGTATTCGACACCATCGAATACGCCAAGTGGAAGGCGTTCCGCGATTCGGAAGACGCGCGCTACGTCGGCCTGGCGCTGCCGCGCTACCTGGGCCGGCTGCCGTTCAATCCGGTCAACGGCACCACGGTCGAGGGCTTCAATTTCGTCGAGGACGTGGACGGCACCGACCACTCGCGCTACCTGTGGTGCAACGCCGCGTACGCGTTCGCGACCCGGCTCACCCATGCCTTCGACGAATTCGGCTGGTGCGCGGCGATCCGCGGGGTGGAAGGGGGCGGGCTGGTGGAAGACCTGCCGACACACACCTTCAAGACCGACGAGGGCGAGATTGCGCTCAAGTGCCCGACCGAGCTGGCGATCACCGACCGGCGCGAGAAGGAACTGTCGGACCTCGGCTTCATCCCGCTGGTCCACTGCAAGAACACCTCGTACGCGGCCTTCTTCGGCGCCCAGTCGGCGCAGAAGGCGCGCCGCTACAACAATGAGGCGGCCAATGCCAACGCCGTGCTGTCCTCGCAGCTGCAGTACATCTTCGCCGTCTCGCGCGTGGCCCACTACATGAAGGCCATGATGCGCGACAAGGTGGGCAGCTTCGCGGCCGCATCCAGCGTCGAGGACTACCTGAACCGCTGGATCACGCGCTACGTCCTGCTGGACGATAACGCGAGCCAGGAGCAGAAGGCCCAGTTCCCGCTGCGCGAGGCGACCGTGCAGGTGTCCGAAGTGCCCGGGCGGCCGGGCGTGTACCGTGCGGTCTCATTCCTGCGGCCGCACTTCCAGCTCGACGAGCTGTCCGTTTCCCTGCGCCTGGTTGCGGAGCTGCCGCAGTCGAGCAAGGGCTGATCCTGGTTTTCCACTCACCGATAGGAGCTTCACATGGCAATTGACGTGTATCTGCAGATCGACGGCATCAAGGGCGAGTCCGCCGACGACAAGCACAGGGACTGGATCGAGGTGTCGTCGGTCCAGTGGGGCGTGATGCAACCGCGTTCGGCGACCGCATCGACCGGCGGCGGTCACACGGCGGAGCGCTGCGAGCACCAGGACATCGTGATCTCGAAGATGGCCGACCTGTCCTCGCCAATCCTGATGCAGACCTGCTCGGCCGGCAAGACGATTCCGAAGGCACGGCTCGAGTTCATGCGCGCCGACGGCCAGGGAGAGCGCATCAAGTACTACGAGATCGAGCTGGAGAACGTGCTGATCGGCCAGGTGAGTCCGTCCGTGGGCGAGGGATCGATCATGCAGGAATCGGTCGGGCTCAAGTTCTCGAAGGCGAAGTGGAAATACTGCCAGCAGAAGATCGGCGGCGGCGCCGGCGGTAATACCTCCGGCGGCTGGGATCTCGCCGCCAACCGGGTGGTGTAGTCAATCCAGTGGTACTTCGTCATCCCCGCGTATGCGGGGACCCATGGTGAGCGTGCATGATCCTCGAGCTGCCGTTCCAAGGACGCATTCAGCATGGGTCCCCGCTTTCGCGGGGATGACGATTTAGGTGAAGTAGATGTGTTCTCCGGCGTGAGTCCGTAGCCGCGGCCCGGTGCCGCGGTCTTTTTCTGCGGGAGGTGCGATGAACCGGTTCAGCGCCGGCCTGATGGACCGGCTGTTCGGCGACGGCCCGACGCAGCTGACCCTCGAGCAGCACAAGGACAGCATCGGGCGCGACCTGGAGGCGCTCCTGAACACGCGCCTCGCCCTCCTGCCCGAGGACCTGGCGCCGTACCCCCACTGCCGCAATTCGATCCTCAACTACGGCCTGGTCGATTTTGCGGACAAATGCATGTCCAGTCCCGCCGATCGCGCCGCCGTCTGTGCGAGCCTGAAGCAGGCGATCGAGCGCCATGAGCCTCGCCTGTCGAACGTGGTCGCGACGCTCGAGAAGGAGAGTGGTGCCGTCAACCGCCTGCATTTCGTGATCAGTGCGACGCTCCGGGTGCCGGCCGGGCGCGAACCCGTGAACTTCAACGCAGTGCTGCAGCCGTCGTCGCTGCGCTATTCGATCTCCCGTGCCGCGCGCACGCCGCGCAATAACTGAGGACACAAAGCTCATGGACATCAATATGAAGACGCTGATCGGAAAGCTGAACGAATGCACGCGCGAGACGGCGACGCGCGCCGCCAGCATCGCGGTGGGCCTCGGCCATTACGAGGTCGATGTGGAGCATCTGTTCCTGGCACTGCTGGAACAACCCGATTGCGATTTCGCGTGCATCGCCAGGAACAGCGGAATCAGCCTGACGACGCTGGAGAGCGACCTGCGCGGCGAGGTCGGATGCTTTGCCACCGGCAGCACGCGCACGCCGGTGTTCTCGCGCCATTTGCCAACCTTGCTGGAGCACGCATGGCTGATTGCGTCGCTGGATGGCGGGCAGGCGCCACGGATCCGCAGCGGCCACCTGCTGCTCGCGCTGCTCACCGAGCCGGGACTGGCGCAGCTCGCACAGCGCGGGTCGAGCCTGTTCGCACGCTTCCCGCGTGAACGCATCAAGCACGAGTTCGACAAATTGACCAAAGGCTCGCGCGAAGCGGTGGTCGAGAGGGCACCCGTGCAGTCGCTGTCGGATCCCGTGTCCGAGTTGCGCGCGGAAGCGGGGACGCCGGCACTGGACCAGTTCACGATGTCGCTGACGCAACGCGCGCGCGAAGGCAAGCTCGATCCGGTGATCGGCCGCGATCCGGAGATTCGCCAGGCGATCGACATCCTGATGCGCCGGCGCCAGAACAATCCGATCCTGACCGGCGAGGCAGGAGTAGGCAAGACTGCGGTGGTGGAGGGCCTGGCGCTGCGGATCGTCTCCGGCGACGTGCCGGCGGTGCTGCGCGACGTCGAGATCCACGCGCTGGACATGGGCTTGCTGCAGGCCGGCGCCAGCGTGAAGGGCGAGTTCGAAAGCCGGCTGAAGAACGTCATCGCGGAAGTCCGCAAGAGCACCCGCCCTATCGTGTTATTCATCGACGAGGCGCATACGATGATCGGGGCGGGTGGCCAGGCAGGGCAGAACGACGCGGCCAACCTGCTCAAGCCGGCGCTGGCGCGCGGCGAGCTGCGCACGATCGCCGCCACCACCTGGGGCGAGTACAAGAAGTATTTCGAGAAGGACGCCGCGCTGGTGCGCCGCTTCCAGGTCATCAAGGTGGAGGAGCCGGACGAGGAAACGGCGTGCGCGATGCTGCGCGCGATGGCGCCGCTGATGGAGAGGCACTTCGGTGTGCGCGTGATGGATGAAGCGATCGTCGAAGCGGTGCGCCTGTCACACCGGTACATCAGCGGCCGCCAGCTGCCGGACAAGGCGATCTCGGTGCTGGACACGGCATGCGCGCGGGTGGCGCTGGGACAGGACGCGACACCGGCGCTGGTCGAGGAATCGGTCCGGATGCTTGAGCGCATCGATGCCCAGCTGGCGGCGCTGGCGCGCGAGGAAAGCGCAGGCGCGGACCATGGCGCGCGCATCGCGATGCTGCGCGCCGAGCGCATCGCGGCGAGCGCCGAACACCGCAGACTGGAAGAACGCTGGGAGCGCGAGCGCGCACTGACGGCGCAGGTGACGAAACTGCGCACACAGCTGGAGGCGGGGGAGGCCGCTGACCGGCCGGATGCCTTGCCGATCCTGCTGGCCGAGCTGCGCAGCGTACAGGGTGAGTCGCCGCTGGTGCCGACCCAGGTGGACGGCCAGGTGGTGGCGGGCATCGTGGCGGCGTGGACCGGTATCCCGCTCGGCCGCATGGTCAAGGACGAAATCGACGCGGTCGTGCGATTGCAGGCGCTGCTCGACGAGCGCGTGCTCGGCCAGCGCCAGGCGACGGCGGCGATCGCGCAGCGGGTTCGCATCGCGCGCGCCAACCTGGAGGATCCGTGCAAGCCGCGCGGCGTATTCCTGTTCGCAGGGCCGTCCGGCGTGGGCAAGACCGAGACCGCGCTTGCGCTGGCGGACCTGCTGTATGGGGGGCAGCGCAAGCTCGTCTCCATCAATATGAGCGAATACCAGGAAGCGCACAGCGTCTCCGGCCTGAAAGGCGCGCCGCCCGGCTACGTCGGCTATGGCGAAGGCGGCGTGCTGACCGAGGCGGTGCGGCGCAACCCGTACAGCGTGGTGCTGCTCGACGAGGTGGAAAAGGCGCACCCGGATGTGCTCGAGCTGTTCTACCAGGTGTTCGACAAGGGCGTGCTGGACGATTCCGAAGGACGCGAGGTGGACTTCCGCAACACCATCATCATCATGACGTCGAACGCAGGTTCGGGGCCGCTGATGCAGGCCTGCCTTAACAAGCCGCCGGAGGAGATGCCGACGCCGGCGGCGCTGGCCGGGATCCTGCGGCCGGTGCTGATGCGCCACTTCAAGCCGGCCTTCCTGGGCCGCTGCACGGTGGTGCCGTTCTATCCGGTGGGCGACGACGTGCTGGGCGAGATCGTGGAATTGAAGCTGGAACGCATCCGCGAGCGCATCCACGACCAGCACCACGCCGAGTTCCATTTCGACGACGCACTGGTTGACGCCGTGCTGGCGCGCTGCACCGAAGTCGACTCCGGTGCGCGCAATGTCGACGCGATCATCAATGGCAGCGTGCTGCCGGCAATTGCGGAGTCGGTGCTGGCGCGGATCGCCTCGGGCACGCCGATCGCCCGTATCAGCGCCAGCGCCAACGAAGCCGGCGACTTTGATTATGCATTCGAACCTGCATGAGGAGGCCGTAATGCCAGAACTGGACCGTATGCTGGCGCCCATCGCCGGCGCATCGCCAGCCGGGGAAGATATCTCCTTCTCCAGCGAGATTGACGCTGTCGCCAAGGCGCGCATCTCGGACGACCCCTCGCTTGACCAGGGTGCGTGGGAGACCGAGCTGCGCGAGGCAGACTGGGACTTCGTGGCGCGCCGCTGCGCGGAACTGATTTCCTCGCGCAGCAAGGATCTACGGCTGGCCGTGTGGCTGGCGGAAGCGCAGGCCCTGACCGGAGGGCTGCGCGGACTGGGCGACGGCCTGATGGTGGTGGCCGGCCTGTGCGACCGCTTCTGGGACAGCCTGCACCCGCTGCCCGACGAGGACGGCCACGAGCTACGGGCCGGCAACCTGGCATGGATCGCTGCGCGCACGCCGCAACTGCTGGCAGCATACTCGCCCGCGGCGGACGTGGACGAGCTGCGCCAGCAGGTGCTGGACGCGGACCACTGCGCGAACGCGATCGAGGAGCTGGAGCGGGTGGTGGACGAGCGGCTGGGACGCGACGGGCCCGGCCTGACGGCTGCCAAGGCGGCAATGAGTGCGCTGGAACGCGACATCGTCGCCGGCGCACGGGCCGCCGGTGCGGGAGTGGAAGAAGAGGGCGGTACGGCGGAAGCGCCGGCGTCGCAACCGGCCGGATTCGGCGCTGCGGTGCAGTCGCGGGCGCAGGCACTGGCGCAATTGCGGGCCATCGCCGACTTCTTCCGGCGCACAGAACCGCATAGCCCGGTGCCCTACCTGGCCGACAAGGCGGCGGAGTGGGGCGCGCAGCCCTTGCACGAATGGCTGCGCAGCGTCATCAAGGACCCGGCCTCGTACGCCCATGTGGAGGAGTTGCTGGGCGTACGCGCCGAGTAGGAAATGTCATCCCCGCGAAAGCGGGGACCCATACGTCAGCAGCGCATCCACGTGCTTTCAGGCGCGGGATCGGAAACAGCCCGCGTGGCACGGCGGGTCAGCGCTGGCTGTCGGCGCCCTTCGATACCACCTCGGCCGCCTTGGCGATCTGCGCTTCCACCTGCCTGACCGCGTCGCGCGTGGCGTGCGTGACCTGCTCGTAGCCGCGGAACGCATTGTCGATCGCGGCCTTCACGATCAACACCGCATTCTCGGAACCGGGCTTGACGTTCTGCGTCACATCGTAGATCAGCGCCGACAGGGCATTCTTCGCTTCCAGCAGGTGGGCGTCGGCAGCGTGCGTGAAGTCGTCGTGGATCTCGTCGATGATCTGCTTGAGGTCCTGCCCGTACGCCACCGCGCCCTGGACGCCGGGCTGGGCCTGGGCCGCTGCCGACATCGCTGCCTGCGGCGTGCTGGCCTGGCTGATCTGCTCGCCGGCCGTCAGCGAATCGCCCATCGCCTTCTTTGCCGTTTGCATATTGAGGTTGACCACCTGCTCGACGCCTTGCACCGTCTTGCTTGCCAGTGCATTGAACGTATTCATCTGCAATTCGAACAGCGTCTTCGTCGCCGCCGCGAATTGTTCCGGACTGGTAAACATTGTCTCCTCCTGCTTTTTTTGGGTGAGTGTGGACAGTCAGGTAGTGGTGCTGCAACTTCAGTGTATAACATGAAACTGCGCGTGCGCGTTATGATCGCTCAGCCGTGGCGTCGCCGCGGACGGAGTAGGGAACTGTTAAATGAGCTATAACATTGGCGAGGCGGCCAGGGCCTCCGGCGTGAGCGCCAAAATGATCCGCCACTATGAATCCATCGGCCTGACGGGCGCCGCAAAGCGGTCCGGTTCGGGCTACCGCGTCTATACGGAACAGGATGTGCGCGTCCTGCAGTTCATCCATCGCGGCCGCGAACTCGGGTTTTCGCTGGACCAGATCGCCGACCTTCTTGCCCTGTGGCAGGACACGGGGCGCGCCAGCCAGGACGTGCGGGCGCTGGCGTTGCAGCATATTGAAGAGCTGGATCAAAAGATCGCGCAGATGCAGTCGATGCGCGAGACACTGGTGCAACTGGCCAGCTCCTGTCGCGGCGACAAGCGCTCCGAGTGCCCCATCCTCGCCGACCTGGCCTCCCACCCCTGACCCTGGGGACTGTCCCTCCGGGACTGTCCGCCGCCTTTGAGGGAGAAACAGGCCGGAAATGAAAAACGCCGCAGTCGTTTGCACGATCTGCGGCGTCTTTGCGGAATTCTTGGTGCCCACGGAGGGACTCGAACCCCCACACCTCGCGGCACATGGACCTGAACCATGCGCGTCTACCAATTCCGCCACGTGGGCATTTGTACTGCATTTACTTCTACTGCGATTACTGCAACTTCAGCGGAAATCTACCGGAGTAGATCTGGTGCCCACGGAGGGACTCGAACCCCCACACCTCGCGGCACATGGACCTGAACCATGCGCGTCTACCAATTCCGCCACGTGGGCAATGCTGCTCTGCTATAATACTAGTCTTTGCATTTTTGCGCCAGATTAACTTTCGTTTCTCTTTTGCATTCCTGCCGACTTCTTCGCGTCACTTGTCGTTTCGCGAAAGACCAAGATTATAGCGGAAACTTTTGAAATGTCAAAGCGCCGCGCCGCGCTTTTCGATGCACGCTCAGGTTAGGCGAATTTCGCCTGTCTCCGTTACACTACGCGCCAGAGCGTGTCAAATTTCCACTGCAACGACCGGCGCGCGAACAGGCGCCCGCGTCTCCACTAACAAGAATAAAGAACAGATTTGAACCAGCCAACACACATCATTCCCAGCCGCGAAGACATTCTCGGCCTGCTGCGCGGTACCTCGGAACCGCTGGACATCGCCGGCATCGCGCGCAAGCTGCGCGTCAAGAAAGCCGCGATCGACGTACTCACCCGGCGCCTGTCCGCCATGGAACGCGACGGCCAGATCGTCATGGACGACGAAGGCAACTTCAGCGTCCAGGACCTTTCCGGCTTTGTCTCCGGCAAAGTCAGCGCGCACCGCGACGGATATGGTTTCGTCATTCCGGATGACGCCAGCCATGAAGACCTGTTCCTGAACGAGCGCGAAATGCAGAAGGTGCTGCACGGCGACCGCGTGATGGCCAAGGTCACCGGCGTGGACCGCCGCGGGCGCCAGGAAGGCACCATCGTCGAGGTGGTCGAGCGCGGCAACAGCCACATCATCGGCCGCCTGCTGATCGAGAACGGCGTGTGGCTGGTGGCGCCGGAAGACAAGCGCATCGGCCAGGACATCCTGGTCGCCGGCACGCCCGGCAAGGCCAAGGTCGGGCAGGTGGTCAGCGTCGAGCTGGTCGACCAGCCGGGCCGCTTCAAGCAGCCGTCCGGCCGCATCGTCGAAGTGCTCGGCGAAGTGGACGATCCGGGCATGGAAATCGAAATCGCGGTGCGCAAGTTCGGCGTGCCGCATGTGTTCTCCAGCGCCGCGGTCAAGCAGGCCAACAAGCTGCCGACCGAGGTGCGCGCTGCCGACCTGGCCGACCGCGTCGACCTGCGCGACGTGCCGCTGGTGACCATCGACGGCGAAGACGCGCGCGACTTCGACGATGCGGTCTACTGCGAACCGGTCAAGGTCGGCCGCTCCAACGGCTATCGCCTGATCGTCGCGATCGCGGACGTGAGCCATTACGTCAAGCCGAACGACGCGCTGGACGAGGATGCTCTGGAGCGCAGCACCTCGGTGTACTTCCCGCGCCGCGTGATTCCGATGCTGCCCGAGAAGCTGTCGAACGGCCTGTGCTCGCTGAACCCGGCCGTCGACCGCCTGACGCTGGTGTGCGACGCCGTCGTCACCGCCAAGGGCGAAGTCAAGGCCTACCAGTTCTACCCGGCGGTGATCCACTCGGCCGCGCGCCTGACCTACACCGAAGTCGCCGCGATCCTGGGCAATACCAAGGGGCCGGAAGCGGAGCGCCGCGCAGCGGTCGTGCCGCACCTGCTGCACCTGAACGAAGTGTTCAACGCACTGCTCAAGGCGCGCCTGGAACGCGGCGCGATCGATTTCGAGACCACCGAGACCTATATCGTCTGCAATTCGCTGGGCAAGATCGAAAAGATCATCCCGCGCACCCGCAACGACGCGCACCGCCTGATCGAGGAGTGCATGCTGGCCGCGAACGTATGCGCGGCCGATCTCCTGCTGCGCAACAAGCATCCCGGCACCTACCGCATCCACGCGGCGCCGACCAAGGAAAAGCTCAAGACGCTGCGCGAGTTCCTCAAGCAGGTCGGCCTGTCGCTGAACGGCGGCGACTCGCCAAGCGCCTCCGACTACGCGGAGCTGATGAAGAAGGTCAAGGAGCGCCCGGACGCGTCGCTGCTGCAGACCATGCTGCTGCGTTCGATGCAGCAGGCGGTGTACAGCCCGGACAACATCGGCCACTTCGGCCTGGCGTACGAGGCGTACGCGCACTTCACCAGCCCGATCCGCCGCTATCCGGACCTGCTGACGCACCGCGCGATCAAGGCGATCCTGCAGGGCAAGCGCTACGATCCGAAGAACATCAACCTCGGTGCGCTGAATACCACGGTCTCGAACGCTGCGCGCCGCCAGGCTGCCGTGGACAAGGCCGAAGGCCGTTCGCCGAAAGACGAAAAGGACCTCACGGTGTGGGACGCGCTGGGCGTGCACTGCTCGGCCAACGAGCGCCGCGCCGACGAAGCCTCGCGCGACGTCGAGGCATGGCTCAAGTGCTGGTTCATCAAGGACAAGCTTGGTGAGGAATTCACCGGCACCGTGTCCGGCGTGACCACTTTCGGCATCTTCGTCACGCTCGACGCCCTGTACGTGGAAGGCCTGGTGCACATCACCGAACTTGGCGCCGACTACTTCCAGTATGACGAGGCGCGCCACGAACTGCGCGGCGAGCGCACCGGCAAGCGCTACCAGCTGACCGACCGCGTCACCGTGCAGGTGAGCCGCGTCGACCTGGAAGCGCGCAAGATCGACCTGGTGCTGGCCGGCCCGGACGCCGCCGCGCCATCGGCGTACGGCAAGCCGAAGAGCGCCGCACACAAGGCGCTGGACGCCAAGCCGGCCAAGTCGCGCAAGGGCAAGGCCTCGCCCGACCGCTTTGAGGCGGAATTCGAGGCGCCGCGTGCGCGCCGCAGCAAGACCAGCACATCCGGCAAGACGGCATCGCGCAGTGCCAAGGCCGCCAAAACAAGTAAAACCAGCTCCAAACCAGGGAAGAAGAAGCGATAACACATGAAGAATAAAATGATTTTCGGGTTCCATGCGGTGACCTCGCGTTTGCGCCACGAGGCTTCATCGGTGGAAGAGATCTTTGTCGACGCGGCCCGCCAGGACCGTCGCATGCACGACCTCATCGCGGCCGCCAAGGCCGCCGGCGTGCGCGTGATGCCGGTGGAATCGGAGCGCCTCGACCGGATCGTTGGAACCCGCCGCCACCAGGGCGTGATCGCGTTCGCGAGCCAGCTCGCGCTCGCGCGCAACCTGGACGAACTGCTGGACGCCATCGAAGGCCCGCCACTGCTGCTGATCCTCGACGGCATCACCGATCCGCACAACCTGGGCGCCTGCCTGCGCGTGGCCGATGGCGTCGGCGCGCACGCCGTGATCGTGCCGAAGGACCGCGCGGTTGGCCTGAATGCCACCGCCGCCAAGGTGGCCAGCGGCGCGGCCGAGACCGTGCCTTACATCACCGTCACCAACCTCGCACGCACCATGCGCGACCTGAAGGACCGGGGCATCTGGCTGATCGGCACCTCCGATGACGCCGACAAGGGCCTGTACGAAGCCGATTTCACCGGGCCGACCGCACTGGTCATGGGCTCGGAAGGCGAGGGCATGCGTCGCCTGACGCGCGAGACTTGCGACCTGCTGGTCAGCATTCCGATGCTCGGCTCGGTCGAGAGCCTGAACGTGTCCGTTGCATCCGGCGTCTGCCTGTACGAAGCCCGCCGCCAACGCCTCTCCCGCGAAGGCTAGAATTACCCAGTCATCCCCGCATACGCGGGGATGACGGTTCTGCGCATCGCGCAAAATCATCAACGTTAGCGCCCCGCCAGCAAGGCTTTGGCGGATGCAGTACCATGTCTGTCCTGACAACCCCACCCACCGCATTCCCTATGTTTGACCACCTCCGCGAAGATATCAGGAGCATCATCGAGCGCGACCCCGCTGCCCGCAACGCGTGGGAAGTGGTCACCTGTTATCCGGGCTTCCAGGCGATCATGATGCACCGCTGGGCGCACTGGTGCTGGTCGAAGCGCCTGCGCTGGGCCGGCCGCTTCATTTCCTACATTGCGCGCTTCATTACCGGCATCGAGATCCACCCCGGCGCGCTGATTGGCCGCCGCGTGTTCATCGACCACGGATTCGGCGTCGTCATCGGCGAGACCGCCGTGGTCGGCGACGACTGCACGATCTACCAGGGCGTGACGCTTGGCGGCACATCGCTGAGCGCGGGCATGAAGCGCCACCCGACTCTGGAACGCGGGGTCATCATCGGCGCGGGCGCGAAGGTGCTCGGGTCATTCACTGTGGGCGAGTACGCCAAGGTCGGCTCCAACGCGGTGCTGGTCAAGCCGGTTCCGGCGGGCGCCACAGCGGTCGGCAACCCGGCCCACATCATCGAAAAATCCGATACCCGCAGCGCCCAGCTGTTTGCCGCGTATGGCGTTACGCCAGGCGGCGACGACCCGGTGTCGAAGGCGCTGCACAAGCTGATCAATCACATCGCGCGCCAGGACGAACAGATCGAATGCATGCGTAGCGCGATGGACGCCGCCGGTATCAACTGCACCAGTGTTCCCGCGGCGGGCAAGCTCGATTGCGAGCAACTGAACAAGATGGTCGAATGAAGGATCACATGAGCGACGACTACGACAACCTGGACCCGTTCGAGGTCCGCGTGCTGGCGGTGCTGGCCGAAAAAGAGGCCCTCACTCCCGATAACTACCCGCTGTCGCTGAACGCGCTGACCAACGGCTGCAACCAGTTGTCCAGCCGCGACCCGGTGATGCAGCTTTCCGAGGAAACCGTGGCCGACGTACTGCAGCGGCTCACCGAGCTCAAACTGGTGAGCGGCGTGACGCAGGCCGGCGCGCGCGTGACCAAGTACGAGCACCGCATGCGCATCAAGTGGAACCTGGAGCAGGACAAGGTAGCGGTGCTGGCCGTGCTGATGCTGCGCGGCGTGCAGACCGCGGGCGAGCTGCGCACGCGCATTGGCCGCATCTTCGAGTTCAAGACGATCTCGGAAGTGGAAGAAGTGCTGCAGTTTCTGATCGATAAGTATCCGCCGCTGGTCGCGCGGCTGGAGCGTGCGCCGGGCACCAAGGAGTACCGCTACGGGCATTTGCTCTCGGGTGAAGGCGCGCTGGAGCAGCAGGTGACTGCGGCAAGCTATGGCGCATCGGTGGCGGCGCCGCAGCAGGGCAGCCGCGTCGCCGTGCTGGAGGCGGAAGTCGCGCTGCTGCGCGAGCAGGTCGCCGCGCTGACCGCACAGTTCGACGAATTCAAAAAGCAGTTCGACTAGACAAAGAAAAGGGGACTGTCCCTGGAAGGGACCGTCCCCGGCTCTCTAGCGTGAGCTGCCGCGGTGCTGGCAGAAGAGCAGGGGACGGTCCCCTGCGGGGACACTCCCCAAGCCGGTCAGCCTTCGTCGCGGTAACGGCGCATGCGCACCGCCACGGCGATCATCGCGACACCAGCCGCTGCGCCGATCCACACGTTCGGTCCAGCCAGCGTCGCCCACGACTGCGTGAACAGCCCGGTGAAGTCGGGCGCCTTGTCGGCCACCTGTACGATCGCTTGCGCATCGAGGTCCGCAAACCCGATCCAGACGCCCGGCACCAGGCTGGCCAGTGCACGCATGACGATATTGGTGCTGAACCATTCGAGGTTCCAGGTCAGGCCGAAAGCGATAGTCAGCATGTTCAGCACGGCCAGCAGCATCAGTGGCACGCCCACAGCCCACAGGAATACCTTGGATTTGGCCCAGCTCGACACCATCAGCAGCCAGCCCACGGTCGGCAGCGCCCACAGGATATAGACAGGCAGCAGGCCGATCACCATCAGCGGTCCGGTGTACAGCGATGGCTGCGACAGCAGCACCGGGAAGATGTTGATCCCGTGCGCCAGCAAGCCCAGGCTCCCGATCAGCAGGGAGACGATCGCCATGACGATCGATATGCCAAGGTACAGCAGCGGCACCATCACCAGCGCGGAGGCCACTTTGGACACCACCGTTTCGGAATCCGATACCGGCAAGGACTTCCAGAACAGGATGCTGCGGTCGCGCCGCTCGTCGTACAGGGCGCCCAGGCAGTAGAAGAACAGGGCAAATGTCATGAGCAGCAGCAGCGGGCCGGCCGCGGCAAGGTAGGTTGCGGACAGCACGGTGCCGACGGTTTCCACGGCTTCCTGCGGCAGGCCGTTCACCTGGGTCGTCACCACGTGGCCATTTACCTCCACGCGATTGGTCCCGATGCTGGTGGAACCCTTGAATGTGGCGGCAAGCACCGCCAGCACAATCAGTCCCGCTGCGATGATCGGCGCCCAGAAGAACATGCCTTTGTGTTCCCAGAACTCGCGCCGCACCAGCCATTTCATCGTTTTCATGCGTACATTCCTTTCATCGTCGCGACGAACAGGTCGGCGACGCTTGGGTTGCGGGTTTCACCGAGCGTTTCCAGCTGCTTGCGCGGCACGCCGTCGAACAGCATCACCGATTTGCCGAACACGGTGCGCTTGTCGATCGGGCCCAGGGCCGCGGCGGCGGTGACCTTGTCGGCCGGGACCATCAGCTCGACGTAACGCTCGCCCACTTCGTCCATCGAGGCGGCCAACACGATCTTGCCGTCGCGGATGAACATCAGGTCTGTCAGGATGTGCTCCACTTCCTCGACCTGGTGGGTGGTGATGACGATGGTCTTGTTCTCGTCGAAGTAATCTTCCAGCAGGTTCTGGTAGAACTGCTTGCGGTACATGATGTCGAGGCCCAGGGTCGGCTCGTCCAGCACCAGCAGCTTGGCGTCGATCGCCATGATCAGCGCCAGGTGCAGCTGCACGATCATCCCCTTGGACATGGACTTGACCTTCATGTCCGGCGTCAGCTTGGTGGCGGCGATGTAGCGCAGCGCCTTCTCGCGGTTGAAGCGCGGATGTACACCTTCCACAAAGTCGACCGCATCCTTCACGCGCAGCCAGCGCGGCAGGATCGCCACGTCGGCGATGAAGCAGACGTCCTGCATCAGCTGGTCGCGCTGGGTGCGCGGATCCAGGCCGAGCACCGTCAGCTCGCCATCGAACGGAATCAGGCCCAGTGCTGCCTTGAGGGTGGTGGTCTTGCCGGAGCCGTTCGGGCCAATCAGGCCAACGATGCGGCCGGCCGGGATCTCGAAAGTGACATCGTCGACGGCGACGGCTTTGGCGTAACGCTTGGTCAGGCCGCGGGCGGAGATGGCCGCGCTCATGCCGCGCTCCCCGGCTGCGCCGCGCGCAGCAGGACGTTCAGGTCCAGGCCCAGGCGGCGGATGCGCTCCACCATCGCCGGCCACTCATCGCGCACGAAGCGCTCGCGTTCGCTGGCGAGCAGTTTTTCGCTCGCGCCTTCGGTTACGTACATGCCAATTCCCCTTCTTTTTTCAACGAGGTTGTCGTCCACCAGCTCCTGGTAGGCGCGCGAAACAGTGATCGGATTCAGCTGGTATTCAGCCGCGACCTGGCGTACCGAGGGCAGGGCATCGCCTGCCTTGAGGATGCCGTCAAGCATCATACCCACAACCCGCTCCTTTACCTGCAGGTAAATTGGTAAATTGTCATTCCAGCCGTTATTCATGTCGGTGCCTCCCTGTCCATGCTAGCCTCCTATCGAAGTAGTGTTGTAGTGAACTATAACACCAGCTTTCGAAAGGTCAACAACAATTTGATATGCATGGTTAAAATGTGTGGATGAAGAAACTCGTCCTGCTCCTCGCGGCCCTTGGGGCCGGGCTGTATTACTACGACACCAACCAGGCCGCGCAGCGCTCCACTGATGTGGAGGCCGCCGGGGTGCAGGAAAGCGGGGCGGAATCCGCAGCGGCCCTTTCCGACACCGATGCGGCGTATGAGGACAGGCGCAGCGACGTCCAGGTGCAGGGAAGCGGACTGGTATCGCGCCTGCTACCGGACGATAACGACGGCAGCAGGCACCAGCGCTTTATCCTCAGGCTCGAGTCGGGGCTGACAGTGCTGGTGGCGCATAACGTGGATCTTGCGCCGCGGATCGATTCGCTGCAGCAGGGCGATGAGGTGGGTTACTACGGCGAGTACGAATGGAACGGGAAGGGTGGCGTGATCCACTGGACGCATCACGATCCGCGCGGCTCGCATGTGGGCGGGTGGCTCCGGCACAAGGGCCGCACCTACCAATAGCAGTACCCCCGTCATCCCCGCGCACGCGGGGACCCCTGCTGAAGCGAGCGAAGTGGAAAACGCACGAGCAACGACTCCGGATGCTCAGTATAGGTACCCGCGTGCGCGGGTATGACGGTTCAGCAGGTACCCGCGTGCGCGGATATGACGGTTTAGCAGGTACCCGCGTGCGCGGGTATGACGGTTCAGCAGGTACCGCGTGCGCGGGTACGACGGTTAGGTGATGACGGCGCCGTCGAGGTTGTGGCGGGTGATCGCGCCGTCGGAGTCGATCGCGATCCAGCCGCCGCGCGGCACTTCGGCGTCGAGGTCCCAGTCCGGCAGCACGTAGCGCTTGCGCTCGCCGTACTGGTGCAGCGCCGGCCGGTGCGTATGTCCGTGGATGATCACCTCCGCCCCGGTCGACGCAAACAGCTCGTCGATCGCCTGCGGCGTCACATCCATGATTTCGTAGGTTTTTCCGCTCTGCGCTTCGCGGCTGCCTTCGCGCAGCCCTGCGATGATCTCCTTGCGCTTGGCCAGCGGCAGCGACAGGAATTGCTGCTGCCATTGCGGCGTGCGCACCTGGGCACGGAACTGCATGTACTTCACATCGT
>DASWYE010000033.1:0-2147 GCA_036405115.1 Telluria sp. | reverse complement strand
TCATCGGGCAGGGAAGGCGCAGCGGAATCGGGGCGCATGGTGGTCATCCAGGAGGCTGCGGGGCAGCTTAGCAGAGCAGTCGATGCGTCAAGAATACTCAACGGAAGAATTTCAGTAACAGGTAGAAATGCCCGAAATTGGTGCCGCAGCGCACCATATCAGCGCCGAAAACGTCATCTGACGTCGTTGTGTTGTAAAAATAAAACGGCCGGGTTAACTTGCGGACAAGCCACTTCGGGCTTCCTGCATGACCCCGCTGCCGCGGGTCGGTCTGCCGACCGACCACAAGCAAATCGGTGCGCATCCCTTTCTTGCCGTCGGCGAGAAGTACGTCCGCGCCGTGGTCGACGGGGCCGGTTGCCTGCCACTGCTGGTGCCCACGCTGGATCCCGTCCTACCGCTGCGCCAACTGCTCGATGGCCTCGACGGCTTGTTGCTGACCGGTGCGGTGAGCAACATCGAGCCGCATCACTACAGCGACGAATCCAGCTATGAGGGCAACCTGCTGGACCCGCGCCGCGATGCCACCAATCTGCCGTTGATCCCGCTCGCGATCGAGATGGGCGTGCCGCTGCTGGCGATCTGCCGCGGCTTCCAGGAAGTGAACGTGGCCTTCGGCGGCAGCCTGTACCAGAAGGTGTACGAGCAGCCCGGCTTCATGGATCACCGCGAGAACAAGGACGATCCGCTCGACGTGCAGTACGGGCCGGCGCACGACGTCGCACTGGTGCCCGGCGGGCTGCTCGCCACGCTGGTCGGCGATACGCAGGTCACCGTCAATTCGCTGCATGGCCAGGGCGTGCGCCGTCTGGGCGAAGGATTGGTGGTGGAAGCACAGGCGCCGGACGGGCTGATCGAGGCGTTCCGCCTCGACGGACCGGCATTCATGCTGGCCGTGCAATGGCATCCGGAATGGAAGGTCACGGAAAATCCGTTCTACCTGGCCATCTTCCGCGCGTTCGGCGACGCGTGCCACGCCCGCGCAGCAGGGAGGAAAGCGTGAAGCGGCGGCACCCGCCGCCATGGGAGGGCGGGCGCTGACGCGCCCGTACTGCAGGCGACCGGTATTCCACGCCGGCCTTTTCCTCCCAGGACCGTCATTCCCATGAGCCAGAAACAAGCGCAACGAAAAAAGAAGCAGGCCGACACCGCCGAACTGTCCGAAAGCTCGCTGCGGCGCTGGTTGAAGGAACGCAGCATCACCGAGGTCGAGTGCCTGGTGCCGGACATCACCGGCAATGCGCGCGGCAAGATCATCCCGGCCGACAAGTTCAGTCACGACTACGGCACGCGCCTGCCGGAAGGCATCTTCGCCACCACCGTCACCGGCGACTATCCGGACGACTACTACGAGCTGACCTCGCCGTCGGACTCGGACATGTTCCTGCGGCCCGACCCGGACACGGTGCGGATGGTGCCGTGGGCCGCCGATCCGACCGCGCAGGTCATCCACGACTGCTATACGAAGGAAGGCAAGCCGCACGAACTGGCGCCGCGCAACGTGTTGCGCCGCGTGCTGGCCGCGTACGAGAAGGAAGGCCTGCGCCCGGTGGTCGCGCCGGAACTGGAATTCTTCCTGGTGCAGAAGAACACCGACCCCGACTTTCCGCTGCTGCCGCCGGCCGGCCGGTCCGGGCGGCCCGAGACCGCGCGGCAGTCGTACTCGATCGACGCGGTGAACGAGTTCGACCCGATCCTCGACCTGATGTACGACTACTGCGAGGCGATGGAGCTGGACGTGGACACGCTGATCCACGAATCCGGTGCCGCGCAGCTGGAGGTCAACTTCACCCATGACGATGCGCTGTCGCGCGCCGACCAGGTATTCCTGTTCAAGCGCACCATGCGCGAGGCGGCGCTGCGCCACGGCGTGTACGCCACCTTCCTGGCCAAGCCGATGGAGAACGAGCCCGGCAGTGCCATGCATATCCACCAGAGCCTGCTGGACGTAAAGACCGGTCGCAATGTCTTCACCGGCAAGAGCGAGGGCAAGGGCAGCAAGCTGTTCGGGCATTACCTGGCCGGCCTGCAGAAGTACGTGCCGATGGCGATGGCGTTCTTCGGCCCCAACGTCAATTCCTACCGCCGGCTCGCGCTTGGCCAAGTGGCGCCGATCAACGTGCAGTGGGGTTACGACAACCGCACCT
>DASWYE010000032.1:0-3199 GCA_036405115.1 Telluria sp. | reverse complement strand
GCGATCACCCCGCCGGACGGCATGGGCGAGTTCGGCGAAGCACTGTTGCAGCGCGACGCGGGCTTGTTCGACGAATGGTTCCTGCGTCACCACCTGGGGCTCACGCTGGATTGCGGTGAAGCCGAGGGGCTGGAACTGGCCCAACGCCGCCTGATGGACAACGCGCTGGCGCAGGCGCGGGTGTTGACCCATCGCGATTTCATGCCGCGCAACCTGATGCCGGTGGCGCCCGGGCCGGCGGTGCTGGATTTCCAGGACTGCGTGCGCGGACCGGTCGCGTACGACGCGATGAGCCTGTTCAAGGATGCGTTCCTCAGCTGGCCGCTGGAACGCGTGGACGGCTGGCTGGCCCGCTACCACGCGCGCGCCACGCGCGCGGGCCTGCCAGTGCCGGAGCTGAAGGTGTTCCTGCGCGACGCGGACTGGATGGGCATCCAGCGGCACCTGAAGATCCTCGGCATCTTCTCTCGCCTGCACTACCGCGACGGCAAGACCCGGTATCTGCCCGACGTGCCGCGTTTCATCCGCTACCTCGACGAAGTGCTGCCGCGCTATCCGGAGCTGACGGGCCTGCGCACGCTGCTTGATGGCCGCATCAAGCCCGTCCTGCATGCCCGCGGTGAGATCGCATGAAGGCGCTGGTCTTCGCGGCCGGGCTCGGCGAACGCATGCGGCCGTTGACCGACCATACGCCGAAGCCGTTGATCGAAGCCGGCGGCAAACCGCTGATCGTCTGGCACCTGGAAAAGCTGGCTGCGCTCGGCGTGCAGGACGTCGTGGTCAACACCAGTTGGCTGGCCGAACGCTTCCCCGAGATGCTCGGCGATGGCACGCGCTGGGGCCTCCGGCTCCACTACCTCTACGAAGGCGACACGCCACTGGAAACCGGCGGCGGCATGCTCAATGCGCGCCCGCTGCTGGGCGAAGCACCGTTCCTGCTCGTCAACGGCGACATCTGGACCGACTTCGACTTCGCCCAACTGCCGCGCGAACCCGCCGGGTTGGCGCACCTGGCACTGGTGGCTCCACCCGCCTTCGCGCCACGTGGGGATTTCGCCCTCGATGCGACGGGGACGCTGCACCGCGAGGGCGAGCACCGGCTCACCTATGCAGGCCTGGGCATCTACCGTCCAGCCTTGCTCGACGACTGGCAAACGCATGCGTCAGCCCAGGTTCGCGATACCGCCGTCGGGAAACCCCGGTTCCCGCTGCTGCCTTTGCTGCATGCCGGCATGGCGGATAGGCGCATCACGGGGCAGCGTCTTTCGGGGCGCTGGACCGATGTCGGCACGCCGGAGCGGCTGGCGGACCTGAACCGGGAACTCGCGACCTAAGCTCTCTGGTTGCGACGGAAGAGGTCCTTCGCACGTACTGTGGTGTGTATGGATGCCCGTGTCCCCGACCACGCCACCGCCACGGAAGCGCAGTTGCTCCGGCGGGCCCGGCGTGGCGACCAGGCGGCCTTCGAATCGCTGTACCGCGACCATGCGCGCGCGGTGCATGCGCTGGCTTTGCGCCTGGTCGGCAATGCCGCGGAAGCGGAGGACATCGTGCAAGAAACCTTCCTGCGGATGTTCGGCTTCCTGTCAGGCCTCCGCGAAGACACCCCTCTGCGTCCCTGGCTGAAACGCGTGGCCGCCAATCAGGCCATCGATCGCCTGCGCCGGCATCATCGATTGGAGACGGATGCGGATCTCGCCACGCTGGTGGACGAGACCCGCGCATCGCCCGCTGACGCCGTCGATGCGGACGCCCTGTTGCGACGGTTGCCCCCGCTCGCCCGTACCGTCGTATGGCTGCACGAAATGGAAGGCTGGTCGCACGAAGACCTTGCCCGCCGCTTCGGACGCACGCCCAGTTGGTCCAAGTCGCTGCTGTCGCGTTCGCTCGCGCGGTTGCGTGAGGGCCTTGAACCCGATGGAGATGCTTCCCATGACCGCTGAATCGATCCGGACACGCCTAGCCGCGCTCCCGGAGCCGGAACTGCCCCCTGCCTTGTGGCCCCGCCTCCATCTGGCTCGCGTGCGCCAGCACGAACGGCGCAGGGGGATCATCGCGGGAAGTCTGGCAGTGCTGGCGCTGATTGCGCTGCCTGTCGTCTACACGCGTATTGTGTCGCCTTCGACTCCCATGCCCGACCTGGTCACCGTAACGCCACGCGCGCCGCTGCACGAAGAACCGCTGCGCGTATTGGATCGAGAATTGCAACTTGCCTACCAGCGCGGCGCCAGCGAGCAGGAACTGCAGTGGCTCTGGCAGCGACGCCAGGCGCTGGCACGGAACGGCACCACGACAGCACCTCCCTATCCCATCGAAATCTGAGGCCATCGCCATGGATACCCCCCGCATTCCCACGCGCACCTTGCTGGCCGCGGCCTTGATCGTTGGCGCGGCGGCAAGCAGCCATGCGCAATCGACCCGCGAACTGGATGCCGCCCTGCTGCAGATGTCGGAGCGTGGCGACCTCAAGGACGCCGGCAATCCCCAGGTGATCCAGAAACCCGCCCAGGTCAGGTACGAGCTCGGCGCGGTGATCGATGTGCGAAGCGCCCAGCGATCCGGACTTCCTGTGTTGGCCCTGACGCCTGATGGACCCGCTGCCCGCATGGGATTGAAGGTCGGCGACAGGTTGGTTTCGTTGAACGGCCTTCGGCTGGATGGTGCCTCGCCACCGGCAGCGCTGCTGGAGCAGGCGATGCAACGTGGCGATGGTCGCGTCACGGCGGAGATCCTGCGAGGGAGCACGCCCGCGACACTGAACGGAACAGCGGATGTCGTCGCCGTTCCCGCTTACCGATTGGAGATCGGCCCCGACGCCAAGGACACCTGCGGATTCGTTACCGCGCGCACGGGCACCGTGCCGAAGACCCGCAACATCTTCCGCGCCGATATCACCACCATCGATGGCCGCAGCACGCCACTGCAGTCGGTCAATCGCCATCGCTTGGCCGTGGGGCGGCACGTTCTCGTCGTGCAGGAATTGATCGACACGAATCGCCTGAGCCCATCACAACTGGTGCAGATCAACAAGATGAAGCGCTTCGCGCTGGCGAAGGCCTACAAGCCGCTGGTGGTCGACGTCAAACCGAACATGAGCTACCGCATCGGCGCGCGCCTGCTGAAGGACAAGCTCGACACCCAGAGCCTGCGCGACAACGCGTACTGGGAGCCGGTGGTGTGGGAGGAAGTCGCGGAGCGG
>DASWYE010000031.1:0-9086 GCA_036405115.1 Telluria sp. | reverse complement strand
CCACCAACGAGTTGTTGATCGAAGAATCGCTGCTCGGCTGGAAAGAGTACGAGATGGAAGTGGTCCGCGACAAGGCGGACAACTGCATCATCATCTGCTCGATCGAACACCTGGATCCGATGGGCGTGCACACCGGCGACTCGATCACCGTGGCGCCGGCGCAGACGCTGACCGACAAGGAATACCAGATCATGCGTAACGCCTCGCTCGCGGTGCTGCGCGAGATCGGCGTGGACACGGGCGGCTCCAACGTGCAGTTCTCGATCAACCCGGCCGACGGCCGCATGATCGTCATTGAAATGAACCCGCGCGTGTCGCGTTCTTCCGCGCTGGCGTCCAAGGCGACCGGCTTCCCGATCGCGAAGATCGCGGCCAAGCTGGCGGTCGGCTTCACGCTCGACGAGCTGCGCAACGAGATCACCGGCGGCGCGACCCCGGCCTCGTTCGAGCCGTCGATCGACTACGTCGTCACCAAGATCCCGCGCTTCACGTTCGAGAAATTCCCGACCGCCGACCAGCACCTGACCACCCAGATGAAATCGGTGGGCGAGGTGATGGCGATCGGCCGTACCTTCCAGGAGTCGTTCCAGAAAGCGCTGCGCGGCCTGGAAGTCGGCGTGGACGGCATGAACGAAAAGACCAAGGACCGCGAGACCATCGAGGAAGAGCTGGGCGAGCCGGGTCCGGAGCGCATCTGGTACGTGGGCGACGCGTTCGCGCAGGGCTTCACGCTGGAAGAAGTGCACCAGCTGACCCGCATCGACCCTTGGTTCCTCATCCAGATCAAGGAAATCGTCGACATCGAGCTGTGGCTGGATACCCAGAAGCTGGACAACCTGGACAAGCCGACGCTGTACAAGCTGAAGCAGAAGGGCTTCTCGGATCGCCGCCTGGCCTTCCTGCTGCAGACCACTCAGGACGCGATCCGCGCACGCCGTCACGAGCTGGGCATCCGCCCGGTGTACAAGCGCGTCGACACCTGCGCGGCCGAGTTCTCGACCAATACCGCGTACATGTACTCCACGTACGACGAGGAGTGCGAGTCCAATCCGACCGACAAGAAGAAGATCATGGTGCTGGGCGGTGGCCCGAACCGCATCGGCCAGGGCATCGAATTCGACTACTGCTGCGTGCACGCCGCGCTGGCGATGCGCGAGGACGGCTACGAGACCATCATGGTCAACTGCAATCCTGAAACCGTATCGACCGACTACGACACCTCCGACCGCCTGTACTTCGAATCGCTGACGCTGGAAGACGTGCTGGAAATCGTGGAGCTGGAAAAGCCGGTCGGCGTGATCGTGCAGTACGGCGGCCAGACCCCGCTGAAGCTCGCACTGGACCTGGAAAAGAACGGCGTGCCGATCATCGGCACCACGCCGGACATGATCGATGCGGCCGAAGACCGCGAGCGCTTCCAGAAGCTGCTGCAGGACCTGAACCTGCGCCAGCCGCCGAACCGCACCGCGCGCACCGAAACCGAAGCGCTGGCGCTGGCACAGGAAATCGGCTACCCGCTGGTGGTCCGTCCTTCCTACGTGCTGGGCGGCCGCGCGATGGAAATCGTGCACGAGCAGCGCGACCTGGAACGCTACATGCGCGAAGCGGTCAAGGTATCGAACGACTCGCCGGTCCTGCTGGACCGCTTCCTGAACGACGCCATCGAATGTGACGTGGACTGTGTGTCCGACGGCCAGACCACCTTCATCGGCGGCGTGATGGAGCACATCGAACAGGCCGGCGTGCACTCGGGCGACTCGGCCTGCTCGCTGCCGCCGTACTCGCTGTCGCAGGACACCATCGATGAACTCAAGCGCCAGACCGCGCTGATGGCCAAGGGCCTGAACGTGGTCGGCCTGATGAACGTGCAGTTCGCGATCCAGCAGCAGGAAGTGGACGGCAAGAAGATCGACACCGTCTATGTGCTGGAAGTGAATCCGCGCGCATCGCGCACGGTGCCGTTCGTGTCCAAGGCAACCGGCCTGCAGCTGGCCAAGATCGCCGCGCGCTGCATGGTCGGCCAGACCCTGGCCGCGCAGGGCGTCACGAAAGAAGTGGTGCCGCCGTTCTTCAGCGTCAAGGAAGCCGTGTTCCCGTTCGTGAAATTCCCGGGCGTGGACATCATCCTCGGACCGGAAATGAAATCGACCGGCGAAGTGATGGGCGTTGGCTACACCTTCGGCGAAGCCTTCGTGAAGTCGCAGCTGGGCGCCGGCGTCAAGCTGCCGACCTCCGGCAAGGTGTTCCTGTCGGTGAAGGCATCCGACAAGCCGCGCGCGGTCGGCGTGGCGCGCGACCTGGCGGCGATGGGCTTTACCGT
Organism: Telluria sp.; assembly: GCA_036405115.1. Taxonomy (GTDB): domain Bacteria; phylum Pseudomonadota; class Gammaproteobacteria; order Burkholderiales; family Burkholderiaceae_D; genus Telluria. The sequence goes on along the minus strand of DASWYE010000031.1, from coordinate 6,766 downwards.
GTGCGCGACCAAGGGCACGGCGGCGGTGATCGAGGCGGCAGGCATCCCTGTCACTCCGGTCAACAAGGTGCTCGAAGGCCGTCCGCACGTGGTCGACATGATCAAGAACCACGAGATCAGCCTGGTGATCAACACGGTCGAGGAAAAGCGCAGCGCGATCAACGACTCGCGTACGATCCGTACCTCGGCACTGGCGGCACGCGTGACGACCTACACCACCATCGCCGGTGCGGAAGCGGCGGTGCAGGGCATGCGCCACCTGGACGAGCTGCGGGTGTACGATTTACAAGGCCTGCATAAAACCTTAAACTAAGCGTCACAGCAGTATCCCGGCCACAGAGTTCGAGCGGCGACCAGCCGCTCAGCTCTGTGGTTTTCATTTGATGGAACGCTATAAAGACATGAATACAACGACTACCCCACTGACCAAGTACGGCGCCGAACTGCTGCGGGAAGAGCTGCACCAGCTGAAGACTAAGGAACGCCGCATCGTGATCGACGCGATCGCCGAAGCGCGCTCGCATGGCGACCTGTCGGAGAACGCTGAGTACGACGCCGCCAAGGAACGCCAGGCCTTCGTGGAAGGGCGCATTGCGGAACTGGAAGGCAAGCTGTCGTCCGCGCAGATCATCGACCCGGCCACGCTGGATGCGGAAGGCCGCGTGGTGTTCGCATCGACCGTGGACCTGGAAGACCTGGAAAACAGCCAGAAGGTGAGCTACCAGATCGTCGGCCTGGACGAGGCGGACCTCAAGCTGAACAAGATTTCGGTGACCTCGCCGATCGCGCGCGCGCTGATCGGTAAATACGCCGGCGACGTGGTGGAAGTGCAGGCCCCGAGCGGCCCGCGCGAATACGAAATCCTCGAAGTGCGCTACGTCTGACGATGGATCGCGCGCGACTGCGGAAGTCCGTGGCGGTGTCCTGGCTGAGCGTATTGGGCGCGGCCGCGGTGTTTTCGTGGATCTTCTTCGCAACGCTGCCACGTCCGGTGGCGGGTGACGCGGTGTCGCTGATGCTCAAGGCATCGACCTGGCTGGGTGTGGGATACGCGGCGGTGCTGCTGATGACGCGGCCGTCGCGCGCGGTGTGCTGGCTGGCGATCGGCATGCTGGCGTGCTCGCTGACCATCTACTTTGGGCTGCAGCCGATGATGGCGGCGCTGCGCGCGGCAGCTGCGGCGGGGACGCTGACGGCGGACCTGAAGACGCAATTCGGCCTGCTGCACCTTGGTTCGGTCGGGTTCTATGCCGCTGAAGTGGTGCTCGGCATCCTGCTCATCCGCCGCCTGGACAAGTCGCAGCGTTAGTCCGTCATCCCCGCGAATGCGGGGACCCATGCTGAAGTTGCAAACCAGGGCGACCTCTCCGGCTTCAGGCGCTCACAATGGGTCCCCGCCTGCGCGGGGATGACGGGTGAACGTGAAAAAGGGGACGTACCCTTGCGGGCCGTCCCCTCGGTTTTTGCTACCGACCGGTCGGATTACTTGCCGAGAGCGGATTTCTTGTGGCTGGTCTGGCGCGGCTTCGCACGCTTGATCGAGCCGCCCTGGGTCACGCGCTCGTTCCCCTTGAGCATAACCTTGGTCACGCTCGGCTTCTTGTTGCCGCCGGCGCTGGCCTTGACGATGGTGACTTCGCGCATGCCCGGACCGGACTTGGCGCTGCGCTCCTTGACTGCTTCCTTTTTCGGGCGGTAGAGCACCAGCAGCTTGCCGATGTGCTGCACGGGCGCCGCGTCGAGCTTCTCGCAAATCTCCTCGTACATCGCGATGCGGGCTTCGCGGTCGTCGCCGAACACGCGGACCTTGATCAGGCCGTGCGCATCGAGGCCAAGGGCGATTTCCTTCATGACGTTGGCGGTCAGGCCCGCTTCGCCGATCATGACGACAGGGTTCAGGCCGTGGGCTTCGGCGCGCAGCGCCTTGCGCTCGGCGGGAGTGAGATTGATCATAATTATTCTGGAATTACCTTTAAAAGCAGTATTCTACGCGAATGGCTAAGAACAAACTAAACAAGAACTGGTTGCACGACCATATCAACGACCCTTATGTGAAGATGGCGCAGAAGGAAGGCTTCCGCGCGCGCGCCGCTTACAAGCTGAAAGAGATCGACGAGGAGGCCAAACTCGTCCGGCCGGGGCAGGTGATCGTCGACCTGGGCTGCACCCCGGGCAGCTGGGGCCAGTACGTGCGGCGCAAGCTGGCCGGCAAGGATGGCGGCGGCATCAACGGCACCATGATCGGCCTCGATATCCTGCCGATGGAGCCGATCGCCGACATGCACTTCATCCAGGGCGACTTCCGCGAGGAGGCCATTTTGGCGCAGCTGGACGAGATCCTGGCCGGGCGCAAGGCCGACCTGGTGCTGTCGGACATGGCGCCGAACCTGTCGGGCATCCCGACCGCCGACGCGGCGCGCATGGAGCACCTGATCGACCTGGCCATCGAGTTTTCGCAGTACCACCTGAAACCGGAGGGCGCGCTGCTGGTCAAATGCTTCAAGGACATGGGTTTTACCCAGATCGTCGAGAAGTTCCGGACCGAGTTCAAGACCGTGCAGCAGAAGAAGCCCAAGGCCAGCCGCGACAAATCATCCGAGATTTTCCTGCTGGGGCGAGGTTTGAAGAATCCTGCTACCGAAAAGCGCACTTTTGAAGGCGAATCCGCCCTTGATATTTGAGCTTTCGGCCCCCATTTCTGGCTCGGGTAGCCCCCTGTGCAGTATATTGACGGGGTTAGCAATATGATAGCGATGGACTTCGCTGGGCACCGCCCCTGCAATGCGAGTAAAATCGGTGTCCTGGAACAGGTAAAGATGCGCGAGCATCGAAGGAGTATTTGGTGAATAACATGTTTTCTAAGTCGGCCGTCTGGGTGATTGCCATCCTGCTGCTGTTCATGCTGTTCAAGCAGTTCGACACGCAGGGCGCGGCAAGCGGCACCAGGCCGATCCAGTACTCCGAGCTGCTCGACGAAATCGAGGCCAAGCGCGTCAAGGACGTGGTGATCGAGGGTTCGACCATCACCGCGACCCGCTCGGACGACACCAAGGTGCGCACCACCGCGACCATCCTGGACCGCGGCCTGGTCGGCGACCTGCGCGACAACGGCGTGCGCTTCGACGTGAAGCCGCCGGAGGAGCCATCGTTCCTGTCGCAGATCTTCATCTCGTGGTTCCCGATGCTGCTGCTGATCGGCGTGTGGGTATTCTTCATGCGCCAGATGCAGGGCGGCGGCAAGGGCGGCGCATTCTCCTTCGGTAAATCGAAGGCGCGCATGCTGGACGACACCAACAACAACGTCACCTTCCAGGACGTGGCGGGCTGCGACGAAGCCAAGGAAGAAGTCACCGAGATCGTCGACTTCCTCAAGGACCCGACCAAGTTTCAGAAGCTGGGCGGACGCATTCCGCGCGGCGTGCTGATGGTGGGCCCTCCGGGTACCGGTAAAACCCTGCTGGCGCGCGCCATCGCGGGCGAAGCGAAAGTGCCGTTCTTCTCGATCTCGGGCTCCGACTTCGTCGAGATGTTCGTCGGCGTGGGCGCCTCGCGCGTGCGCGACATGTTCGAGAACGCGAAAAAGCATTCGCCGTGCATCATCTTCATCGACGAGATCGACGCGGTCGGCCGCCATCGCGGCGCCGGCATGGGCGGCGGTAACGACGAGCGCGAGCAGACCCTCAACCAGCTGCTGGTGGAGATGGACGGCTTTGAAGCGTCGTCCGGCGTGATCGTGGTCGCCGCGACCAACCGCGCGGACGTGCTGGACAAGGCGCTGCTGCGTCCGGGCCGTTTCGACCGCCAGGTGATGGTCGGCCTGCCGGACATCCGCGGCCGCGAGCAGATCCTCAACGTCCACATGCGCAAGGTGCCGATCGGTTCCGACGTCAAGGCCGACGTGCTGGCGCGCGGCACCCCGGGCTTCTCCGGCGCCGACCTGGCCAACCTGGTCAACGAGGCTGCGCTGTTCGCCGCGCGCCGCAACAAGCGCCTGGTCGAGATGAACGACTTCGAGGACGCCAAGGACAAGATCTTCATGGGCCCGGAGCGCAAGTCGATGGTCATGCGCGAAGAGGAGCGCCGCAACACGGCCTACCACGAGTCCGGCCACGCCGTGATCGCGAAGCTGCTGCCGAAGGCGGACCCGGTGCACAAGGTCACGATCATGCCGCGCGGCTTCGCGCTCGGCCTGACCTGGCAGCTGCCTGAGCACGACAACCTGTCCGGCTACAAGGACAAGATGCTGGAAGAGATCTCGATCCTGTTCGGCGGCCGCATCGCCGAGGAGATCTTCGTCGGCCAGATGTCGACCGGCGCATCGAACGACTTCGCGCGGGCAACCAAGCTGGCGCGCTCGATGGTGACGCGCTTCGGCATGTCCGACTCGATGGGCGTGATGGTGTACGAGGACTCCGAGAACGAAGGCTTCTTCGGCGGCCACACCAAGACCATCTCGGAAGCGACGCAGCAGAAGGTCGACGCCGAGATCCGCAGCATCCTCGACACGCAGTACGCGCTCTCGCGCCGCCTGCTGGAAGAGAACCGCGACAAGGTCGAAATGATGACCAAGGCGCTGCTCGACTGGGAGACCATCGACGCGGACCAGATCAACGACATCATGGCCGGCAACGAGCCGCGTCCGCCGAAGACGGGCGTCACGCCCAAGCGCGGCAGCGGCGATGCCGGCGCCGGCGGCGTCCAGAACGCCCCGGCCCCAGCCTGATGTATGGGGACTGTCCCGGAACGGGACCGTCCCCTGATCTTCAACTAGAACAGAGGGTGGGCCATTCCCACCCTTTTTCTTTGCCCGTATCTTTGAATCGCATGCGCCAATACCTCCAATGCGGCCGCTTCGGCTTCCAGCTCGACAAAAAAGCCGTCGTGATGGGCATCCTGAACGTTACCCCCGACTCCTTCTCCGACGGCGGCAACTTCGCCGCGCTCGAATTCGCCCTCTCGCACGCCGAGGCCATGGTGGGGCAGGGCGTGGACATCATCGACATCGGCGGCGAATCGACTCGACCGGGTTCCCCGCCGGTGACGCTGGAAGAAGAGCTGCGCCGCGTGATGCCCGTGCTGTATGCCCTGCGCGACATCGGCAAGCCGCTCTCGGTGGACACCTACAAGCCCGAAGTCATGCGCGAAGCGCTGATCGCCGGCGCGGACCTGATCAACGACATCAACGGCTTCCGCGCGCCCGGCGCCATCGAGGCGGTGAAGGACAGCGACTGCGGCCTGTGCATCATGCACATGCAGGGGGCACCGCAGACCATGCAGCAGGAGCCGCATTATCAGGACGTGGTGGCGGAAGTCATCGCCTTCCTGCGCGAGCGCATCGACGCGCTGACCGCGGCCGGCATCGAGCGCGAGCGCATCTGCCTCGACCCCGGCTTCGGCTTCGGCAAGACGCTCGAGCACAACCTCGCCCTCATGCGCGGCATCGGCCGCATGCGCGACGAACTTGGCCTGCCGGTGCTGGCCGGCGTCTCGCGGAAGACCATGATCGGCGCCCTGACCGGCAAACCGGTGGCCGAGCGCATGGCCGGCAGCGTGGGCGGGGCATTGGCGGCAGTCGCGCATGGCGCTAGAATCGTGCGGGTACACGACGTCGCGGAAACGGTCGATGCCCTGGCAGTCTGGCACGCATCGACTTGAACCCACAAACCTAAAAGAGAAAACAGCACATGGGACGTAAATATTTTGGCACCGATGGCATCCGCGGCCTGGTGGGCCAGGCACCGATCACCCCTGATTTCGTCATGCGCCTCGGCTATGCCGCCGGCAAGACGTTGGCGCGTACCGTTGGCAGCAGCGGCCGCCCGACCGTCCTGATCGGCAAGGACACCCGCATCTCCGGCTACATGCTGGAAGCAGCGCTGGAAGCCGGCTTCGCCGCTGCCGGAGTGGACGTCATGCTGGCCGGGCCGATGCCCACGCCGGCGATCGCCTACCTCACGCGCGCGCTGCGCCTGTCGGCCGGCGTCGTCATCTCCGCGTCGCACAACCCGTTCCAGGACAACGGCATCAAATTCTTCTCCGAGCATGGCACCAAGCTGCCGGACGAAGTGGAACTGGAGATCGAAGCCGCGATCGACCAGCCGATGGACTGCGTCCCGTCCGAGCGCTTCGGCCGCGCCAAGCGTCTGGACGACGCGCAGGGCCGCTACATCGAATTCTGCAAGAGCACCTTCCCCAACGAGCTTGACCTGCGCGGGCTGAAGATCGTGGTCGACAGCGCGCACGGCGCGGCCTACCACATCGCCCCGCACGTGTTCCACGAACTGGGAGCGGAAGTCATCTCGATCGGCGCCAAGCCGGACGGCTTCAACATCAACGCCGGCTTCGGCGCGACCGCGCCGAAAGCGCTGTCCGAAGCGGTGGTCGAGCACAAGGCCGATCTCGGCATCGCGCTCGATGGCGACGCCGACCGCCTGATCATGGTCGACGCCACCGGCCGCATCTACAACGGCGACGAACTGCTGTACGTAATGGTGCGCGACCGCATGTCGGTGGGCGAGGTCAAAGGCGCGGTGGGCACCCTGATGACCAACATGGCGCTCGAAGTCGCGTTCAAGGAAATGGGCGTCGGCTTCGCGCGCGCCAAGGTCGGCGACCGCTACGTGCGGGAAGTGATGAAGGAGCGCGGCTGGCTGTACGGCGGCGAAGGCTCGGGCCACCTGCTGTGCCTGGACAAGCACACCACCGGCGACGGCATCGTGTCGGCGCTGCAGGTGCTGTCCGCGCTCAAGCGCAGCGGCAAATCGCT
>DASWYE010000030.1:0-25683 GCA_036405115.1 Telluria sp. | reverse complement strand
ATGGTGGACCAGCTCTCTTCTTTTGCCTCCGAAGTGACGCGGGTGGCGCGCGAGGTGGGTACCGAAGGGCGGCTCGGCGGCCAGGCGAACGTGCCGGGCGCATCGGGCACCTGGAAGGATCTGACCGACAACGTGAACTTCATGGCGTCGAACCTGACGGGCCAGGTGCGTAACATCGCGGCGGTGACGACCGCGGTGGCGCGCGGCGACCTGTCCAAGAAGATTACCGTGGACGTGAAGGGCGAGATCCTGGAACTGAAGGACACCATTAACGTCATGGTGGACCAGCTGTCCTCGTTCGCATCCGAGGTGACCCGCGTGGCGCGTGAGGTGGGTACCGAGGGCAAGCTGGGCGGCCAGGCAAACGTGTCCGGCGTCGGCGGCACCTGGAAGGACTTGACCGAGAACGTGAACCAGCTGGCGGCGAACCTGACCAACCAGATGCGCGCGATCGGTGAGGTGGCAACCGCGGTGACGCGAGGCGACTTGTCCCGTTCGATCCAGGTGGAGGCGCGCGGCGAGGTGTCCTACCTGAAGGACAACATCAACGAGATGATCCGAAACCTGAAGGAGACCACGCAGAAGAACGCGCAGCAGGACTGGCTGAAGACCAACCTGGCGCGCTTCACGCGACTGCTGCAGGGCCAGCGCGACCTGGGCGCCGTGACCAAGCTGATTCTTTCGGAACTGGCGCCGCTGGTGTCTGCGCACCACGGCGTGTTCTACATGATGGACTCGCAGGAGATGGACGCGCGCCTGCGCATGATCGCCAGCTACGGCTACCGTTCCAGCCGCAAGCTGCCGACTTCCTTCCTGCCGGGCGAAGGCCTGGTGGGCCAGTGCGCGGTCGAGAAGACCCGGATCTGGCTGACCGACGTGCCGCGCGACTACATCGTGGTCTCGTCCGGCCTGGGCGCGGCGCCGCCGACCAACATCGTGGTGCTGCCGATCCTGTTCGAACAGCAAGTCAAGGCGGTCATCGAGATCGCGTCGCTGGACCGCTTCACCGAGACCCACCTGTCCTTCCTCGACCAGCTGATGGAATCGATCGGCGTGGTCCTGAACACCATCGAGGCGAACAGCCGTACCGAATCGCTGCTAACCCAGTCGCAGTCGCTGGCGCAGGAACTGCAGCAGACCAACCAGGAGCTGGCTGAAAAGGCGCGCCTGCTGTCCGAGCAGAACATCGAGGTGGAACGCAAGAACCGCGAGGTGGAACAGGCAAAACTGGCGCTGGAAGAAAAGGCCACCCAGCTGGCCCTGTCCTCCAAGTACAAGTCCGAGTTCCTGGCGAATATGTCGCACGAGCTGCGTACCCCGCTGAACTCGCTGCTCATCCTTGCGCAGCAGCTGGGTGACAACCCGGAGGGCAACCTGTCGCCGCGCCAGGTGGAATTCGCCAAGACCATCCACGGTTCCGGTTCCGACCTGCTGACCCTGATTAACGACATTCTCGACCTGTCGAAGATCGAGTCCGGTACGGTGACGCTGGACGTGTCCGAATACCGCTTCGGCAACCTGCGCAACTACGTCGAACGCACCTTCCGCCACATGGCCGAACAGAAGCACCTCGGCTTCCAGGTCGAACTGGCCGACAACCTGCCGAATTCGGTGATGACCGATACCACGCGCTTGCAGCAGGTCCTGAAGAACCTGCTGTCGAACGCGTTCAAGTTCACCAGCCATGGCCAGGTGGCGCTGGAAATCTCGATGGCCGATTCCGGCTGGACCACCGATCACCCGAACCTCGTCAATGCCGACGCGGTGCTGGCGTTCTCGGTCAAGGATACCGGCGTCGGTATCGCGTCCGACAAGCTGCAGCTGATCTTCGAGGCGTTCCAGCAGGCCGACGGCTCCACCGCCCGCAAGTACGGCGGCACCGGCCTGGGCCTGTCGATTTCGCGCGAACTGGCGCGCCTGCTGGGCGGCGAGATCCGCGTCGAATCGGTAGTCAACGCCGGCTCCACTTTCACCCTGTACCTGCCGTACAACCGCGCAGGCTTCATCAACTACGACCTGGCGCGCCAGCCGGTGGCGCGCCCTGCCGCCGCCCTGCCCTCGCATGTGGTCTACGCGCCGCCGCGCGAAATGGACGTGACCACCGTGGACGTGGTCGATGAAATCAGCTCGCCGCCGGCGGTGGAATATGGCGGCATGCTGGACGACCGCGGCCTGGTCGCGCCGGGCGATCCGTCGGTCCTGATCATCGAGGACGACGACCGCTTCGCCAAGGTGGTGCTGGAATTCGCCCGCGAAAAGAACTTCAAGGGCATCGTCACGCACAAGGGCGACTCGGCGCTGTCCATGGCGCGCGACTACCTGCCATCGGCGATCCTGCTCGACCTCGACCTGCCGGATATCGACGGCTTCACCGTGCTGGACCGCCTGAAACGCGATCCGAGCACCCGCCACATCCCGGTGCACGTGATGTCCAGCCTGCGCGAGCGCGAAAAGGCGCTGCGCCAGGGTGCGATCTCCTACCTCAACAAGCCGGTGTCGAAGGATGCGCTGAACGAAGAATTCACGCGTATCCAGAAGTTCCTGATGGGTGGCAAGCGCAGCCTGCTGGTGGTGGACGACGAGCAGGCCCAGCGCGATTCGATCGTGGAACTGATCGGCGCCAAGGACATCCGCATCGTCGCGGTCGAAAACGGCGCCGAAGCGCTGGAGGCACTCAAGAACAGCCACTTCGACTGCATGGTGCTCGACCTGACCCTGCCCGACATCTCCGGCTTCGACCTGCTGGATACGATCGGCAAAGACAAGAACCTGCGCGACCTGCCGATCGTGATCAACACGGCCAAGGACTTGAACAAGCGCGAAGTCGCGAAGCTCAAGAAGTACGCCAAGACCATCGTGATCAAGGATGCGCGCTCGCCGGAGCGCCTGCTGGACGAGACCGCGCTGTTCCTGCACCGCTCGCACGCCAGCCTGCCGGAAGCGCAGCGCCGCATCCTGGACGAGATCCACGCCCAGGACGGCGGCCTGGCCGGACGCAAGGTGCTGATCGTCGACGATGACCTGCGCAACATCTTCGCGCTGTCCTCGCTGCTGGAGCGCCAGCAGATGCAGGTGCTGTTCGCCGAGAACGGCCGCGACGGCATCGAGGTGCTGGAGAAGGACCCTGGCATCGAGATCGTCCTGATGGACATCATGATGCCGGAGATGGACGGCTACGACACGATGCGGGCGATCCGCCGCATCCCGAAGTTCCGTTCGCTGCCGATCATCACCCTGACCGCAAAAGCGATGAAGGGTGACCGCGACAAGTGTATTGCCGCAGGTGCCTCCGACTACATCACCAAGCCGGTGGATGTCGCCCAGCTGCTGTCGCTGATGCGAGTGTGGCTGCATTGACCCGGCTGCCGACAATGGACCCGGGCGCGGTGCTGGCCACGGAGGAGCTGGAAATCGACCTGCTGCTGGAAGCCGTATTCCAGCGCCACGGCTTCGATTTTCGCGCCTTCGACCGGGCCGGCCTGCGGCGCAAGCTGCACGCGCTGATGCACGCGCATGGCCTCGACACCGTGTCGATGCTGCAGAACGCCATCCTGCACCAGGCCGGCATGAGCTCGGAGCTGCTGCGCGCGCTGTCGGTACAGCCTGCGCCGCTGTTCGACGACCCGGAGCAGGCGCGCCTGCTGCGCATCATGCTGGCCTGCCTGCATGCCTCGCCGGTGCCCAAGGTGTGGCTGCCCGACTGCGCGGGGCCGGAGGCCGCGTGGTCGCTGGCGATCCTGCTGGCCGAGGAGCAGCTGCACCGCCGCACCGAAATCTACGCCACGCTGCCCAGTGAGGAAGCGGTGTCGGACGCGGCGCGGGCCAGCATCCCGGTGGAACGGATGGAGGAATACCAGGAGGCATACCTGAAGAGCGGCGGGATGGCCAACCTGGCCGACTATTTCGTCATCAAGGGCAAGCGCGCCACGCTGACGCCGCGCTTGCAAAGCCGCATTACCTGGGCACAGTACAACGTGGTGACGGACGCCTCGCCCAACGAATTCCAGATGATCATCTGCGGGCGTGCCCTGCCCGACTACGGCCCGGTGCTGCGGGCGCGCGTGCTCCAGCTGTTCCATGACAGCCTGGCGCTGTTCGGAGTGATCGGGATCGACCGCGTGATGGAGCAAGGCGACCCCCTGTACGCGTACTACCAGCCGATGTTCGCCAACGAGCCCTGGTACAAGCGCATCGCATAGGGATTGCACTCCTGTACTCGTCACCCCCGGCCGATGGCGGCCCCCTTCGCGGGGGCCCCTAGTGAGAATCCACAGGCGATAACGTCATCGCTAAAAACACTCAGCATGGGTCCCCGCTTTCGCGGGGATGACGCATCTTGCCGCTATTTGGAGGCGGCGGCGGACGGCCGGTCGTGCATGCGGTCGCGCCACGCCTGCACGTTCTTCAGACCTTCATCGCCCGGACGGAACTTCACCAGCGCCTTCGCGAACTCCAGCCCCGTGTATGCGGTAATGTCCGCGATCGTGAAGCGCTCGCCCGCCACGTACTGCTGCTTGCCCAGCAACTCATCCAGCCAGCGCATCTTGTCGCGCGCCTTGGACGCCTGCGCGGCGCCGAATTCCGCGAACTGCGGCTTCTCCAGCGTCGCCAGCGCCGGATGCGTATGCCGCACCCAGTCGGTGATCCCGCGGAACACCTGCAACTCGATGCGCCGGTCGGCCATCTCGATGAACGCGCGCTGCTCGGCATCCTTGCCCATCAGGTTCGGTTCCGGATACAGCCCTTCCAGGTAGGTGCAGATCGCGCGCGTCTCCGACAGCACGCGGCCGTCGTCCAGCTCCAGCGCAGGCACCAGCCCGAGCGGATTCTTGGCCAGGTATTCCGGCGTGCGGTGCTCGTCCTTCATCAGGTCCACCGTCACCAGCTCGATGCCGGTGATTCCCTTCTCGGCCATGAACATCGTGACGCGGCGCGGATTGGGCGCGTACGGGCTGACGTAGAGCTTCATTGGATCTCCTTTAAGTGAGGATTACTGCTTTTTGGACTGGCCGGTTTCCATCATGCCGCGCACGTCCGAGATCAGGGCCTCGGCGTCTTCGACATTGCGGGTCAGGTCGCGCTTGTACGGTGGCATCTGCACGCCCTTCTGCACCGCGGGGCGCTGCTCGATCTGCGCCAGCCAGCGCTGCAGGTGCGGCAGGCCCTCGGTCGATACCCCCGACCACGGTGCGGTGCGCACCCACGCGAAGTGCGCGATGTCGGCGATCGAATAATCACCGGCGAGGTATTCGTTGTCCTTCAACTGCCCGTCCAGCACCGTGAACAGGCGCCGGCTCTCGCCCTGGTAGCGGTCGATCGCGGGCTGGATCTTCTCGGGGAAGTAGCGGTAGAAGGCATTCGCCTGTCCCATCATCGGACCGACGCCGCCCATCTGGAACATCAGCCACTGCACCACGCGCGAGCGGCCCTTTGCGTCGGTTGGCATCAGCTGCCCGGTCTTCTCGGCCAGGTACATCAGGATGGCGCCGGATTCGAACACGGCGAAGTTGTCCTCGGCGCGGTCGACGATGGCCGGAATGCGCCCGTTCGGGTTGATCGCCAGGAACCACGGCTCCTTTTGCACATTGGTGGACAGCTCCAGCGCATGCAGTTCGTACGGGAGCCCCAGCTCCTCCAGTGCGATCGAGGCTTTATGCCCGTTCGGCGTGGCGGCGGAATACAGGTCGATCATCTGGCTCTCCTTGTTCACTTTTTGGCAACGGCGATCATATCCCGTTTTTTGCGGCTGCGCTTGAGGCTGAACGGTTTGACATCAAGCCGCCTTTGACGATAGATTGACCGGTCCGCCGCAACAATAGTCGGCGCTCAAACATACATATAGAGAAGGATTTCCATGCGCCGCACCCTGCTCGTCACTGCCCTGCTCTCCGCCTTCGCTTCGATGCCCGCTGCCGCGGCGCCCGCCAATCCTGCCCGCGCGATCGCGGCCGATGCGACCACCCAGTTGCCGCGCAGCGTCGCGCCAAGCCATTACGATGTGTCGATCACGCCCGACGCGGCCAATGCGACCTACACCGGCAAGACCACGATCTCCCTGACGGTGCTGGAACCGACGGCGACGATCACGCTGAACGCCACCGAGATGGCATTCGCGTCGGCACAGCTGACCGGCGCCGGCGGCGCATCGCACCAGCCGAAGATCACGGTGGACGAGGAAGCGCAAACGGCGACGTTCACGTTCGCGCAGCCGCTCGCGCGCGGCGAATACAAGCTGGCACTGGAATACAGTGGCAAGATCGGCACCCAGGCTGTGGGCCTGTTCTCGCTCGATTACGACACCCCGCAGGGCAAGAAGCGCGCGCTGTACACCCAGTTCGAGAACTCGGACGCCCGCCGCGTGATCCCGTCGTGGGACGAGCCGGCGTACAAGGCCACCTTCACGCTGGAGGCCATCGTTCCCGGCGACCAGATGGCAGTCAGTAACATGCCAGTGCAAAGCACCACCAAACTGCCTGACGGCCGCAAGAAGGTGCTGTTCGGCCGCTCGCCGAAAATGTCGACCTACCTGCTGTTCTTCGCGCTGGGCGACTTCGAGCGCGCGACGAAGACCGTAGCCGGCACCGAGCTTGGCGTGGTAACCAAGCGCGGCAACATCAAGCAGGCCCGGTACGTGCTGGACGAATCGGGCAAGCTGCTCAAGGAATTCAACAATTACTTCGGCGTCCCCTACCCGCTGCCGAAACTCGATAACGTCGCCGCGCCGGGCCGCAGCCAGTTCTTCGGCGCGATGGAGAATTGGGGCGCGATCTTCACCTTCGAATATGCACTCCTGCTCGATCCTGCCATTTCGACGCAGGGCGACAAACAGGGCGCGTTCTCGATCGGTGCGCACGAAATCGCGCACCAGTGGTTCGGCAACCTGGTGACGATGCGCTGGTGGGACGACCTGTGGCTCAACGAGGGCTTCGCATCATGGATGGAGAGCCGCATGACCGAGAAGCTGCATCCCGAATGGAACAGTCACCTGGGTGCGGTTGCAGTGCGTGAAGGCGCAATGAACCTGGACTCCGTCGCCAGCACGCACCCTGTGGTGCAGAAGATCGACACAGTGGAACAGGCAAGCCAGGCATTCGACAGCATCACCTACCAGAAGGGCGAAGCGGTGATCCGCATGCTGGAGAACTATGTGGGCGAAACGGCGTGGCGCGACGGCGTGCGTTCGTACATCAAGAAGTACGCCTACCAGAACACCGTGTCGGACGACCTGTGGAACGAAATCGAGAAGGCCGCGCGCAAACCGATCAAGGCGATCGCGCACGACTTCACGCTGCAGCCGGGTGTGCCGATGATCCGCGTGACGGACGCCAGCTGCAAGGCCGGCAACACGCAGGTCTCGGTGGTGCAGGAAGAGTTCACGCGCGACCGTCCGGGCAAGCAGCCGCTGACGTGGCGCGTGCCGGTCATCTCGCAAACGGTCGGTTCGATTTCGCCGGCGCGTACGCTGGTCATCGGCGGCAAGGGCTCGTTCACCGTTCCTGGTTGCGGCGCGCTGGTCATCAACGCGGGCCAGGCCGGTTACTACCGCACCGTGTATCCGGATGCGCTATTCGCGCGCATTGCGAAGGACTTCGCCAAGGTCAAGCCGATCGACCAGCTGGGCATCCTGTCCGACAGCTGGGCGCTGGGCCTGGCCGGCGTGCAGGACCCGGCGCGCTTCCTTGACCTGGCCAACACGCTGCCGCTGTCGGCCGACCCGCAGGTGTGGGGACGCGTGGTGGGCGTGTTGAACGGACTGGATGACCGCTATCGCGGCGACGAGGCGCGCCAGCAGAAGTTCAGGGCTTTCGCGCTCAAGCGCCTGCGCCCGCTCATGGAGCAGACCGGCTGGACCGCGCGCAAGGGCGAGCTGGAGACTATCGCCACCCTGCGCGAACAGCTGATTGCCACGCTGGGCACCTTAGGCGACCCGGCCGTCATCGCCGAGGCGCGGCGCCGCTACGCGGCCCAGTCCAGCGATCCTTCCGCCATGCCCGGTCCGCTGCGCAAGACCATCATGTACGTGGTGGCGCACCACGCCGATGCCGCGACCTGGGACCAGCTGCGTGCAGCAGCGAAGGCGGAAAAATCGCAGATGATCAAGGACGGCTACTACCGCCTGCTGGCGTCGACGGCGGACAAGGCGCTGGCGCAGCGCGCGCTCGACATGGCGCTGACGGACGAACCGGGCGTGACCAACAGCGCCGACATGATCGCCGTCGTGGCCCAGAACCATCCGGAGCTGGCGCTCGACTTTGCGCTGGCGAACCTGGCCAGGGTGAACGAGCGGGTCGATGCGACCTCCCGCAGCCGCTACATCCCGCGCCTTGCCTCGGCGTCCGGCGAGCAGGCGACCATCGCGAAGCTCGATAAATACGCCCAGGAACACCTGGCGCCGACGTCGCGCCGCGACGCCGAAACTGCAGCGGCCAACATCGCCACCCGCATCAGGGTGCGCAACGAATTGCTGCCAAAAATCGACAAGTGGCTCGCGTCGCACTAAGCCAGGCGCAGGAACATCCGGGTAGCCTCAAGCTACCCGGTTTTTTATTCAATGGCTGGCGAGCCAGTCCGCCAGTACCTGCTCGCTGCCGCCCGGTGCGTGCAGGCCCAGCTTGGTGCGCCGCCACAGGATGTCCTGCGCGGTAGCCGCCCACTCGCGCGTGGTCAGGTAATACACTTCGGCCGCATACAGGCCGGGCACGATCTCGGGCCCCATGTCGGCCATCGAACGGCAATGATCCAGCAGGCGGTTCATGCGGTTGCCGTAGGCGCGGCCATAGCGCCGGAAGACCTCCAGCGGCAGCCATGGGTAGCGCAGCCGCATGCCGCGCAGCCATTCGCCGTATTCCAGCACGCTGCGGCTGCTGGGCCGCTCTCCGAACAGGTCTCCGCCGGGTAACACCGCGTTAGCGGTCCACGGCCCGCGCGTCGCGTCGAGTGCGGGTGCGATGCGCGACACCGCCTCCTCCGCCAGCTTGCGGAAGGTGGTGATTTTGCCGCCCCAGACGGTCAGCATCGGCGCGCCTGCGTCGTCGTAATCGAGGCGAAAGTCGCGCGTGGCAGACGACGGATCCACCGCGTGGTCGCCGACGATCGGGCGGACGCCGGAATAGGACCAGACGACGTCCGGCGGCGAGACAGGCTTGCGGAAGTAATGGCTGGCGACGCCGCACAGGTAGCTGGTTTCGGCGGTGCTGATCGCCACGTCATCGGGGCTGCCGGCAAAGTCCACGTCGGTGGTGCCGATCAGCGTGAAGTCATTTTCATATGGAAGCGCGAACACGATGCGCTGGTCCGCGCCCTGGAAGATGTAGGCGAAGGCGTGCTCGAACAGTTTGGGCACGACGATGTGGCTGCCTTTGACCAGCCGCAGCGTGTGCCGGTCGGGTGCGCCGGTCGCGAGCTGACGCACACTTTCCGCCCACGGGCCGGCCGCATTGACAAGGCAGCGCGCACGCACGCCAGTGCGGCGGCCGTCGTCGTGCAGCAGGCGCGCATGCCAGCGCTTGCCCTCACGACGCAGCGGTCCGCACAGGGTCCGGGTGAGGATGCGGGCGCCGCGTTCGCGCGCATCCATCGCGCACAGCACCACCAGGCGCGCGTCATCGACCCAGGCATCCGAATAGGCGAAGCCGCGCTTGAACTCCGGCTTGAGCGGTTCGCCGGCAGGATGGGCGCCCAGCCTGAGCGACTCCGAGCCGGGCAGGAATTCGCGCCGCGCCAGCCGGTCGTACAGCCACAGTCCGCTGCGGATCAGCCATGCGGGACGCTGCCCGGCATCGTGCGGCATCACGAAGCGCAGCGGCCAGATGATGTGCGGCGCGCTGCGCAGCAGGATTTCGCGCTCGCGCAGGGCCTTGCGCACCAGTGAGAATTCAAAGTGTTCGAGGTAGCGCAATCCGCCATGAACCAGCTTGCTCGACGCCGACGAAGTATGCGAGCCCAGGTCGTCCTTTTCGCACATCACGACGGACAGGCCGCGGCCGGCCGCATCGCGCGCGATGCCCGCGCCGTTGATGCCACCTCCTACAATCAACACATCGCAATCGATCTGTTCCAGGGCAGGCTCCCGGCAGGCGCGCCCGCGGCGCGATGATCCGATTGTAATGCGATATCCGCCAATCTACTGAACTCGTGCGCACTGGCCGCTGCAGGTAAGATGGGCGAATCATGATCACTTCTGCTTACGCTTCGTCCGGTCCGGCCGGCAAACCCGACGGACGCACCTCCATCCTGTTCCCGTCCGGCTTCGTGCTGGACTTGCTTGCGCCTGACGCCACCGGCCTGCCGATCAGCGACATCGCCATGTGCCTGGCGTCGCAGCCACGCTGGGGCGGCGCGGCGCGCCCCTGGTACTCGGTGGCCGAACATTCGGTGCTGGTGTCGCGCCTGGTGCCGGAGCACCTCGCCTACGCGGCGCTGATGCACGACTGCGAGGAGTTCATGGGCGACTGGCCATCGCCGGTCAAGGTGATGCTGGGACGCGATTACGTGCGCGAGCGCTTGCAGCCGGTGAAGGAGTCATTGCGGCGCTGGTTCGGCTTTCGCGACGATGATCCGCTGATCAAGCAGGCGGACCTGGTCAGTATGGCGACGGAACTGCGCGACCTGCTGCCGCCGGCATGGGTGAACTGGGAGCACCTGCCGCCTCCGCATCCCGAAAAAATCGTTCCTATCGGTCCGGATCGCGCGTACGAACTGTTCCTCAGGCGTTTCGAGGAGACGAAGCCGCGTTGACAAGTCAGAAGTCGAACTCGTAGGTCTCCTCGAGATGGCAGGAATTGGCCGGGACATTCTTCCGGTGTTTTGCGCGGACGATCTCCTGCGCCGTCCTGACCGTCCCGTCCAGGATGCGTTCCTCCTCGTCTTCGGTGAGCGAAATATGGAATTCTTCTTCCAGCGCGCCAATCAGCGCCATCGGGCTGAACAGTCCGGACAGGTTTTCTCCTATCCGCGTGCCGGGCGAAACCTGCTCTTTCAGCTTGCCGAGTTCATCGGCGATCCGTTCCAGCGTGCGCGCATCCAGGTCCGCTGGAGCACAGCTCTTGGCCGATGCTTGCGCTGGTGTTTCGCGTCCTGCCGCAGTGGAGCTCGCGGAAATGCAAGAGATCAGGAGCAGCACGATGCAAGACAGGTTCTTCATGACCGCTCCTCCTGATTCGCTTCCTCCCATCAGTATCGTCGCACGGCGCGGAAGTTCAAGCGGCGCCGCCCCCGGAATCGCTAAGTGCAGGATTTATCGAGGGATTTTCCGATATCCACAGCTGGTGTGGATAACCGTGTGGATAAGGGGTACTTGACAAGCGGGAAGGCCCGTAGCGATGGGGCCGGCAACAAACTGCACGTTCTTCGTGCAAGCCGCCAAGGCCAATAAAATCAACAAGTTACAGAACAAGAAACTGAACAGGGGGTGCTCGAGGCGCGATTTTTTGATGTTGCATTGCGTCAGGGGATAACTTGTCGGGAATCGCCGCCCTTTTGCGCCCAACGGGCGCGATCTTCGCCCAACTCGCGTTATCAAATCATAACCGCCGGGTATGTGGCCGATCTGTTGCCGATCGGCCCCCTTCTTCACGCTTAATGGCTCAACAGCGCCCTTCCCGACAGCGCCGGCACCGTGACCGTGAGCTTGCCGCCGTCGATCGCAATGTCCTGGCCAGTGCGCGCATCTTTCAGCCGCAGCTTGTGCATCGCCGCGGGCAGCGCGATCTGCACGGTGCGCGGCGCATCCTGATTGTTGGTGAGGGTGAGCGCCCATTGCGCGCCATCCTGGCGCACCAGCGCGATCACGTGCTCATCGACCAGCAGCGGTGCCGACAGCCGTCCGTGGCGCAGCACCGGCGTGTCGTGGCGCAGCCTGATCAGCGCCTTGTACTCGGCCAGCAGCGCTTCATCCGGCTTGCCGCCCAGGTCCGGCCACGGATAGGTGGCGCGGTTGTACGGGTCTTCGCCGCCGTCCACGCCGACTTCATCGCCGTAGTAGACGCTGGGCGCGCCAGGGAAGGTCATCTGGAAGAAAAGGGCGAGGCGCAGGCGCCGCTTGGCCAGCGCCAGCGCATCCGGACCTTGCGACGGCGACTGGTAGCCGAGGTGGTGCAGCGAGCGTGGCTGGTCATGCGTGGACAGCAGGTTCATGAGCGCGTGGAAGGCCTGCGGCGGGTAGGCCTCGCGCATCAGCTCCACGTTGCGGTAGATGACGCGCGCGTCGCCGCCGGCCGCGTAGTCCAGGATCGCGTTGCGCAGGATGTAGTTCATGGTCGAATCGAAACTGTCGCCCAGGAAGTACTTGGAGGCGTCGAACCAGGTTTCGGCGATCGTCAGGGCCTGCGGGTCGTACGCCTTGACGGCGCTGCGCCACTCGCGCCAGAAGTCGTCCGGCACCCACGGCGCCACGTCCATGCGCCAGCCGGATGCGCCGCGCTTCAGCCACAGGTGCGTTACCGAATCGGGCGCGCCGAATGCAAAGCGGCGGAAGTCCGGCGACATCTTGTTCAACTCGGGCAGGTCCATCACGCCTACCCAGCCCTTGTACTGCTCTTCGGGCCGGGTTTTGGACGAGTCGAAGGAGTACCAGCTGGCGTAGGGCGAACCGGGGCGGATCTTGCCGCCATCGAAGGCGCCCTGCCCTGCATAACGGCCAAAGCGGTCGAAGTAGATCGAGTCGGAGCCGCTATGGTTGAACGATGCGTCGACGATCACGCGCATGCCGCGCCGCTTCGCTTCTTTCGCCAGGCGCTCGAAGTCGGCATTGGTGCCGAAGCGGGGATCGATGTTGCGGTAGTCGGCGGTGTCGTATTTGTGATTGCTCGACGCGGTGAAGATCGGCGTCATGTAGATCGTGTTCACGCCAAGGCCGGCGATGTAATCGAGCTTGTCGATGATGCCTTTCAGGTCACCGCCGAAGAAGTCGTTGTTGGGCGAATCGTCGGAGCCGTCGCCGCTGCCGGGACGGAATGGACGCTCAAGCCAGTTCTTGTGGAACTCGGCGGCATGGCCCTGGTAGGAATCGGTTTCGGGGCGCGGATCGTTGCGCGGGTCGCCGTTGCGGAAGCGCTCCGGGAAGATGTAGTAGTAGACCGCGTCGCTGGCCCACGCAGGCACCTTGAAGTCAGCGCGATGGATGGTCTGGCGGAACCGGCGGATCGATGCCGGTTTGGCCGGCATCGCGGTGGCCACGCCGACGCCGTTGCTGCCTGCCTCGCGCGTCCAGTACACCACGTCGTCGTTGTTCTGGTAAATGTAGGTTTTGCCACCGACGACGGTCTCGAAGTAATAGCCGTAGATGCCGATCGCCGGAAAGGTGTGGGTGGCCGACCAGCGTTCGCGCTTGCCGTCCGCGGACTTGCGCATCGGGATGCGGGCGACGGGCTTGTAGTGCAGGTTCTCCTGGTTGCCTTCCATCGAGCGCAGTTCGACCACCAGGGTGGCATTGCTGACGCCGGGCAGCGCCGACAGATTGAACGACATCTCGGTCCCGGCTGGCGCGGCGCCGAACGGGGACTTGGCCGTGGGGTCGCGCGAGTCGAAGGCCAGGCTCAGGACCACCGGGTCGGTGATCGGCTTGATGCTGGCATCCACGAAGGTCTTCGGGCCGATGCTCAGGTACGGGCGCATCGCCTTGTCGAAGGCCAGCCTGACGGTATGGGCGCCGGTGAAATTGGCGTGCAGGTTGCTGACGGAGCCGGGGTCGCTGCCAATACCCGCCGCATAGCGGGCGCCGTTGACAGGCACTGACGTGGACGCGCCGTGCGGCGCCCCGATTGTGCTCGATGGCGAGTATTTGTCGTCCGCGATCTTGAAGTCGTGGCGGCCCAGCGCCTTCACGTTGACGTAATACGCGTCGCACTGGTACTTCAGCGCGGAGCCTTCCACCACGCCCCAGTTGTTCATCGAACCGCGCAAATAGATTTCCGTTTCGCCCAGCGGAGCCGGTACGCAGGCGGCATGCGCGACCGCAGAACCCAGCAGGAGAAGGAAGGTGGCGTAGCGGGTTAGAGATTTCATCAGTGCAAGCTCCGGAAGAGGAATAGTCTGGCGGATTGATGTAGCAAATGTACCCCGACATTGGACAAGTCGTGCGGCGATTCACCACGTGTCCATCAGCGATAAGTAGCAATACTACACACCAAAGCCGGATGGTTCCTAAAGATCGGTTCGGATGCGTCCTAAAAAGGTGACTGACCCCGGGAGGGTTTTCCTACTTCCAGGCGTTGCGGGCGCGGTCGCGCACCAGCATGCGCACGCTGTCGGGCATCGGGCCGCGGCTCTTGGCCGTGGTGGCGTCCATCCAGACGGATTCTTCGTAGTGCTTGAGCATGGCGGGGGTGATGAAGCGCGTGCGCGCGGCGTACACGTGGCGGTCGCCCATCTGCGATTGCTGTTTGATGAAGAATTTGTTGGGGACGACGATGTGCAGGTGCTCTTTCGCGCGCGTCATGGCGACGTAGAGCAGGCGCCGCTCTTCTTCGATGTCGGCCTGGCTGCCGGTGGCCATGTCGGAGGGGATGCAGCCGTCCACGACGTTCAGTACGTGCACGGATTTCCATTCCTGCCCTTTGGAGGAGTGGATGGTCGAGAGGATGACGTAGTCTTCGTCCAGCAGCGGCGGCCCGGCACGGTCGCTGGTCGCTTCCGGCGGGTCGAGCGTGATCTCGGCGAGGAAGGTCTCGCGCGAGCCGTAGCCGCCCGCCAGCTGCGCAAGCTGTTCGACGTCGGCTGCGCGCACGCTGGCATCGTCGTGCATGCGTTCGAGGTGCGGCATGTACCAGTTGCGCACCAGTTCGATGTCGGCCGGCCAGCGCAGGCCCGGCGTGCGCAGGGAGCGGTACAGGTCGACGAAGGATTGCCATTCGCCGCCGGCCTTGGCGGGCGCTTCGAACGCTTCGACCGCGGCCACAGGTTCGGCCGCTTCGCCGATCGCATCCAGCAGGCGCGTGGCGGTGGCCGGGCCGATGCCGGGAATGAGCTGAGCGACGCGGAAGCCGGCCATGCGCCCGTTCGGGTTCTGGGCGAAGCGCAGCACCGCCAGCACGTCCTTGATGTGCGAGGCCTCGAGGAATTTCAGGCCGCCGAATTTGACGAACGGGATGTTGCGGCGCATGAGCTCCAGTTCCAGCGCGGCCGAGTGGCTGGCGGCGCGGAACAGCACCGCCTGCTGGGTCAGGGCGACGCCGGCCTCGCGGTGCTCGAGGATGCGGTTGCAGACCCAGCGCGCCTGCTCGGCTTCGTCCGGGATCAGCACCAGCTGCGGCTTCGCGGTCGAGACCTTGTCGGTCCACAGGGTCTTCGCATGGCGTTCCACCGAAGCTGCGATCACGGCGTTGGATGCATCGAGGATCGGCTGGGTGGAGCGGTAGTTGCGGTCCAGCGTGACCACCCGCGTGGCGTCGCCGAACTGCTTGGGGAAGTCGAGGATGTTGCGCACCGTCGCCCCACGGAAGGAGTAGATCGACTGGGCGTCGTCGCCCACCACCATCACGCCTTCGCCACGCGGCTTCATGCCTTGCAGGATGGCCGCCTGCAGGCGGTTGGTGTCCTGGTATTCGTCCACCAGCACGTGGTCGAACAGGGCGCCGACCTCGGGACCCAGCTCGGGATCGGCCACCATCTCGGCCCAGAACAGCAGCAGGTCGTCGTAATCGAGCACGTTCTGCTCCTGCTTGGCGTCGACATAGGCGCCGAACAGGCGCTTCAGGTCTTCTTCCCATTCGGAACACCAGGGGAAGGCCGATTGCAGCACTTCGGCCAGCGGTTCGCGCGTGTTCACCACGCGCGAATAGATCGACAGGCAGGTGCCCTTGAGCGGGAAGCGCTTGGCCGTTTGCGTCAGGCCGATGTCGTGCCGCACCAGGCCCATCAGGTCTTCCGAGTCGCCACGGTCGTGGATGGTGAACGAGTCCTCCAGGCCGATGCGGCCCGCATACTCCCGCAGCAGGCGCGCGCCGATGCTGTGGAAGGTGCCGGCCCAGGGCAGCGTGGCAGGCGAGGACGTTGGCGACAGCTTCATCACCTTTTGCAGCACCCCGCCGGCACGCCGCCCCATCTCCTGTGCGGCGCGGCGCGAGAACGTCAGCAGCAGCATGCGCTGCGGGTCGGCGCCGGCGGCGATCAGGCGCGCGACCCGGTGCGCCAGCGTATTGGTCTTGCCGGAGCCGGCCCCCGCGATCACGAGCATGGGCCGGACCTCGCCCGGCGGCAGGCCGATGTCGTGCTCGACCGCGTCGCGCTGCGCCTCGTTGAGGCTGGCAAAGGGATCGACGGCGGGCGGGGATTCGATAACGGCGGACATACGGGCGCAAAATTGATGGTTGCGATAACTGTACATTTATCCAGTACAAGCCCGCAAGCAATTTTTCATTCGCAGCGTGCACTTGATGCGGATTTATCCTACAAACTTATTGCACTACGGACACACGGACATCGCTAAGTAGCTGAGCCAGAACGGTTTTTTCCGATATCCACACTGCTTGTGAATAACTTTGTGGACAAGGCGGGCTTGACAGCGCGCAGGCCAGTGCTGATGCGGGTTCCAACAAAGTGCCCATTCTTGAGGCAGCTTGCCGGCCCACGAAGAATCAAGCACTTACGCTGTCAACCCCTGAGCTCGCTAAATAAATTCACGGCCCGGGTCCAGGCCCGGTTTTGTGAATAACCGTAGCTCGACTATGCCTTCCCAAGCAATCTTCTTGATAAAAAAATGACAATAGGTGGGTGCCTGCCCGCTGTCCTCACGCGCGCGCGATGCCGCCACAGCGTCTGAACGAATGTAGGAATGCGCCGACGTAGGCATTGCGCCCTGCGAATGCGCGCGTGGAGCGCGCCCCCTCCCTCCGCACGTGCCTAAAATTGATGCATCAGACAGGAGGACACCATGGAGCCACATGAACGACTCAACCCCGGCGATGAAGCCGAACCGGGCACGGTGGGCGCGGGCGAAGGACTCTGCGACCACTGCGCGGGCACGGGAAAAATGGAGGACGGCAAGCCTTGTCCCGAATGCGGCGGTACCGGCCGGGTCATGCGCGGCATCGGCGGCGGCTGACCGGCACGAAGTTTCCCACGGCAAGCGAACCGCGCCGCGCCGGGGCGAATCCTATAATCATGACGACAATTCCCAACCCGCGAGTGCATACGGATGAACGAATTTCACCACTTTAAGAACCGTGAGGAGGCAGGCGCCCAGCTCGCCCGCCAGCTCACGGAGTACGCCGACCGCGACGACGTGCTCGTGCTGGCCCTGCCCCGGGGCGGCGTCCCGGTCGCCTACCAGGTCGCCACCGCCCTGCACGCGCCGCTAGACATCCTGCTGGTGCGCAAGCTCGGCCTGCCCGGCCACGAAGAATACGCGATGGGCGCCATCGCCAGCGGCGGCGTGCGCGTGCTGCAGACCTCGGTGGTCCACCAGATGCATGTCCCGCCCCAGGTGGTGCAGGAGGTGATCGATCGCGAGACGCAGGAGATCGAGCGCCGCGAGCTGGCCTACCGGGGCGGCCGCAAGCCCCGCACTATCGCAGGCAAGACCGTGATCCTGGTCGACGACGGCCTGGCCACCGGCGCCACCATGCGGGTGGCGGTGGAATCGCTCAAGCGCCACAAGCCGGCCCGGGTGGTGGTGGCGGTGCCGGTGGCCGCCCCCGATTCGCGCGACATGATCGCCGCCGAGGTGGACGAGGTGGTCTGCCTGAGCGCCCCGATGATGTTCCGCGCAGTCAGCGAATGGTACGGCCACTTCGACCAGACCAGCGATGCGGAGGTCCGGCAGCTGCTGGAGGCCGCGCGCAACCCGGATGACGCTGAAGCCGGGCGCGAGGCCGAAATCACGACGCAATTCACACGCTAGCCATGCCAAGCATCAAGGACACCACGCTTTCCGACGCCATCGGCAGGCATTCCACCGCACTGGAAGGCGGCGCGCGCGATTACGACGCCCTGCTCGACCTGGTCGGTGACGCGCGCTTCGTCCTGCTGGGCGAAGCGACCCACGGCACCCACGAGTTCTACGAGGAGCGCGCCCGCATCACGCAGCGCCTGATTACGGAAAAAGGGTTCACCGCGGTCGCGGTGGAAGCCGACTGGCCGGACGCCTACCGCGTGAACCGCTACGTGCGCGCCGAATCGGGCGACGGCGACGCGGTCCAGGCGCTGGGCGGATTCAAGCGCTTCCCCACCTGGATGTGGCGCAATGCGGACGTGGTCAACTTCATCGAATGGCTGCGTGGCCACAACGACGGGGTGCTGGCCAAGGTCGGCTTCTACGGCCTGGACCTGTACAGCATGTTCACCTCAATCGACGAGGTGCTGCGCTACCTGCAGAAGGTGGACCCGGAAGCGGCACGCAACGCGCGCAGCCGCTATGGCTGCTTCGACCACTATCACTCTGACAGCCAGCGCTACGGCTATGCGGCCGGCATCGGCATGTCCGAATCGTGCGAAGCGGAGGTGTTGAACCAGTTGCGCGAAATGCAGCAGCGCGCCGGCGACTACGCGCGCACCTCGGGCGCGGACGAATTTTTCGCCGCGCACCAGAATGCGCGGCTGGTGCACAACGCCGAGGAATACTACCGCACCATGTTCCGCGGCCGGATCTCGTCATGGAACCTGCGTGACCGCCACATGGCCGAGACGCTGGAAGCGCTCGACCGCCACCTGTCGCTCAAGTCCGGCGAGCCGGCGCGCATCGTGGTGTGGGAGCACAACTCCCACATCGGCGACGCGCGCGCGACCGAGGTCGGGCGCATGGGCGAATGGACGGTCGGCCAGCTGGCGCGCCAGCAGTGGGGCAAGGACGAGGTGGTGCTGATCGGGTTTTCGACCTATCACGGGCACGTGACGGCGGCGTCGGCCTGGGACGAGCCGCCGGAGCGCAAGCGCGTCAACCCCGGCCTGCCGCACAGCTACGAGGACGTGTTCCACCGTAGCGGGATCGAGCGCTTCTACCTGCCCCTGCGCGAGCGCAACCACGCGGTGGAAGCGCTGATGCAGGAACGGCTGCAGCGCGCCATCGGCGTGGTGTACCTGCCGCGCACCGAGCGCCAGAGCCACTACTTCATGTCGCGGCTGCCGCAGCAGTTCGATGCGATCCTCCATTTCGACCACACCGATTCGGTGCAGCCGATCGACCGCGGCGCGCCGGCCGGCGACGAACCTCCGGAAACCTACCCCTCCGGCCTCTAGTTTGTCATCCCCGGCCGATGCGACCCTTCGCGGGAACCCATGCTGAATGTGTCACTGATGCTGCGCATGGGTCCCCGCCTACGCGGGGACGACGGATATTCCGATTGAGGCCAGCGCCTCGGCAACCTCGCCGACGACCTCCTCGAGCAGGTCGGGCGAATGGAGCGGCTTGTCGTAGGTCGCCAGCATCTCGCCAGCCGCGCTGTGCAATTCAGCACGGACCACATGGCCGTCGTCGGCCGGCCCGATCGCCGCGCTGACGCTGGCCGCATCCAGGCCGCCCTCATCCAGCACGGCGCGCGCATCGGCCAGCATGCGCAGCATGAACAGCTCGCTCGCGCCCTGCTCCTTCGCGCCGAAGAACAGGTCCTGGTACAGGAAACTCAGCGCGACCTCGCGTCCCGGCGCCAGCAGCCGCGCCAGTAGCGCTTCGGCAGAGCCGGTCCACGCGCGGTAGCGTTCCATGCGCCGTTCGAAGTAGGCATCGGACTGCGCCTCGCCTTTTGGCACCGCATAGAAGGCGTCGTCCACGCGCTTGAGCGAGAAACCGAGCAGGAAGCGCAGCTCCAGCGCCTCGTCGTCCGGCGCGAATGGCATCTCGTCCCAGCCGCTCATGCTGCGTTCGAGCGCCGGCATCGGCCGCACCTTGCGTTCGTCCATGCCACCGGCCACCTCGCGCACGATGTCGTGCAGGTTCGAATAGCTGATCCGGTCCATCTCGGCCAGGTCATACCAGTGCTGGACCAGCACCACGCGCGCGTCCGGGCTTTCCAGCCCATCCCGGGTGAAGCTCTCCAGCAGTTCCTCGTAGGCCGGCTGGTCGCCGAAGCCCTCGTTCAGCCGCAGCCCGCCCGTGCTGCGCACGAACAGCGGGATCGCGAATGCGTTGATCTCCATGTCCGGCTCATCGCCACGCGCCTGGCGGCTGCGCAGCAGCACCGTGGATGCCGATTCCTCGATGGTATCGCGCAGCAGGGCATGGGCGCCGTCGGCCATGTCGCGCGCCTCCTCGACTGCGTCGTATAGCACGTCGTCGTGCTTTTTCAGCAGGTGCTTGCGCACTTCGCGCCGGAGCCCGGACACGCCGGCCTGCTTGCGGGCGCATTCGAGCGCGAGGTCGGTCAGCGCGCGCACCGCCGCTTCATCGTCGGCGTCGTGGTCGGGTTCCGCGCCACTGTGGGAAATTTGTTTTTTTGTCATTTAGAAAGGCAAGTACCGGAGTAAAACGCTCTGCTGTTCTGCAGCATGGCATCAGTCCACCTATAATACCGCCATGAGCCAGCCCCTACCATTCGTTCCCAACGCCACGGTCAACCTGCAAGCGCTGAAAGCCAGCTGCTCCAGCTGCAGCATGCACCAGCTGTGCCTGCCACTCGGCCTGGAAGACAACGAGATCAACCGCCTCGACCAGATCATCGGCGGGCGCCGCCGGGTCGCCAAGGATGAACGCCTGTACAAGATGGAGCAGCCGTTCAAGCACCTGTATGCGATTCGCTTCGGCCATTTCAAGACCTACCAGATCAATGCGCGCGGCGAAGAGCAAATCACCGGCTTCCAGATGGCCGGCGAGCTGCTGGGGATGGATGCAATCAGCTCCGACCACCACCATTGCGACGCGGTGGCGCTGGAAGATAGCGAAGTGTGCGAAGTTCCGTTCACGCGGCTGGAGGAGCTGTTCGGGCACGTACCGACGCTGCTGAGGCATTTCCATCGCATGATGAGCCAGGAGATCACGCGCGAACAGAACGTCATGCTCCTGCTGGGGAACATGCGCGCGGACCAGCGCTTTGCCGCCTTCCTGGTCAACCTGTCCACCCGCTATGCCGCGCGCGGGTATTCGTCGACGCACTTCGCCTTGCGCATGTCGCGCGAGGAAATCGGCAACTACCTGGGCCTGACCATCGAGAGCGTGAGCCGGCTGCTGTCGCGCTTCAAGAAGCAGGGCTGCATCAAGGTGGAAAAGCGCGAAGTGACGATTGTCGACCCGGTCCAGCTGAAGGCGATCGCCGCCGGCACCGAAACCTGCGCCGGCAACGGTGACTAGGCGCTGCACTGGCGGCTATCCCTGACGCCAGCATAACGATTGCTCGTGCAGAAGAGCTGGGGACGGTCCCCTGGCGGGGACAGTCGCCTCCCTTCCCGGGTCAGGGCTGTACCAGCGGAGAACGGACGGGGTCGGCCACCAGCACCACCTGCTGCTGTTCCGGCCAGCGCCATTCGCCCGTCAGGCGCCAGGCGCGCCCTTCCCCTTCCACGATCACCTGCCAGCGTGCCCGTTCGAGCATCGGCAGCGGGACCGAGAAGCTGCCCTGCGCATCGCTGCGCGCGGACAGCTTCAGGTCCTTCTCCGGCTGCGTCGAATGCACCAGCTGGATCTCGAGCGCGGCGGACGCCGGCGCCCCCGCTGCGCTCAGCACGCCTTCCAGCTGTTCGTTCGCCGGGTTGTAGCGCGCGTCCAGCTGCAACTGCTTCTCGGCCGCGGCACGGTCCCGGCTCAGGTCCTGGTTGATCGCCTTGCCACGCTTGTAGTAGTCGTCCACCACCAGTGCGTCCGGCGTGCGCGATGCCAGCCAGATCATGATGAATGCGCCCACCACAACCCAGGCCGGGCCGATCATCAGCAGCCAGGGCCAGCGCTGGCGGTACCACGGCTTCTGGTCCTTGTCTTGCGATTCCATCTTCGATAACTCCTGTGATTACCGGCGCGGCACGATGAAGACCGCTTCTTCGGTGACGCGCAGCGCCGGATCGTCCTTGGCCTGGATCGCGAATTCGATCGGGTTGGCGCCCTTCTCCCCTTCACCGTGGCGGATGCGGACCCGCACCGCCACCGAGCGGGTGGTCGCGCCCTCGAGCACCGCCTCGGTGGGCTCGGCGACGTGCAGCGAATCGATGCCCGTGGCGCTGATCACAAACACGTGCGACTGTTCCGACGTATTCATGATCTGCAGGCGGTACACGTTCTCGATCATGTCGTTCTCCACCTCGCGCCCCATCGAGCCGCGGTCGCGGATCACGTCCAGCTTGACCGGGTTGCGGGTGGCCAGTGACGCCACGAACGCAACCATGATCGCCAGCAGCAGGCCAGTGTAGATCAGAACGCGGGGACGCATCACGCGGCGCGCGATCTGGGCCGAATTCCACTTCTTCGCCAGCGCATGTTCGGTCGAGTAGCGGATCAGGCCCTGCGGCTTGTTGACCTTATCCATCACGGTATTGCAGGCATCGACGCAAGCGGCGCAACCGATGCATTCGTACTGCAGCCCCTTGCGGATATCGATGCCGGTCGGGCATACCTGTACGCACAGGGAGCAGTCGATGCAGTCTCCACCGGAGTTCGGGCCGCGCGGCTCGCCACGCTCCTTGTCATAGGTGACAATCAGCGTGTCCTTGTCGAACATCGCGCTCTGGAAGCGCGCATAAGGGCACATGTACTTGCACACCTGCTCGCGCAGCCAGCCCGCATTGCCGTAGGTTGCCAGCGCATAGAATCCAACCCAGAAGGTCTCCCAGCCACCGAGCGCCAGCGCCATGATCTCGCCGCCCATCATGCGGATCGGCGCGAAGTAGCCGACGAAGGTGATGCCGGTCCACAGCGCGACGATGCCCCAGCCGGTGTGCTTGGCCAGCTTGCGCGCGACCTTGTTGACCGACCAGGGCTGGCGGGCGAGGCGGATGCGGGCGCTGCGTTCGCCTTCGATCTTCCGCTCGATCCACATGAAGATCTCGGTGTACACGGTTTGCGGGCAGGCGAAACCGCACCACACCCTGCCCGCCACCGCCGTCACAAGGAATAACCCGTAGGCGCAGATGATCAGCAGCGCCGCCAGATAGATGAAGTCCTGCGGCCACAGCACCAGTCCGAAGATGTAGAACTTGCGCGCCGCCAGGTCGAACAGCACGGCCTGGCGGTCGTTCCATTCGAGCCACGGCAGGCCGTAGAACAGGATCTGGGTGAGCCAGACGGTCATCCACCGCAGCGACGCATAGCGTCCCTTTGCCTCGCGAGGATAGATCTCCTCGCGGGCCGCGTACATCTTGATGACCTTTACTTCCGGGTTATTCATTATTTCGCCTTACTTTGCTGCCAATGCCTTGGGTTCGTTCGAAAGGCTCCACACATACGCGGCCACCACGTGCACCTTGTCCTCGCCGAGGAATTCGCCGAACGCCGGCATGGTGTTGGTACGGCCCTTGCGGATCGTTTCCATGATGCTCTCTTCGCTACCGCCGTACAGCCAGGTCTTGTCGGCCAGGTTGGGGGCGCCCAGCATGGTGTTGCCGGTGCCGCCGGCGCCGTGGCATGCGATACAGGCCGAGAACTTGGCCTTGCCGAAGTGCGTCTTGATCGGATCGGTGGTCAGGCCCGACAGGCTGCGCACGTAGTGGGTTACCGCTTCGACGTCCTTGTCCGAGCCGACCGCCGCCGCCATCGGAGGCATCATGCCGGTGCGGCCGGCCAGGATGGTCTTCTTGATGTCGTCAGGGGTGCCGCCGTGCAGCCAGTCCTTGTCGGTCAGGTTCGGGTAGCCCTTGTTGCCGCGTGCGTCCGAACCATGGCATTGCGCGCAGTAGGTCAGGAACAGGCGTTCGCCGATTTCCTGCGCCTGCGGGTCGGCCGCGACGGCCGGCAGGTCCTGCTGCGAGTACCTGGCGAACAGCGGACCGTATTCCTGGCCTGCCTTGCTCAGCTCTTCCTGGTATTCGCCGTTCGAGTTCCAGCCGAGCGTACCCTTATAGGTGCCCAGCCCCGGGTACAGCACCAGGTAAACCAGCGCGAACACGACGGTGATATAGAACAGCCACATCCACCAGCGCGGCATCGGCGTGTTCAACTCCTGCAGGTTCTCGTCCCACACGTGGCCGGTGGTGCCGTCCGAATCTGCCGCCACCTTGTGCGTGGACTGGGACCACAGCAGCAGGCCGCAGCCCAGGATCGACAGGATCGAGATGATCGCAATGTACCAGTTCCAGAAACCGCTGGTGAAATCAGCCATGGCCGTGCTCCTCTTCCGCGAATGGCAGGCGTGCAGCCTGGTCGAAGTCGCGCTTTCCCTTCAGTGCGTAAGTCCAGAGGACGATTCCGACGAAGGTAATGAAGCTCACCACCGTCATGATCGCGCTCGCGCTGTCAAAAATCTGTTCCATAGTCTTAGTTCCTTGCCTTGATCTGGGTGCCGAGGCCCTGCAGGTACGCCACCAGTGCGTCCTGCTCGGTCTTGCCTTCCAGTTCGGAAGGGCCGGCCGCGATTTCTTCTTCCGAGTACGGTGTGCCGAGGCGCTTGAGCGCGCGCATCTTCGGCACCACCGACTGCGGATCGAGCCTGGTCGTGGCGAGCCACGGGTAGCCCGGCATGTTCGACTCCGGCACCAGGTCGCGCGGATTGTCGAGGTGGACGCGGTGCCATTCATCCGAATAGCGGCCGCCCACGCGCGCCAGGTCCGGGCCGGTACGCTTGGAGCCCCACTGGAACGGACGGTCGTACACGAACTCGCCCGCCACCGAGTAGTGCCCGTAACGCTCGGTCTCGGCGCGGAACGGACGGATCATTTGCGAGTGGCAGTTGTAGCAGCCTTCGCGCACATACACGTCGCGGCCCACCAGGCGCAGCGCCGAGTAGGGTTTAAGGCCCGTCACCGGCTCGGTGGTGGACTTCTGGAAGAATAGCGGCACGATTTCGACCAGGCCGCCGAACGAGATGACCACCACGACCAGCGAGATCAGCAGCCAGGGATTCTTTTCGATCCACTCATGGGAAAACTTCATTACAAACTCCGTCGTATCAGTGTTGGGGTGCCAGTGCCGCAGGGATGCGCAGGTCGGCAGGCTTCGTCTCGCGCATCGTCATGTACGTGTTCCAGGCCATCATGCACATGCCGGTCAGGTACAGCAGGCCGCCGAGCACGCGGATCATGTAGTACGGATAGGTGGCCTTGACGCTTTCGACGAAGGTGTAGGTCAGCGTGCCGTCCGGGTTCACCGCGCGCCACATCAGGCCCTGCATCACGCCGGCGATCCACATCGCGGCGATGTACAGCACCACGCCGATCGTCGCGACCCAGAAGTGGGTGTCGACCAGGCGCACGCTCCACATCTCCTTCTTGCCCGCCAGGCGCGGGATCAGGTAGTAGATCGAACCCATGGTGATGAAGCCGACCCAGCCCAGGGCGCCGGCGTGCACGTGCGCCACGGTCCAGTCGGTGTAGTGCGACAGCGAATTCACGGTCTTGATCGACATCATCGGGCCCTCGAAGGTGGCCATGCCGTAGAACGACAGCGAGACGATCAGGAACTTCAGGATCGGGTCGGAGCGCAGCTTGTGCCATGCGCCGGACAGGGTCATGATCCCGTTGATCATGCCGCCCCAGGATGGCGCCAGCAGGATCAGGGAGAACACCATGCCGAGCGACTGGGTCCAGTCAGGCAGCGCGGTGTAGTGCAGGTGGTGCGGGCCGGCCCACATGTAGGTGAAGATCAGCGCCCAGAAGTGCACGATCGACAGGCGGTAC